>NZ_CP162488.1:0-222500 GCF_041242975.1 Xanthomonas sp. DAR 35659
ATGGATGCTTGGCCCCGCTGCCTGGAACGTCTGGAAGCTGAATTTCCAGCCGAAGACGTTCACACCTGGTTGAAACCGCTGCAAGCCGAACAGCGCCATGACAACAGCATGGTCCTGTACGCCCCGAACGCCTTCATCGTCGAACAGGTGCGCGAGCGCTACCTGGCGCGGATCCGCGAACTGCTGACCTACTTCGCCGGCAACGGCGAGGTCGCGCTGCAGGTCGGCTCGCGCCCGCGCGCGCCCGAACCGGTGGCGCCGGCCGCCACCGACGCGGCCGCGGCGCGCACGCCGCCGGCGCCGCTGCTGGAACCGTTCGCCGGCAACCTCGATGCGCACTACACCTTCGCCAACTTCGTGGAGGGCCGCAGCAACCAGCTCGGCCTGGCCGCGGCCACGCAGGCCGCGCAGAAGCCCGGCGACCGCGCGCACAACCCGCTGCTGCTGTACGGCAGCACCGGCCTGGGCAAGACCCACCTGATGTTCGCCGCCGGCAACGCGATGCGCGAGCAGAACCCGAACGCGCGGGTGATGTACCTGCGTTCGGAACAGTTCTTCAGCGCGATGATCCGCGCGCTGCAGGACAAGACCATGGACCAGTTCAAGCGCCAGTTCCAGCAGGTGGACGCGCTGCTGATCGACGACATCCAGTTCTTCGCCGGCAAGGACCGCACCCAGGAGGAGTTCTTCCACACCTTCAACGCGCTGTTCGACGGCCGCCAGCAGATCATCCTGACCTGCGACCGCTACCCGCGCGAGGTCGAGGGCCTGGAGCCGCGGCTGAAGTCGCGCCTGGCCTGGGGCCTGTCGGTGGCGATCGATCCGCCGGATTTCGAGACCCGCGCGGCGATCGTGCTGGCCAAGGCACGCGAGCGCGGCGCCGAGATCCCGGACGACGTGGCGTTCCTGATCGCCAAGAAGATGCGCTCGAACGTGCGCGACCTGGAAGGCGCCCTCAACACGCTGGCCGCGCGCGCCAACTTCACCGGCCGCGCGATCACCACCGAGTTCGCCCAGGAGACCCTGCGCGACCTGCTGCGCGCGCAGCAGCAGGCGATCGGCATTCCCAACATCCAGAAGACCGTGGCCGACTACTACGGCCTGCAGATCAAGGATCTGCTGTCCAAGCGGCGCACGCGCTCGCTGGCGCGGCCGCGGCAGGTGGCGATGGCGCTGACCAAGGAACTGACCGAGCACAGCCTGCCGGAGATCGGCGATGCGTTCGCCGGGCGCGACCACACCACCGTGTTGCACGCCTGCCGCCAGATCAAGCACCTGATGGAGACCGACGGCAAGCTGCGCGAAGACTGGGACAAGCTGATCCGCAAGCTGAGCGAGTAGGGCGGAAGGGCGGCGCGGGGCACCGTCCGGCGCCGCGTGATAAATCGGTGCATGACTTCGCGACAAATCCGGGAGAAACTGTGGATAAAGCGCGACGCGGCAACCGCGGCAAAACTATCCACAGGTTTCCCCACCCTTCCAGGGGCAGTAATACAGGGGATTGAAGGGGAGAAAATCCCTTTTAATACAGATAGTTGAGCCATGTTTACACCGAAATTCGCTCTACCATCACCACCAAGCTTTTGATTTATTCCATATCTTTTTAAAGCATAGGGGCACGGAACCACATGCGTTTCACACTGCAGCGCGAAGCCTTCCTCAAGCCGTTGGCGCAAGTCGTCAATGTGGTCGAACGCCGCCAGACCTTGCCGGTTCTGGCCAACTTCCTAGTCCAGGTCCACGGCGGGCAACTGTCGCTGACCGGTACCGACCTGGAAGTGGAGATGGTGTCGCGCATCGCGGTCGATGACGCAGAGGACGGCGAAACCACGATTCCGGCGCGCAAGCTGTTCGAGATCATTCGCGCGCTGCCCGACGGCAGCAAGATCACCGTCTCGCAGAGCGGCGACAAGATCACCGTGCAGGCCGGGCGTAGCCGCTTCACCCTGGCCACCCTGCCCGCCAACGACTTCCCGTCGGTCGACGAGGTCGAGGCCACCGAACGCGTCGCCGTGCCCGAGGCCGCGCTGAAGGAACTGATCGAGCGCACCGCGTTCGCGATGGCGCAGCAGGACGTGCGCTACTACCTCAACGGCCTGCTGTTCGACCTGCGCGACCAGACCCTGCGCTGCGTGGCCACCGACGGCCACCGCCTGGCGCTGTGCGAGACCGAACTGGAGAACGCCGGCGGCGCCAAGCGGCAGATCATCGTGCCGCGCAAGGGCGTGACCGAGCTGCAGCGCCTGCTGGAAGGCGGCGATCGCGAGGTGGAACTGGAAGTCGGCCGCAGCCACGTGCGGGTCAAGCGCGACGATGTCACCTTCACGTCCAAGCTGATCGACGGCCGTTTCCCGGATTACGAGGCGGTGATCCCGATCGGCGCCGATCGCGAGGTCAAGCTGGATCGCGAAGCCCTGCGTGCCGCGCTGCAGCGCGCGGCGATCCTGTCCAACGAGAAGTACCGCGGCGTGCGCGTCGAAGTCTCGCCGGGCCAGTTGAAGATCAGCGCGCACAATCCGGAGCAGGAAGAAGCGCAGGAAGAGATCGAGGCGGACACCAAGGTCAGCGACCTGGCCATCGGCTTCAACGTGAACTACCTGCTCGACGCCCTGTCGGCGCTGCGCGAGGAGTTCATCGTGATCCAGCTGCGCGACGCCAACTCCTCCGCCCTGGTGCGCGAGGCCAGCAGCGCCCGCTCGCGCCACGTGGTGATGCCGCTGCGTCTCTGACCGGTCGAGCCATCGTGTTCCACGTGGAACACGGCATGAAAGCCCGGCGCAAGCCGGGCTTTTTGTTTCCTGGACGCAGCGCCGTCCGTAGGAGCGGCTTCAGCCGCGACAGACGCCATCTACTTCGCGTAAATCCCAAGACGGCAGGGGGCGATGCCCCGCTTGGATCAGTTGGGTATCGCCAGCTTCCGATCTCCCGCTACCCGCTGTGCTGCCCACAGGACGTTCGCAACGGCTTTGGGTATGCTGCCGCCCTATCCCCACGAACGATCCGCGTGCGCCCGGTGCGAGCGCCCTCGCCTCCGATCTCCACATGCACGTTTCCCGTCTCGACTTCCACCACCTGCGCCGGTTCGCGACGCTCGAACTTGCGCCAGCGCCCGGGTTGAACCTGATCACCGGCGACAACGGCGCCGGCAAGACCACCATCCTCGAGGCCCTGCACCTGATGGCCTACGGTCGCAGCTTCCGTGGACGGGTCCGCGACGGCCTGGTCAGCCAGGGCCAGGAGGCGCTGGACGTCTTCGTCGAATGGCAGGAGCAGTCCAGTCCCCTAGGCACCGAGCGCCGACGCCGTGCCGGCCTGCGGCACAGCGGCCAGGACTGGCGCGGGCGCCTCGACGGCCAGGATGTCGCCCATCTGGGCACCTTGTGCGCGGCGCTGGCGGTGGTGACCTTCGAGCCGGGCAGCCACATCCTGGTCAGCGGCGGTGGCGAACCGCGCCGCCGCTTCGTCGATTGGGGCTTGTTCCACGTGGAACCAGACTTCCTGTCGCTGTGGCGGCGGTATGCACGAGCGCTCAAGCAGCGCAATGCTCTCCTGAAGAGTGGTGGGAACGGCGCCGCGCTGGATGCCTGGGACCACGAACTGGCCGAGTCCGGCGAGCCGCTGACCTCGCGCCGCCAGGAGTACTTGGACCGCCTGCTACAGCGCCTGCTCGCCCTTGCGCCTGATCTGGCACCCGCACTGGGCATTGCGCATCTGCAGTTTTCTCCCGGTTGGCGCCGGCAGGAGGTCTCGCTGGCCGACGCGCTGCTGCTCAACCGCGAGCGCGACCGCCTGCTCGGCTACACCTCCGCCGGCCCGCATCGCGCCGACTGGGGCCTGAGCTTCGCCGAGATTCCCGGCCGCGACGCGCTCTCGCGCGGTCAGGCCAAGCTCACCGCCCTGGCCTGCCTGCTGGCGCAGGCCGAGGACTATGCGGAGCAGCGTGGCGAGTGGCCGGTGATCGCCCTGGATGATCTGGCCTCGGAGCTGGATCGGCATCATCAAGGTCGCGTGCTGCGGCGCCTGCGATCCGGTCCGGCCCAGGTCTTCGTCACCGCCACCGAAACGCCGCAGGCACTGGCCGATGCCGACCTGCCGATCACGCGGTTCCACGTGGAACACGGTCGTCTCCTGGCCCAGGGCTAGCCCGCCACGGGTCCCCTGCCCGGGGCTGCTATAATTTGCGCCAATCCCCTATCCAGCGGCGCGAACCGGCCCCGGCCTGTCTTCGCCGCCTCGTGGAGCCTACGGCACCCGCATGACCGACGAACAGAACACCCCGCCCAACAACGGCAACTACGACGCCAACAGCATCACCGCCCTGGAAGGCCTGGAGGCGGTCCGCAAGCGGCCCGGCATGTACATCGGCGACGTCCATGACGGCACCGGTCTGCATCACATGGTGTTCGAGGTCGTCGACAACTCGATCGACGAGGCGCTGGCCGGCCATGCCGACCATGTCGCGGTGACGATCCACGCCGACGGCTCGGTGTCGGTGTCCGACAACGGCCGCGGCATCCCGGTCGGCAAGCACGCGCAGATGAGCGCCAAGCTCGGCCGCGAGGTCTCGGCCGCCGAGGTGGTGATGACCGTGCTGCACGCCGGCGGCAAGTTCGACGACAACAGCTACAAGGTCTCCGGCGGCCTGCATGGCGTGGGCGTCAGCGTGGTCAACGCGCTGTCGGAGAAGCTGCTGCTGGACGTGTTCCAGGGCGGCTTCCACTACCAGCAGGAATTCAGCGACGGCGCGGCCGTGGCCCCGCTCAAGCAGGTGGGCGAGACCAGCAAGCGCGGGACCACGGTGCGTTTCTGGCCGTCGGTGGTGGCCTTCCACAACAACGTGGAATTCCACTACGACATCCTGGCGCGTCGCCTGCGCGAGCTGTCCTTCCTCAACTCCGGGGTCAAGATCGTGCTCGCCGACGAGCGCGGCGAAGGCCGCCGCGACGACTTCCACTACGAAGGCGGTATCCGCAGCTTCGTCGAGCACCTGGCGCAGTTGAAGACCCCGCTGCACCCGAACGTGATCTCCGTCACCGGCGAGCACAACGGCATCACCGTGGACGTGGCGCTGCAGTGGACCGACTCCTACCAGGAGACGATGTACTGCTTCACCAACAACATCCCGCAGAAGGACGGCGGTACGCACCTGGCCGGCTTCCGCGGCGCGCTGACCCGGGTGCTGAACACCTACATCGAGCAGAACGGCATCGCCAAGCAGGCCAAGATAAACCTGACCGGCGACGACATGCGCGAAGGCATGATCGCGGTGCTGTCGGTGAAGGTGCCGGACCCGAGCTTCTCCAGCCAGACCAAGGAAAAGCTGGTCAGCTCCGACGTGCGTCCGGCGGTGGAGAACGCCTTCGGCGCGCGCCTGGAGGAGTTCCTGCAGGAGAACCCCAACGAGGCCAAGGCCATCGCCGGCAAGATCGTCGACGCCGCGCGCGCCCGCGAGGCGGCGCGCAAGGCGCGCGACCTGACCCGCCGCAAGGGCGCGCTGGACATCGCCGGCCTGCCCGGCAAGCTGGCCGACTGCCAGGAAAAGGATCCGGCGCTGTCGGAACTGTTCATCGTCGAGGGCGACTCGGCCGGCGGCTCGGCCAAGCAGGGCCGCAACCGCAAGAACCAGGCGGTGCTGCCGTTGCGCGGCAAGATCCTCAACGTGGAACGCGCGCGTTTCGACCGCATGCTGGCCTCCGACCAGGTCGGCACGCTGATCACCGCGCTGGGGACCGGCATCGGCCGCGACGAGTACAACCCGGACAAGCTGCGCTACCACCGCATCATCATCATGACCGACGCCGACGTCGACGGCGCGCACATCCGCACCCTGCTGCTGACCTTCTTCTACCGGCAGATGCCGGAGCTGATCGAGCGCGGTTACATCTACATCGGCCTGCCGCCGCTGTACCGGCTCAAGCAGGGCAAGCAGGAGCTGTACCTGAAGGACGACAACGCGCTCAACGCCTACCTGGCCAACAGCGCGGTCGAAGGCGCCGCGCTGGTTCCGGCGAGCGGCGAGCCGCCGATCACCGGTGCGGCGCTGGAAAAGCTGCTGCTGCTGTTCGCCGGCGCCAACGATGCGGTGGCGCGCAATGCGCATCGCTACGATCCGGCGCTGCTGACCGCGCTGATCGACCTGCCGCCGCTGGACGTGGCGCAATTGGAGGCCGAGGGCGATCGCCATCCGAGCCTGGAGGCGCTGCAGGCCGTGCTCAACCGCGGCAGCCTGGGCACCGCGCGCTACGAACTGCAGTTCGAGCCGGGCAGCGAGCAGAAACCGGCCATGTTGAAGGTCGTTCGCCGCCATATGGGCGAAGAACTGATCAGTTGGGTGCCGATGGCCGCCTTCGAGAGCGGCGAACTGCGTCCGCTGCGCGAGGTTGCGCTGGCCCTGCACGGGCTGGTGCGCGAGGGCGCGCAGATCGCGCGCGGCAACAAGACCCAGGGCATCGCCAGCTTCGCCCAAGCGCATGCCTGGCTGTTCGAGGAAGCCAAGAAGGGCCGGCAGATCCAGCGCTTCAAGGGCCTGGGCGAAATGAACGCCGAGCAGTTGTGGGAGACCACGGTCAACCCGGATACGCGCCGCCTGCTGCAGGTGCGCATCGAGGACGCGGTGGCCGCCGACCAGATCTTCAGCACCTTGATGGGCGACGTGGTCGAACCGCGCCGCGACTTCATCGAGGAGAACGCGCTGAAGGTCGCCAACCTCGACATCTGACCGCGGCGGTGCCGTGTGCGGCCGGTGCCCGAACGGCGCCGGCCTTTCCTTCCGCCCGTTGCTGACCAGGACCGCGATGACCGCGCTGCCGTCGCCCACCCCGCCCTCGCTTCCCCGTCCCGCGGCGCCGACCGGCTGGCCCAAGCCGGTGCTCGGCTTCGTCATCGACGTGCTGTTCGCCGCGGTCGTGCTGTTCGGCGTCAGCGTCGTGTGCGGCGTGGCGTGGGGCGTGCTGCGCGGGTTCCAGGTCGGCATGGAGCTGCGCGCGCAGGGCATTCCCAGCGACCGCATCGCCTCCACCGTCGCCGCGCATCTCGGTCAGCCCGGCGTGCTGGCGCAGTTGCTGATCGCGCTGTTCAGCACCCTGTCGGCGGCGTTGTTGCTGTACTTCCTGCGCCGCCCGGCCGATGCCGCCGAGCGCCGCGCGTCCTGGCGGGCGGCGCGGGTGCCGTCGACCTGGGGCTGGGTGCTGCTGGTGGCGGTGTCGGTGTTCGTGGGCAGCAGCCTGCTGTCCAATCTCGGCGCCCAAGTGGGAATCAAGCCGGTCCCGACCAATCTGCCGCTGATGCGCGACGCGATGGCGCAGATGCCGCTGTTCCTGATCGTGTTCGCGGTGCTGATCGCGCCGGCTTACGAGGAACTGCTGTTCCGGCGCGTGCTGTTCCGGCGCCTGTGGGATGCCGGCTGGCCACGGCTGGGCATGGCGCTCAGCGGCTTCGCGTTCGCGCTGGTGCACGAACTGCCCGGCACCACCGGCAACGGCGTGGCCGAAACCCTGCAGTTGTGGCTGATCTACGGCGGCATGGGCGCGGCATTCGCGTGGCTGTACAAGCGCACCGGCACGCTGTGGGCGCCGATCGCCGCCCACGGCCTGAACAATGCCGTCGCCGTCGCGGGCCTGTACTGGCTCGGTACTTCCTGAGGCCGTTTGACGAAAAGTTAAGCCGCTCCCCAGCACACTGCGACACGTGTCATAGGGGGAACGATATGAAAAACGCTGTACTTGGCGCCTCGATCGCGCTGCTGCTGGCTGCCTGCGCGACCACCACGTCGCCGACCGGGCGTACGCAGGTGGTGGGTGGCGTCTCGCAACAGGAGCTCGATCAGCTGGGCGTGCAGGCCTTCGCCGAAGCCAAGGCCAAGGAACCGATCGACCGCGATCCCAAGCGCAATGCCTATGTGCGTTGCGTGGTCGATGCACTGGTCGGACAGCTGCCCGCGCAATGGCGCGGCACCGCCTGGGAAACCGCGGTGTTCGACGACAAGGAACCCAACGCGTTCGCGCTGCCCGGCGGCAAGGTCGGCGTCAACAGCGGCATCTTCAGCGTGGCCAAGAACCAGGATCAGTTGGCGGCGGTGCTCGGTCACGAGATCGGCCACGTGATCTCGCGCCATCACGAAGAACGCATCACCCGCCAGATCGGCGCCCAGACCGGCCTCAGCGTGCTGGGCGCGTTGGCCGGCGCGCGCTACGGCAGCGCCGCCGCCGACACGGTGGGCCAGGTCGGCGGCATGACCGCGCAGGCCGCCTTCCTGCTGCCGGGGTCGCGCACCCAGGAAAGCGAGGCCGACGTGGTCGGCCAGCGGCTCATGGCGCAGGCCGGCTTCGATCCGGCGCAGGCGGTGGACCTGTGGAAGAACATGATGGCCGCTGGCGGCCAGCGCCAGCCGCAATGGCTGTCCACCCATCCCGATCCCAGCGCCCGCATCGGCGAGTTGCAGCGCGACGTCGCCGCGCTCGAGCCGGTGTACACGCAGGCACGCAGCGCGGGACGCACGCCCAAGTGCGGCTGAGCGCCTCGCCGGCTGGAGCGGATGCGGGGGGCGCTGGCAATGCCAATGCATCCCAAAAACGTTTTCACGGCGTACAGGTTTCTGTTAGTTTTGCGGGCTCGGCCTTGGCCGGCCACTCCGTCTTCCGTGCCGCTCCGGGCGGTTCCACCGAGGTGATCCATGAAATTCCGTAATCGCAAGCACGCGCTGTTGTCCCTGCTGATCACCGCTGCCCTCGGCGGCGCGGTGGTGGCCGATGCCGTGGCGCAGAACGACCGCACCGAGCAGCGTTCCTCGCGCAAGTCGAAGAACGAGAAGGCCACGGTGATGTTCCCCAACGCCACCCGCCAGGAGCCGACCGGCAAGCCCTCGTCCAAGCTCGGCAGCAAGCTGCAGAAGTTGATCGACACCTACAACAAGGGCGAGGACTACGCCGGCGTGCGCAGCCAGGCCGACGAGATCCTGGCCAACAGCGCGGCCAACGAATACGACAAGTCCATCGCCGCGCAGCTGGCCGCGCAGGCCGCCTACAACCTCGACGACAGCGCCGCCGCCAAGCAGTACCTGCAGCAGGCGATCCAGCTCAATGGCCTGGACAACAACGGCCACTACCAGTCGATGCTGATGCTGGCGCAGTTGCAGTTGCAGGACGACCAGACCGCCGAAGGCCTGGCGACGCTGGACAAGTTCCTGGCCGAAACCAAGTCGACCCGTCCGGAAGACCTGATCCTCAAGGGCCAGGCGCTGTACCAGACCGAGCGCTACCAGGAAGCGATCCCGGTGCTGAAGCAGGCCATCGCGGCCTCGCCGGAGCCCAAGGACAGCTGGAACCAGTTGCTGATGGCGTCCTACGCCGAAGCCGGCCAGACCGGCGAAGCGGTCAAGGCCGCCGAGGCGCTGGCGGCCAAGTCGCCCAACGACAAGAAGGCCCAGCTCAACCTGGCCAACATGTACATGCAGGCCGACCAGATGGACAAGGCCGCTGGGGTGATGGACAAGCTGCGCGCCTCCGGCCAGTTGACCGACGAGAAGGAGTACAAGCAGCTGTACTCGATCTACGCCAACACCGATGGCCACGAAAAGGACGTCATCGCGGTCATCAACGAAGGCATGCAGAAGGGCATCCTCAAGCCCGACTACCAGACCTACCTGGCCCTGGCGCAGTCCTACTACTACAGCGACCAGCTGCCGCAGGCGATCGAGAACTGGCAGAAGGCCGCGCCGATGTCCAAGGACGGCGAGACCTATCTGAACCTGGCCAAGGTGCTGCACCAGGAAGGCCGCATCCCGGAAGCCAAGCAGGCGGCGCAGCAGGCGCTGGCCAAGGGCGTCAAGAAGCCGGAAGACGCCAAGAAGATCGTCAATCTGAAGTAAGCCGCAAAAAAAGCCCCCGAAAACCAGTGCTTAAAGTAGTGCAGGTCGCAGGGATTGGTATAAGCTTGGAGGTTCCTGCGGTGTGACACCGCGTGAACTGGGATTCAGATTCTGCGAATCCCGACCCCCCTAAACGAGTCATTGGCGCATGACGGAACAACTGGTCATCAATCGGCATTACAGAGATGAAGCCACCGGCCTCAGCTGGGCGCGCATCATCGGTATTGCCTTCGTAATCGCACTGCATCTGGCAGCGCTGATGTTGCTGCTGATCCCCGCGGTTGCGCCGAAGGCGGCAGTGGAGAAGGAACGCAACATCGTCGTGACCCTGGTCGACGTGCCGCCGCCGCCACCGCCGCCGCCGCCGCCGCCGCCGAAGCCGCCGGAAACGCCGCCGCCGCCGGTGAAGAACCTGGCCCCGCCGAAGCCGACCCCGACCCCGCCGCCGCCGGAAGCGCCGCCGATCGACGTGCCGGAACCGCGTCCGAGCGACATCGCCACGCCGCCGACGCCGCCTGCGCCGCCTGCACAGGCGACCGACATCGGCGCCAGCGTGGATATTTCGTCGAAGAACATGAACCCGCCCAAGTACCCGCCGTCCGCATTCCGGTCGGGCGCGCAGGGCGAGGTGATCCTGATCATCGACGTCGATGCAAACGGTAACGTCACCAACGTTTCCGTCGAGAAATCCAGCCGCAACCGCGACCTGGACCGCGCCGCGATGGATGCAGCGCGCAAGTGGCGGTTCAATGCCGCTGTCGTCAATGGACAGAAGACTGCCGGCCGCGTCCGCGTCCCGGTCAACTTCGCGCTGAACTGATGCAAAGGCGGCAGGCCGGCGCACCCGCCGGCCTGCAGGGCCTGTCTACTCTTTGCACCACCCTCATCACCACACACAACAAAGGTACGCGTCATGCTGCAGGAAATTTTCATCGCCGCCGCGGGGGGCAACAACGCATCTGCCCTGTCGCAGATGGGCTTCGAGCACCTGATCACCGAGATGACCTCCAAGCCGGGTGACTTCGCCGTCTCCTGGGTGGTGCTTCTCACCCTCGTCATCATGTCGGCGGCCTCCTGGTACTGGACCGTCATCAACATTTTCCGCGCCACCCGTCTGAAGGGACAGGCCGACCGCGTCACCAGCCTGTTCTGGGATACGCCGAACGCGCAGGACGCCATCCGTGCGATGGAAGAGCAGCCGGCCTCCGAGCCGTTCTCGAAGATCGCCCTGGACGCCGCGCAGGCCGCTGCGCACCACCAGCGCGCCGAAGCCGGCACCGGCGCTGGCCTGGGCGAGACCCTGAGCCGTTCGGAGTTCGTCGACCGCGCCCTGCGTCAGGCCGTGACCCGCGAAAGCACCAAGCTGCAGTCGGGCATGACCCTGCTGGCCACCGTCGGTGCGACCGCGCCGTTCGTCGGTCTGCTGGGTACGGTGTGGGGTATCTACGGCGCGCTGATCAAGATCGGTGCCAGCGGCAACGCCGGTATCGAAGCGGTGGCCGGCCCGGTCGGTGAAGCGCTGATCATGACCGCGATCGGTCTGTTCGTCGCGATCCCGGCCGTGTTCGCCTTCAACTTCTTCAGCAAGGTCAACAGCTCGGTGATCGCCAAGTTCGACACCTTCGCCCACGACCTGCACGACTTCTTCGCCACTGGTTCGCGCGTTCGCTGATCCGCGGTCGAGTAGTCCACGCAACGATTAACGGAGCCCGTTATGGCTTTCAGTAGTGGTAACAGCAACGGTCCCATGGCCGACATCAACGTGACGCCCCTCGTGGACGTCATGTTGGTCTTGCTGATCATCTTCATCATCACCACACCGCTGATGCAGCAGAAGATCAAGGTCGAGCTTCCCCGTGCGAATCTGAACGAAAACCCAGAGCAGCAGAAGCCGAGGCTCAACCCCATCACGGTCGCCGTGAAGGAGGATGGGACGATTTTCTGGAACGATGAAAAAGTCAGCAAGGAGACGCTGGAGTCCAGATTTTCTACCGCTGCACAGCAAAGCCCGCAGCCGCCGCTCAACCTGCGCGGCGATCGCACCACGAAAATGCGTACCATCAACGAGATCACGAAGATCGCGCAGTCCCAAGGTATGCTGGACGTAGGCTTCGTTGCGACAAAAGATAAGGGCCAATAACCATGGCATTTTCTAGTGGTGGTGGTAAGGGCCCGATGGCCGACATCAATGTCACGCCGCTCGTCGACGTGATGCTGGTGCTGTTGATCATCTTTCTTGTCACGGCGCCGATCATGACCTACCCGATCGACGTCGACCTGCCGCAGCGAGTCATCAACCCGCCGCCGCAGCTGCGTGAGCCGCCGCCGCCGATCGATCTGCGCATCGACGCGTCGAACCAGATCTTCTGGAACAACAGCCCGGTGGCAGTGACGGCGCTCCCGCAGATGATGGAAAACGAAGTACAGCGCGATCCGACCAACCAGCCGGAACTGCGCATCGATGCCAATCCGGATGCCGAGTACGAAGTGATGGCCAAGGTGCTGGCCGCCGCCAAGAACTCGGACATGAAAAAGATCGGCTTCGTGCAGCAATAAGTTTCACCGCAACACCTCAGTCATGACGCGACTGCAACGCCACCGGAAACGGTGGCGTTTTTTTTGGCCGCGCCCGCATGCCACCAATGGCATCGGCAGCGCGGCGCGCGACCCCGTGTGACTTTTTGTAGGAGCGACTTCAGTCGCGACACGCACCCCCGACACGTTTCGTGCCGCGGCCGATACCCATCGCGCCGCCGCCGCCGCTGCCTGGAGAAGGACGTGCAGGCGCGCACGCGGCCGCGCCGCGATGCGGCCGGTCGCGCTCCACCCGATCTCCGCTTTTCGCGTTGGTGCCCATCGCGCAACGGCCTGGCCCGGGTGTAGGCTGGGGACGCGACACCACAACCACAGGACGGAGGCAGGCCATGGCGTTCAGTACCGCAGGGAACCGGGGACCGCTGGCGGAGATCAATGTGACACCGCTGGTCGATGTGATGTTGGTGCTGTTGATCATCTTTCTGGTGACCGCGCCGCTGGTGACGCGGCCGATCACGCTGGACCTGCCGCAGCGCACCTCCTCGCCGACGCCGCCGCGCGAACCGCCGCCGCCGATCCAGTTGCGCCTGGACGCCAGCGGCCAGTTGTTCTGGAACGCCAGCCCGCTGCCGCTTGCCGACCTGCAGCCGCGCCTGCATGAGGCGATGGCGGAGGCGGCAGGCAATCCGCCGGAGTTGCGCATCGATGCCAATCCCGATGCCGAGTACGACGTGATGGCCAAGGTGCTGGCGGCGGCGAAGAACGCAAACGTGGAAAGGATCGGCTTCCTGCAGCAGCAGTAGCGTCTATTGCCGCCGTCAGGCGAAGATGCGGCGCCATCGACAACGGTGGCGTCGCTTCGCTTGGCGGTTCCACGTGCGATCTGGGTGCACGCCGATACCGGGCGCCGCGGCTCTCGCGAGCTCTTCAGGTCCGCGCCGTCCGGAGATGGCTAGTCTCAGCGATCGAGCCACGCGACGTAGTCGCAATGGCCTTCGCCTGCCTGGCAAAAGAACACCCAGGTGGTGTGGTCCTGCTCGTAGGTCCAGGCCGTGAATCCTCTGCCCTCGTAGTGTTGGACAGTCTCATGCCATGCCTCGAACGGCGCGGCTGCGCTGGCGCCGGCTGCCAGGCGGCGAAACAAGCGGGGTGCCTGCGCTGGCGCGAAGTGGAACTCTCCCGATGAGGTCCCCAGGTCGAGATTGTTGGACGTGCGAATCCGCACCGTCGACGGTGGGAGAAGATCGGGCAGCCAGCCTCGCTCGAACAGGCGGTCGGCGCGCGCAGCGGCCAAGGTGGCGTAGCGGCTGGTCACTGTATCCGGCGAGCAGGCGGCCAGGCTCCAGGCCATTGTGAGCAGGACACCGATCGATCTCATGCGTCGCAGCGTGATGCGGTAGATCGACGTTGTGGCATCGGCTCGATCGCAGCGCCGGACCAAGCAAGCTGCGGCGGCGGACGCGGCCAGGAGCGGGCCGCGAGTACGAGCGCATGCATCATCGAGCGCCTGCCACGTCGACCGTGCGGCAGCAACGCCGCGTGTCGGCCGCGTTGCTGGGCGACAGGCAGCAGAACGGACTCGATCGAGCCAGCAATCAGCGCTGACCACGACACGTCGAAGCCGCGATTCCCGATCGCGCTGTTGCGCGACCGCCAAGCGTGCGACGTGCTGGTGGGAAGGTCGCATGGGGCCAGGCGACCGCGGTGTTATCGACCCGAGGCCAGGATCGCCAGGTAGGCCTTTACCGTCGCATCGAGGCCCGCATACAGCGCCTCGCTGATCAACGCATGTCCGATCGACACTTCCAGCACCTGCGGCACCGCGGCCAGGAACGCGCCGAGATTGGCCTGGGCCAGGTCGTGGCCGGCATTGACCCCGAGTCCCGCGGCCTGCGCGCGATGCGCGGCCGCCGCAAAGGCCTCCGCTGCCGAGGCGTCGCCGCGCGCGAACGCTTCAGCGTAGGGGCCGGTGTACAGCTCGACGCGGTCGGCGCCGAGCTCGGCGGCGCGCGCCAGGTCGGGCGTGTCGGCGTCGACGAACAGGCTGACCCGACACCCCAGCGCCTTCAGTTCGCCGATCAGCGGGCGCAGGCGTTCGCTGTCGCGGCCGAAGTCGAAGCCGTGGTCCGAGGTCAATTGGCCGTCGCCGTCCGGGACCAGGGTGGCCTGCGCCGGGCGCGCCTGCGCGCACAGCGCGATCAGCCCCGGGTAGCCGGGCCGCGGCGGCGCGAACGGATTGCCTTCGATGTTGAATTCCACGCCACGCGCGCGGGTCAGCGCGGCGAGCGCCAGCACGTCCTCGGCATGGATGTGACGCCGGTCCGGGCGCGGATGCACGGTGATGCCGTGCGCGCCGGCATCCAGGCAGGCTTGCGCCGCCTCCAGCACGCTGGGCAGCTCGCCGCCGCGCGAATTGCGCAGCACCGCGATCTTGTTGACGTTGACGCTGAGCTGGGTCATCGGCACGGGCGGCTCACGGCGACATCGCGTCGTCGCTGGCGGCGGCCGCCGCCGCGGCGGCGCGGCGCGCCTCGGCCTGCTCGCGCAGCCGGCGCAGTTCGGCCGGATCGATCATCGGCAGCGCGTCGCGCTGGCTGGCGTCGCCGATCTTGGCCACGTACCAGCCGCGTGCCCAGGCCATCAGGAAGCCCAGCGCCGCCAGCAGCGCCAAGACCAGCAACGCCATGTGCGGCGTGGAGAACGCCAGGACGAAGGCACCCAGCGCAAGCAGCAGAAAGAGCCAGTACATGACGACCTCCCCAAGGATGGGCGCAGTGTAGCGCTGCCCGGCCGAGCGGTTCCACGTGATCCGCTTGTCCGGGGGCAAATCGGTCGCGCGCCACAGACGTAGGGTCGGGCCGCAAGACGTCGGCGTGGCGCCCCGGCCGGTCCGACCGACTGCGCGTACCGCGATGTTGGCAGGAGCCCGCCCGCAATGTGGGAAGCGCTAATCTCGGGACGGATGTCGTGCCGCTGCGGCATCGGCGATGACAACGGCATATCGAAGCGATACCGCGCCTGGCAGCCGAGGCGATTGCGCGGGGGCGGTGCTGCGCAGCCTGCGCCGGTCGGCGGATCGGCGATCACTCCGCCGCGATCGCTGCAGCGCCGCCCTACCCTGGCGCGAGCCTGCACCGCGCCGGTCGCTGTCCGCCGCGATCGGCGCGCCAGTGCGGCTCCCTCGCTACAGCAGCGGCGAGGTCAGCCGGGCCAGCGCTTCGGGCAGGCGATAGCGCCACAGCGAGCGCTTGCGGTCGTCGCGTACCTGCACCGCGTCGGCGATCTCGCGGCCGATCAGCGTGGCCAGTTCCTGGGTCAGCTTGCGGTCGCGGAACATCGCCGACACCTCGAAATTGAGGCGGAAACTGCGGTTGTCGAAGTTGGCGCTGCCGACGATGCACAGCTCCTCGTCGGCGATCAGCGCCTTGGTGTGCAGCATGCGTGGGCCGTATTCGTAGATCTTGACGCCGGCCTGCAGCAGTTCGTCGAAGTACGAGCGCGCCGCCAGGGTCACCAGCCGCGAATCGCTGCGCTTGGGTACCAGCAGGCGCACGTCGAGCCCGCCCAGCGCGGCCGAGGTCAGCGCCATGCGTGCGGCCTCGCCAGGGACGAAGTACGGCGTCACCAACCACACCCGGCGCTGCGCCGCGTAGATCGCCGCCACCTGCATGCGGTGGATGCTCTCCCACGACGAATCCGGGCCGGACACCAGCACCTGCGCCTGGATCGTGCCGTCGTCGCGGCCGGGCATGTCGTGCGGCCAGATCCGCGCCATGTCGAAGGTGTCGCGGCCCTGGCGGGTGGCGTACAGCCAGTCCTCGACGAACACCAGTTGCAGGCTGCGCACCACGTGTCCCTCGCAGCGCACGTGCAGATCGCGATAGGCGTCGGCGCGCAGCGCCTCGTTCTCCTCGTCGGTGACGTTGATGCCGCCGGTGAAACCGATGCGCCCGTCGATCACCACGATCTTGCGGTGGGTGCGCAG
Organism: Xanthomonas sp. DAR 35659; assembly: GCF_041242975.1. Classification (NCBI taxonomy): domain Bacteria; kingdom Pseudomonadati; phylum Pseudomonadota; class Gammaproteobacteria; order Lysobacterales; family Lysobacteraceae; genus Xanthomonas; species Xanthomonas medicagonis. Next base: position 16,386 of record NZ_CP162488.1, read on the forward strand.
GTTGACCCACGGCCGCTTGAACTTGAACGGGCGCAGCAGCTGCGCGGGATGGAACCAGGCCACCTCGCCGCCGGCGTCCAGCAGCGGCTGCAGGAAGTGCTTGCGCACCTGCGAGGACCCCACCGCATCCAGCAGCAGGCGCACCTTGACCCCGGCGCGGGCGCGCTCGACCAGCGCATCGCGGATGCGCGTGCCGCTGCGGTCGGGATTGAAGATGTAGTACTCCAGGTGCACGTGGTGCTGCGCGGCGGCGATGTCGCGCTCGATCGCCGCGTAGGTGGCCGCGCCGTCCACCAGCCATTGCGCGCTGGTCGCCGAACTCGGCGCCAGCCCGGTGGTGGCCTGGGCGATCTTGGCCAGCTCGGTGCAGTCGGCGTCGGGCGGGCAGACGCTGCTGTAGTGCTCCATGCCCGAACGCGAACGGCCGCGGCGCAGGCGCTGCCGCTTCACCTTCTGCGGCCCGAGCAGGTAGTAGATGACGAAGCCCAGGTAGGGCAGCGCCGCCAGCGACAGCACCCAGCTCAGCGTCGCCGCCGGTTCGCGCTTCTGCAGCACGATCCAGCCGCTCAGCCACAGGATGTACAGCAGGTAGGCGGCGGTGACGTAGGCGCCGAAATGCGGGATGCCGGTGAGCCAGTCCCAGGTATTTTGCAGGGTCGCGATGACGAACATCGGCGGATTCTACGGGGCGCGCGCGCCTGCTGCGCGTGGCGCCGGAAGATTCCGTGGCGCCGGCGCGTTGTCGCACCGGCGCACAGGCTGAGGCGGCCGCGTGCGCGCGCCGATGGGCACGGCCGTCGTGGGGCGCGGCGCTGCCCGCCATCTGTCCGGCCGCTTCCACCGAAGGGGCAGTTGGCTTCAGCCTTTGGCACTATCCGCGTCGCCCCTGGATTTCGGAACGACGCCTTGGGTGCGCCGTATGATTTGGCGAGTTGCCGGCGACCAGGACTTCGAAGATGAGCCAGCCAATGCCGATAGATCGACTCAGCATGACGACGCTCAGGCTGTTCGTCGCCGTGGTGGAGGAAGGCTCGTTGTCGAAGGCGGCCGAGCGCGAGTCGATCGCCACTTCCGCCGCCAGCCGCAGGCTCAACGAGTTGGAGAGCGGGTTGGACGTTGCGCTGTTCACGCGCAATAGTCGCGGCATGCAGTTGACGTTGGCCGGAGAGAGCCTGCTTCAGCACGCCAGGCGGATGCTGTTGGCCGCCTCGGCCCTATCGTCGGAACTGCTGGAGTACCGGCGTGGGATCCGAGGCCACATCCGGATGCTCGCCAATCTCTCGGCCATCGTGGCCTACCTGCCGGAGGAACTGGAACGGTTCTTCCTCATCCATCCCGATCTTCGCATCGAGCTGGAGGAGCGCCCCACCTCCGGTGTCGTTCGCGGCATCAAGGAGGGATGGGCGGAGGTTGGGGTCTGCTCGGGAGACAGCGACCTAGAGGGTCTGGCGACCCGCTCGTTCAGGCGCGACAGGCTGGTCATGCTGATGCGCGCGGACCATCCGCTCAGCGGCACCGGCCCGATTTCATTCGCCGACACCCTTCCCTTCGACCAGGTGGCGCTGCACGCGGAGAGCTCGATCTTTACCCGCTCGCAGATGGCCGCTCGCGACGCCGGGCGCTCGCTGCGGCGACGGATTCACGTTCCCGGCTTCGATGCCATCTGCCGGACGGTGCAGGCGGGCCTGGGAATCGGCCTGGTGCCGGAACCCATCCATGCGTTGTTCGGTCGCGCCATGCAGTTGCGCTTCGAGCACCTGATGGACGCCTGGGCGCATCGGCAGCTCAAGCTGGTCTGGCGCAGCGACCGCGCGCTCTCGACCGCTGCCCAGCAACTGGTGGAGCACCTTCAAATCGACGGATAGGCGTTCGCATTATGCGAATGCGGATTCGCCAGAAAGGCATGGCGAAGCCGGGCCGACACTGGATAACCTGCGGGCATTGTCATGGGAGGTATGACGATGCCTGGTCCACTGCACGGAATTCGCGTTGTCGAATTCGGAACGCTAATCGCGGCGCCGTTCGCCGCGCGCCTCTTCGCCGAATTCGGTGCCGAGGTGATCAAGATCGAGTCGCCGGACGGGGGCGATCCGCTTCGCAAGTGGCGCAAGCTGCATGGGGATACCTCCCTGTGGTGGTCCTTGCAGGCTCGCAACAAGAAGTCGGTGGCGCTGGACTTGAAGTCGCCTGGCGGCCTGGACGCTGCGCGCGCGCTGGCCGCGAGCGCGGATGTGGTGATCGAGAACTTCAGGCCAGGAGGCCTCGAGAAGCTCGGCCTTGGCTGGGAGGTGCTCTCCGCGCTCAATCCCGATTTGGTCATGGTGCGTATCTCCGGCTACGGGCAGACCGGTCCCTACCGGGATCGCCCCGGCTTTGGCGCCATCGGCGAGGCGATGGGCGGCATCCGCTATACCACGGGCGATCCGCAGACCGCTCCCTCGCGCGTCGGCATCAGCCTGGGAGATTCCCTCGCCTCGCTGCACGGTGTCATCGGCGCCCTGATGGCATTGCTACGGGTCAGGACCGGCCAAGGTGGCGGCCAGGTTGTGGACGTTTCCTTGGTCGAAAGCGTCTTCAACCTGATGGAGAGCCTGGTCCCCGAGTACAGCATGTTCGGGACGATCCGCGAACGCACCGGTGGCGCCTTGCCCGGCATCAGCCCGTCCAACACCTATCCAACGGCCGACGGCGGCTTCGTGGTCATTGCCGGCAACAGCGACCCCATCTACCAGCGGCTCATGCGCGCGGTCGGCCGTCCCGACCTGGCGGACGATCCCGATTTGGCGACAAACCCCGGGCGCGTGGCCAGGAATGCGGAGCTGGATGCGGCGATCACGCATTGGACGAGCGGGCTGACGGTCGACGCGGTGCTGGCCGCTCTGGAGGCGGCGGACGTCCCCTCCGGGAGGATCTATTCCGCCGCCGACATCGTCGCCGATCCGCACTACCAGGCCCGGGAGATGCTGCTCGAGACCACCTTGCCGGACGGCGCGCGCGTGACGCTGCCAGGCATCGTTCCCAAGCTCTCCGAGACCCCCGGACAGATGCGCTGGACGGGACCCGCGCTGGGCGAACACACCGTCCAGGTGCTGGCGCAGTTGGGCCTGACGCCCGAGGCCATCGCGCGGCTCACCCAGCCGGAGGAATCCGTATGACCACCACACCCGCTCTGATCGTGCAGGAGGTCAGCCTCCGGGACGGCCTGCAGATCGAACCCGTCTTCGTCCCCACCCAGCACAAGATCGCGCTCGCCAATGCCTTCACCGCACTCGGCTTCTCGCGCATTGAGATCAGTAGCTTCGTATCGCCCAAGGCGGTTCCAGCGCTGGCGGATGCGGGCGAGGTCTTCGCTAGCATCGACCGCGGCGCCGACGCGACGTACGTTGCGCTGGTGCCCAATCTGATTGGCGCCGAACGAGCGCTGGCGGCCAACGCCGACGAACTCAACATGGTCGCTTCCGCGAGCCGGACGCACAACCTGGCCAACATGCGGATGACCCCGGCGCAGAGCTTTGCCGAGTTCGAGCGCATTGCCGCCGTCGGCGCGCACCGCGCATCGCTCAATGGAACGGTGGCCACTGCCTTCGGGTGCCCGTTCGAGGGCGCGCAAGCGCCCGGCAAGGTGCTGGACTTCGTGCGTCGCTATCTGGACCTGGGGTGCAGCGGGATCACCCTCGCGGACACCACCGGCATGGCGAATCCCAGGCAGGTTCGGGCGCTCGTCGAGCAGGTGCTGGCGCTTGTCGATCCGCGCGGTTTGACCCTGCACTTCCACAACACCCGCGGCTTGGGACTGGCCAATGTCATCGCGGCCCACGAGGCTGGCGCCAGGCGCTTCGACGCATCGCTGGGCGGCCTTGGCGGTTGCCCGTTCGCGCCAGGGGCATCGGGAAACATCTGCACCGAGGACCTGGTCGCCATGTGCGAGGAAATGGGAATCGCAACCGGTCTGGATCTGCCGGCGCTGATCCACCTTTCGCGAAGGCTGCCGGGCCTGGTGGGTCATGAGACGTCGGGACAGGTCGCCAAAGCGGGGCGGGTGGCCGACCTGCATCCTGCGCCGGAAGGGCTTCGCGCCGCGTAGAGCATCGAAAAGCGCCGACGGCCGCTTGGAGGAAAGCGGCCGTCGCCAGCGCATCGCTTCAATCCAGCCTGTATTCCTGGGAGGGGATCATGCACGAGTGGTTCGTTCTGGCGAACGCCATGTTCGCTATTTTGCTGATTGTCCTGCTGATCATCTACTTCAAGGTCAATCCGATGATTGCCTTGGTCGCGGGGCCGCTCTATCTCGGCGTGAGTTCCGGGCTTGGCTTCGGCGAGACCGTCAAAGCCATCACCGATGGCTTCGGTGACTTGATGGGGAAGATCGGCCTGTTGATCGGGTTCGGTGTGATGATTGGCGCCTTCCTGCACCGGATGGGCGCGTTCCAGCAGGTTGTCGGGCTGCTGGTTCGCACCTTCCGGCCCATGCAGATGCCGTATGCCTTTGCGAGCATTCTTGCGGCGATCTTCCCGCCGATCTACACGGACGTCCTGCTGCTGATGTCCGCCCCCTTGGCGAGGGCGACGGCCAAGACCATGGGGGGCACGGCGTTGCCACGGATGGCGGCGGCGGTCGGGGTCGGCATCTATCTGGCATTGACCATGGTGGTGCCCGGCGTTGCGGCGCTGGCCCTGTCCGCGGTCCTGAATGTGTAACTCGGGACCATGCTCCTGGTCGGCCTGGGGATCGCTGTGCCGACGATCTTCCTGACGCTCTGGACATTCCACTGGATGCTTCGTCGCGGCTTCTGGAAGCAGGAAACCGACGAGCTGCCCGTGGACGAGCAGCCAGCGGTCATCGGCGGCGGCGATCAGGACGATCGGGTCGAGGGACATCGGGTTCCTCTCCGGTTTTCGCTGCTCCCCATCATCGTGCCGATGCTGATGATTGCCGTGGGTGCCATCGACCGCGCGTTCGAGCTCGACATGCCCTTGCTGAAGGCCGTGGGCAACTCCACCTTCGCGCTGTTCTGCGGGCTGGGCCTCGCCTTCTTCATCGCCAGATTCACGATCCCCGCGCGGGACCGCAGCGGCGCCGCCAACGATGCGTTCAAGGAGAGCGGCCAGATCCTGTTGCTGACCGGCGTCGCCGGTTCCCTGTCCGCCGTTGTCGCGACCACCGGGCTCGGCGACATCCTGTCCGGATACTTCAGCGCCAACACCGCTGCGCCACTGCTGCTGGTCTGGGGCGTGGCGGCCATTCTGCATATCGCCATCGGATCTGTGTCCGCCTCGGCCATCACCGCCGCCAGCCTCCTGGCGCCCGCGCTCCACGCCTTGCATGTCCCGCCGGTGCTGGTGGCCCTGGCGGCAGGCTCGGGCTCCCTGTTTCTGGTGCACGTGACCAGCAACACGTTCTGGCTGATGCAGACCACGATGGGGCTCACCTTGCGCGGCACGTTGAAGACGCTGAGCCTGCCGCTCTCCATGGCATCGGTGATTTCCCTGGTCCTGATCCTGATCTCCAATGCGATCTTCTGATCGTGGCGCGCACTGAAGAGTGGAGTCTGGGGCGGTTCAAGGCGACTGTCGAGCAGGGAGAACTCAGGGATCTCTATCGTCAGCAGGTCGTGGCGCTCGCCGCCAGCCAGCCTATCGCCGGCGCCACGCTGGACGCCGAGGTCAGGTACTACGTGTCCGCTGACATTGGCGGCGGCCTGGCGGGACCCGTCGACAATCGCGCATGGAACATGATGCTCGCGTGGAAGCGAAACGGCCAGCAAATCGCCGTTGCCTATCAGGGCCTGAGCGGGCGTACCGCGATGCCCTGGGTGGGAGGCACGGACGGGAACGTGATGAACTGGACGTTCATCAACGACTTCATGGAGCGAGACGAAAGGAGCTGGCAGCTTCGCTACCAGCTGGACGGCAAGGCCATCCGTGTGCCGGGTCTGAAAGTGCTTGTGCGCTACGTGCGTGGCGACCACGCGCGGCCGTCGTTCTACTCGGGAGAGGGGCGCCAGTGGCAGCGCGATGTCGAGTTCGAATACACGTTCCAGCGACAAGCGCTGAAGGGCTTCTCCGTGCGTTGGCGCAATGGCTTCTTTCGGTCCAACTATCAGCGTGATGCGGAAGAGAATCGTCTTATGCTGATCTACACCGCCCGTCTTTGAAGCAGCGACGCATCCGGCCGGGCGTGGCCGGTCGGCGCTGCCCGGGAGGGCGGCCGGCGTGCGTCTCTGTGTGGCCTGCATCGGTTGTCGAGACAGTCCAGATGGCGTCTTCCGATGTGCGCCAGGTACCTCAAGCGCGTGCATTCACGGTGGCATTCGCTCAGACCCTGACTTGGGGCTTCATGCTGTCGAAAGCACGTGGTTCGCCGCCCGTCGCCGACGCGGATCAGAAGAGTTCGAGTTGCGGGGTCCGCAAGCGAGGAGGAGCGAACTGGCTGGTGTCCAGCCGTGGCATTCGTCCAAATCCAAGCCGACGGTAAGCTGCGGCGAATCGCTGCGAGATGAGCTGGGCGAATGGACCTTCTCCGACCATCCGCTTGCCGAAGCTGCTGTCGTAATCCCTGCCGCCGCGCATCTGCTGGATCAAGCTCATGACGTGCTTGGCGCGCTCGGGATAGTGCAACTGGAGCCATTCGCGCCACAGTTCGGCCAGCTCGTGCGGCAGGCGCAGCAGGACGTAGCCCGCGGCGCAGGCACCGTGTTCCCTTGCCGCCTCCAGGATGCGCTCGAGTTCCTTGTCGTTGATCATGGGAATCACGGGAGCGACGAGGACGCCGACCGGAATACCCGCGTCGTGCAGCGCCCGCATTGCGCGAAGGCGTGCATGAGGTGCGGCGGCACGCGGCTCCATTTTCGCCGCCAGGCGATTGTCGAGCGTGGTCACGGAGAAGTACACGGCGACCAGGTTTTGTCTTGCCATCGACGCCAGCACATCGATGTCGCGCTCGATCAGCGCGGACTTGGTGACGAAACTGAGCGGATGCCTCGCCTCGGCCAACACTTCCAAGCACTCCCTCGAAATGCGGCGGTGTCGTTCGGCGGGCTGATAGGCATCGGTATTGATGCCCAGCGCGATCGGCGAGCAGACATAGGATGGACGCGCGATCTCGGCACGCAGCAACGTGGCGGCGTTGGGTTTGGCGAAGATCCGCGTCTCGAAGTCCAGGCCCGGCGACAGGTCCAGATAGGCGTGCGATGGCCTGGCGAAGCAGTAGACACAGCCGTGCTCACAGCCCCGGTAGGGGTTCACCGACTGCGAAAACCCCACGTCCGGTGAGTTGTTGCGGCTAATGATGCTCCTCGCCATCTCGTCGCTCACCACCGTCCTGGGCCGGGCGGTGGATTCGCCGTCCGGCGCAGGGGCGTGCCAGCCGTCATCGATCTCAACCGCCGTGGTGGCCGCGAAGCGACCAGGCACATAGGAGTTGGTGCCTCGTCCTTTGATGGCCGTCCGCGAACTTCGCACGTCGCGGCCAGCCGAGCGGTCACTCGTGCCCATGGGTATCGTCCTCGAACAGGCGGATATTAGTAGGAATACTAACAAACGCCCGGGGCGACTCCAAAGGTCGAATGTTCCGCCGCAGAGCCAGGTTCAGGCCGATACCCGACGCCGCCCATTCAGACAGTTCTGCCTGTCAGCCGCGTCAGGGAGATCGCAGGCGACGAAGGCCGACGGACGAGCCGCGAGCGCCTGCCGCCCTTGCGAACCCCCACTCCCGAATCCCTACTCCCGGCCGTACAGCGCCTGCGCCGACTGGAACAGGATCCAACTGGTGGCGATGAACTTGTCGCCGCCCTGCGGCCGGTTGCCGCGATGGGTGTGGGTGAAGGCGGTCGGGGCGATCAGCAGGCTGCCGGCGCGCGGCGCGATCTTGCGCTGCTGGAACAGGAACTCGGTCTCCCCGTCCTGGAAGTCGTCGTTGAGGTAGAGCGTCCACAGCAGGTGCCGGTGCAGGGTCTCGGCACCGGGGTCGCGCGGATACAGTTCGCAATGCCAGTACGGGTAGCCGCCCTCGCCCGCCTCGTACCACTGCAGGTTGATCGCGCCCGGGCGCAGGCAGGTGCGCGCCAGGTTGGACAGCGCGGCGTCGTCCAGCAGCGCGAAATCCTCGGCATTGAGCCGGTGCGGCTGGCCGTCGGCGCCGGGCACCTGCAGCATCAGCGGCGAGATCAGCGTCTGCGGATACTTGCGCAGGTAGCCGAGCAGGCCGCCGAACACCGCCTGCTGCAGGCGCTGTTCCACGTCGCGCCACGGCTCCAGGCCGCTGATGCGCAGGTCGCGGCTGCGCTTGAGTTCGGGGAACACGCCGCTGCCCACCTCGCCCGGCTGCAACTGGGCGCTGCCGCGCAGGCGCCGCATGATCGCGGCGCAGTCCTCGCGGGACATGGCGCCGTCGAAGACTTCGATGAAATCGGCAGTGGGATCGGGCATCGGGTGACCTTGGCGGCGTTGCGGCGGCGTCGCCGCTGCGCGGGAATCGGGGGGGGCGGTATCGGTCGAGCTAACGTCTGGCGGAGGACATCGCGCCACCGCGGATGGCATAACCCAGCAACACCAGCCAGGCCGCCAGCGCCAGCAACGTCGGCAATTGGAACGTGCTGGAGGTGCCGATGGTGAAGCTGCGGGCGGCGAAGAAGATCAGCGCCCACAGGACGAGGTTGCCGGCCACGATCAGCCGCCGCGCCTTGTGCCGGGTCAGCCAGGAAATGACGCTCGGCATCAAGGCGATCGGTGCGGTTGCGAAGAAGAACAGCAGGAACACGGTCTGGTTCATGGCAGTGCCTACGTTGTCCTCTTCGGCGCCGTGGATGGAAGCAGGCCCGTGGCGCGGGCGCTACGCCACGCCGCAGCCCGATCGATCGACCGCGACAGAAGTGGCGACGATCGCCGTGCAGCGATTCTATGCGTTTCCAGGGTCTTGACCTACCGGACGACGCGCGGCACGGACATGGCGAGCATCGGGACGGATGCGTCGACCGAGCCGGAAACGAGCGGCGGCGAGAGAGGCCTAGAAGTAGCCGCCCTCCGCGTCGCGCCACATGTCGTAGCCCTCCAGTTCCTCCGCGGTCACCGAGGACTGCTGGACGAAGCGGGCGTTCCAGCCGGAAAAGGAGGCCTTGGAGATCGGCAGATGCCCCATGCCCAGCGGCTCGTCGTCGCGCCTGTCCACACCCGCCATGTACAGGGTGGATTCGTCGATGGTCTTGGGAGGCGCACGGAACACGTTGCTGTACACGCGGACATGGACACCGCGCTCGTCCACCTTGAGGATCTTCAGCGGCACGAAGCGGCCGGGCTCTTGCTCGGTCACGTAAAGGCCGCCCTCCACCCACCGGTCGGCGGCGGCGGACGACGCGGCGATGGCTGTTCCGAACAGAACCGAGAGCAATCTCTTGAGCATGTGTGCGCCGCCTGCATGGACCGACGCATCGCGCGTCGGCTGGAAGTGATGGGATCGGTCGTCCGGTGCCTACCGGACCCAGCGCATCCTACGACGGCCGGGATCGGCCAGCAAAAGCGGGTGCGAGCGGGCTGCACGGCCATGTGTCTCCGGTGCGACGGCACGTGCGCGGACGACGGCTCATCCAGTGCGCTCGTCGCAGGCGCATGCGCGCACCGCTTGCCACGCCGTCGCCGCCGTTCGGCGACAACCCTCTAACACCGAAAGAAGAAGTACACGAAGGCCAGCGCGAAACCGGCGATCCACAGCGCGAGCATCCCGACGAACCCCGCTGCGAGAGCTGCACAGCGCGGCAACCGGCGCAAACCGCGCGTGCGCTTGACGAGAGACGCGAACAGCCATCCGCCCACGGCCACGCCCACCGCGACGACCAGCCAGCCGATGACGTTGACGAGCGGATCCTTCGCGCCGAATTCCTGCGGACATTGCGCGGTCGCATAGGCGGGTGTGGAAAAAACCAGCGACGCTGCAAGAAGGCAGCTGCCGCGCCTGACCCACCCCGTCCGTGCACCGCAGCCGAGGATGCGGTGCATGTCGGCGACCATGCTGGCGATCCAGTGCATGGTGAAGTTCCGGCCGCGCACGCCGTCACCGCCGGCGGGCAGCCGGACCGCGTCGCCGTGCGCGGGCGAGTTCACCTCGCGGGGCCGTCGCCGGAGCCGCTCGACCGCTTGCGGTCCTTGCGGCGCCGGTTGTCCGCGCGGATCGCGGCCGCGCACGCCTCGGCGGTAGGCAGCGTCGTGTGCCGGTCGATCGTGTAGAAGCCCGAGCAGCCGACGTCGGAACAGCCGCAGACGGTGAACCGCACCGGATGCCGGGTCAGGCCGAGGCGCTTCTGTTGCGCGTTGATGCACTCGCGCCGCTTGATGGCGTCGATGATGGCACTGCGCTGCAAGAATTTCCCTGCCACGGCTCCTCCCGTTGTCGGCGCTACCGACGGTCCATGGAACGCGCACATGCGTAGCGTCCACTGCCGGCCGCCATCATAGCCAAGGCGCCGGTGGGCCTGCTATCGCGGCATCGGTGTCGCGGGGCGGCGGAGCTCAGGCCAGCGGCGGCGGCTAGGGATTGGTCTTTCAGGACCGATTGGATGGCGCCGTGTTGCCCCGGACCGCGATGCCCAGCAGGACCAACCACACCGCCAGCGCCAGCAGGGTCGGCAGCTCGAAGCGGCTGGAGTTGTACAGGGTGAAACTCCTGGCGGCGAAGAACAGCAGCGTCCACAACGCCAGGTTGACCAGCACGATCCGCCGCCGCCACCGGTGGCGGGTCAGCAACGCGATGACGCTGGGCATCAATGCGACCGGGCCGGTGGCGAAGAAGAACATTACGACAAGGGTTTGGTTCATGGGTCTTCTCCCGCCCGATGCGGCCAGTTGCGCGCGCCGTCCGCCGGCGTTCGTCGTCTCCACACAGCCACTGCGCTGTCGCTACCCTATCGCAGCGCGACCGCGCCGCCAGCGTCGGCGGTGGCAGAGTGGGACGCGCCGCCCGCGGATCACGCGTGCTGCAACAGGTTGACCAGTCTGCCGAACGGATCGCGGACGTAGAAGCGCCGCACGCCCCAGGGTTCGTCGACCGGGCCGTACTCCACGGCGAGGCCGGCGTCGCGGACGCGGCGCAGCGCCTCGTCCAGATCGTCGACTTCGATCGACAGATCGGGCACCGGCGTGCCCGATCCGCCCTGGCTGGCGACACTGAGCTGCACCCGCATGCGCTCCGCACCGCCATAGGTGCGGATCCATCCATGGTCCATCACCAGGTCCAGCCCCAGGATGCCGCGGTAGAACGCGTCCGCCGCGGCCGGGTCGGCGGCACCGAGGTTGGCGATGATGCGCTGTACCTTCATGGGGTCGGCTCAGCCCTGCGCGCGGTCGTGCTGCTGATGGTACCGCACCGCTTCGGCCACCTCGTTCTTCGAACCCAGGAACACCGGCACGCGCTGGTGCAGTTGCGTCGGCTGCAGGCCGAGGATGCGCTCGCGGCCGGTGCTGGCGGCGCCGCCGGCCTGTTCCACCAGCAGGCCCATCGGGTTGGCTTCGTACATCAGGCGCAGCTTGCCGGGCTTGCCCGGGTCCTTCTTGTCCCAGGGGTAGATGAAGATGCCGCCGCGGGTGAGGATGCGGTGCACGTCGGCGACCATGCTGGCGATCCAGCGCATGTTGAAGTTCTTGCCGCGCACGCCCTCCGTGCCGGCGAGCAGGTCGGCGACGTACTGCTGCATCGGCGCTTCCCAGTGGCGCTGGTTGGACATGTTGATCGCGAACTCGGCGGTGTCCTCGGGGATGCGCATGTCGGCCTGGGTCAGCAGGAAGCTGCCTTCCTCGCGCTCCAGGGTGAAGGCGTGGGTGCCGTGGCCCAGGGTCAGCACCAGCATCGTGCTGGGGCCGTAGATGCAGTAGCCGGCCGCGACCTGGGCGGTGCCCGGTTGCAGGAAGTGTTCGTCGCCGGGCTTGTCGGTGCCCGGCGGCGCGCGCAGCACCGAGAAGATGGTGCCGACCGAGACGTTGACGTCGATGTTGGAGCTGCCGTCCAGCGGATCGAACAGCAGCAGGAAGTCGCCGCTGGGATACTTGTCGGGCACCGGCTGGCTGTGGTCCATCTCTTCCGAGGCGCACGCGGCCAGGTGACCGCCCCAGGCGTTGGCTTCGAGCAGGATGTCGTTGCTGAGTACGTCCAGCTTCTTCTGCGCCTCGCCCTGCACGTTGCCGGTGCCGGCATCGCCGAGCACGCCGCCCAGCGCGCCCTTGCTGACCGCGATGGAGATGCGCTTGCAGGCGCGCGAGACGATGGTGACGAGCTGGCGCAGTTCCGGGCCGATGCGGCCGGCGTGCTGTTCTTCGATCAGGAAGCGGGTCAGCGAGGTTCGCGACATGGGCAGCGGTTGCCTTGCGTGGGGAAGGAACTCCTATTGTCGCATCGGGTCGCACCGCGATGGCGTGGGCAGGTTCGATCTCCATTGCGGAGAGGGCATGCGGGGACCTGCTGCGACGGGCACAATGGCGGCATTCATCGACACAAGGAGCAAGTCAATGGAAAGGAAGCGAGGTCCCTCCTTCGCCGGTGGCGCAGTGGCGGTCGTCCTGGCGCTTGCCGTATCGGCACCGGGTCTGGTGCATGCGCAAGAGGCGCAACCCGCCCCCGCGGCCGGATCGCCCGCAGGACGCATGTTCTACGTGGAAATGCCCGCCGCCAGCAATGCGATCTCCAACGCCCTGATGGGCCCGGCCATCGGCAGCAGCAATGCGGTGAAACAGTTGGAGAGCGTCATGGCGCGGGGCGAAACGGAACCGCTCGAGGTGGTGGCCTACGGCGGCAACGAGCGCCTCGTGCTGAAGTCGGTGGAGGCCGCGCTGAAGTCCTTCCAGGGCAAGCGGCTGCCCTACCTGACGCTGGGCGTGGTGGCGAGCGCCGACAAGGTGGAAAAGCTGCGTCCCTTGGCCGAACCGCTCGGCGTGCGCCTGGTGGTCGGCAGGCCGCTGCAATGAGCGGGCGACGGCAAGCGCGGCAGGGCATGGTGCCGCAGGAGGCCGAACGCATGGAGGGATTACCGGCCGGGGTCGTCCGCGATCTGAACAACTACACGCCTCTGGCGCCCTATCCGGCTGGCAGCAAGGAGCACGACAATCTGCTGCGGCACGGCTTGATGCTGCCGCCGCAAACGCTCACCCACGACCAGGTGGGCGATTGGCTGCTGGAGGAGATGCGGAACACGACCAAGGCGTCGGTGGTCTCCGCGTTTCTCCGTGGATTGGCGCTCGACTCGGCGCCCATGCGTTGCGGGTTGGCGGCGTACGCCTACGCGCGCCACTTCAAGAAGCACGCCTTCCGCAAGGCGCATCCGCAGGCGGAGAGCTGCGCTGTTTGCGCGGCATTTCCCGCCGAGACCTACGACCTGACCTTTCTGCATAGCTGCAGATGGACGGGCTCGCTGATCGGCAGCACGCCCTTGATGGGGAAGGCTGCGCTCTACCTGCAGGCGCACCGCCAGGCCATCGGTTATTCCGGTGGCGCCGACGCCCAGACGCTGGAGCGTGGCAAGCAACGCTTGATGGACATGCTGGCGCTCATCGGCGCTGCGCCCGGCGACGAAACGCCACGTCACCTGGCGAAGCGTCTGAGGACACTGCAGGCACCGAAGCTGACGACCGATGCGGCCAGGTCGATGATCGAGCTGCTGGGGTATGCGGGCGTGCTGCAGCCGCGCGACCATCCTTCCTGGATCGCGACGTTCATCGAGGGTGTCCCTCCGAGCAAGCGGCATAGCTCGGACTGGGCGTATCCCGTCGATTTCTGGACGGGGCGAGACGGCGTGAACGCGGACGCCGTGGCGTTCTGGTTCGACGATGCGCTCGAGGATCCCCGCCAACGCGGGTCTTGATGCGCCAGCGCGGCAGGATCCGCGTGGGGAACCGGAACAGCGACCGATAGCCCCGGTGCCGCAACGACACCGGGGCTGTTCAGTCGCGGGGAATGCGCGCCCGGCTCAGCCCTTGGCGACCGTCGCCACGGCCTGGGTCACGTAATCCAGGTTGTTCTGGCTCAGCGCGGCCACGCAGATGCGGCCGGTGCCGACCGCGTAGATGCCGAACTCGTCGCGCAGCCGGTCCACCTGCGCCTTGCTCAGGCCCGAGTAGGAGAACATGCCGGCCTGCTGCTGGATGAAGCCAAATTCCGGCGCGCCGAGGGCGGCCAGCTTCTGCACCATGCCGGCGCGCAGGGCGTGGATGCGTTCGCGCATCTCGGTCAGTTCCTGCTCCCACATCGCGCGCAGCTCGGGGCTGTTGAGCACGCCGGCGACCAGCGCCGCGCCATGCGTGGACGGGCTGGAGTAGATGGTGCGGATGATGCGCTTGACCTGCGACTGCACCGCCTTGCTCTCGGCGGCGTTGGCCGAGACCACCGACAGCGCGCCGACGCGTTCGCCGTACAGCGAGAACGACTTGGAGTAGGAACTGGCGACGACGTAGGTGTCGATGCCGACCTCGGCCAGCAGGCGCACCGCGTAGGCGTCTTCGTCGATGCCCTTGTCGAAGCCCTGGTAGGCGATGTCCACGAACGGGAACAGCTTGCGTTCCTTCAGCAGCTCGGCCACGGTACGCCACTGCGCCTGGCTCAGGTCGGCGCCGGTCGGGTTGTGGCAGCAGGCGTGCAGCAGCACCACGCTGCCCGGCGCCAGCTTGCCCAGGTCGGCGAGCATGCCGTCGAAGTTCAGCCCGTGCGTGGCCGGATCGAAGTAGGTGTACTCGACCACGTCGAAGCCGGCGGCGCCGAACACCGCGCGGTGGTTCTCCCAGCTCGGGTTGCTGATGGCGATGGTCGAGGTGGACAGCAGCTTCTTCAGCAGGTCCGCGCCCACGCGCAGCGCGCCGCTGCCGCCGACGGTCTGCGAGGTGGCGACGCGGCCGGCGGCCAGCAACGGCGACTCGGCGCCGAACAGTAGCTTCTGCGTGGCCAGGTCGTAGGCGGGCAGGCCGTCGATCGGCAGGTAGCCGCGCGGCTTGGCGTCCTGCGCCAGCTGCTGCTCGATCTGCTGCACCGCGCGCAGCAGCGGGATGCGGCCGCTCTCGTCGTAGTAGATGCCCACGCCCAGGTTGACCTTGGTCGGGCGGGAGTCGGCGTTGTAGGCCTCGGTCAGGCCCAGGATCGGGTCGCCTGGGACCTGTTCCACGTTTGCAAAGAAGGACACGGCGGTACTCGTTCGGTGGCGAAGGGTGGGGGCCGGGAGGGACCGGAGCCGGCGCGGTCAAACGCCCCATCCTAACAAACGCAGGCTTGCGTGGCGGGGCGTTGCGGCACGCGGCGTGCGGGCCGGCGACGCATGCGCGATGATGGCCGCATGCCCGATCGCACCCCCCTTGCCCTGCTCTGCGGCCTGCTCGTCCTGGGCGCGCCGCCCCTCGTTCGCGCCGCCAGCGCCGCGGCCGACCCCGCCACCCTGCCCGCCGTGCAGGTCCAGGCCGCGCGGGTCGGCGGCGTCGACGATTTCGACCTGCCGGCGTCGCTGAGCACGCTGGAGCTGGGCGACAGCGACCGCACCGGCGTGCAGGTGTCCGAGGCGCTGTCCGGGGTGCCGGGACTGCTGGCGCGCGACCGCCAGAACTATGCGCAGGACACGCAGTTGTCGATCCGCGGTTTCGGCGCGCGTTCGGCGTTCGGCGTGCGCGGCGTGCGCCTGTTGCTGGACGGCATTCCGGCGACGATGCCCGACGGCCAGGGCCAGCTGTCGCACTTCAACCTGCTCGGCGCCGAGCGCATCGAGGTGCTGCGCGGGCCGTTCTCGGCGCTGTACGGCAACTCCTCCGGCGGCGTGGTGCAGCTGTGGAGCGCCGACGGCCAGCCCGACGATCCATGGCGGCTGCGCAGCACCGTCGGCAGCCATGGCACCTACAGCGCGGGGGCGCAGCTGCAGGGCCAGCAGGGCGACGTGCACTACAACGTCGCCGCCACCCACTTCCGCACCGACGGCTACCGCGACCACAGCCAGGCGCGGCGCGACTCGGTCAACGCCAAGCTCGGCATCGACCTGGCCCCGGGGCGGCGCCTGGACCTGCTGCTGAACTACCTGGACGCGCCGCGGGCGCAGGACCCGCTGGGCCTGACCCGCGCGCAGTTCAGCGCCGATCCGCGCCAGGCCACCTCGGTGGCCACCCAGTTCGACACGCGCAAGTCCACCCGCCAGGCGCAGGCCGGGGCGATCTTCACCCAGCAGGTGGAGCAGCAGACCTGGCGGCTGATGGCCTACCTCGGGCGCCGCGACGTGCAGCAGTACCTGGCGGTCCCGGTGGCGGTGCAGGCCAATCCGTTGCACGCCGGCGGGGTGATCGACCTGGACGGCGACTACGGTGGCCTCGACGCGCGCTGGGCCTGGCAGGGCGAGTTGGCCGGGCGCCCGTTCCAGCTCACCGTCGGCGCCAATGCCGACCGCCAGAAACAGCACCGCACCGGCTACGAGAACTTCGTCGGCAGCACGCTGGGAGTGAAGGGCCGACTGCGCCGCGACCAGGAGGACCAGGTGCAGAACGTGGACCAGTTCGCCCAGGCCTGGTGGCAGTTCAGCCAGCGCTGGTCGCTGCTGGCCGGTCTGCGCCACAGCCAGGTGCGCTTCCGCTCCGACGACGCCTACATCGTCGGCCGCAACCCGGACGACAGCGGCCGCACCGACTACGCGGCGACCACGCCGGTGGCCGGGGTGGTGTTCCGCGCCAGCGACGACCTGCGCTTCTACGCTTCCGCCGGCCGCGGCTTCGAGACGCCCACCTTCAACGAGCTGGGCTACCGCAACGACGGCGGCGCCGGCCTGGCGCTGGACCTGGCCGCGGCCAAAAGCGAGAACCTGGAACTCGGCGCGAAGTGGCGCGACACGGCCGGCGCGGCGTGGGAGGCGGCGCTGTTCCGCGCCGACACCGACGACGAACTGGCGGTGGCTAGCAACACCAACGGCCGCAGCACCTACCGCAACATCGGTCGCACCCGCCGCCAGGGCGCCGAGGCCAGCTACCGGCTGCCGCTGGGCGAGGCCGCGCAGCTGCAGGTGTCCTACACCTGGCTGCAGGCCACCGTGCGTCAGGCCTACCTGACCTGCGCCAGCAGCGGCTGCGCCACGCCCACCGCGGTGGTGGCGGCCGGCGCGCGCCTGCCCGGCGTGCCGCGCCAGCAACTGTTCGCGCGCTGGCAATGGCAGCCGCGCGCCTGGCAGTTCGCGGTGGAAGGCGTGGCCGCCGGCGCGACCGTCGCCAACGACCTGGCCACCGCGCGAGCGCCCGGCTACGGGCTGTTGAACCTGGAAGCCTCGCGGCGCTGGACCACCGCGCATGGCGTGCTGCGCACCTTCGCGCGCATCGACAACGCGCTCGATCGCGCCTACATCGGCTCGGTCATCGTCAACGACGGCAACGCCCGCTACTACGAGCCGGGGCCGGACCGTGGCTACACGGTCGGCCTGCAGTGGGATTTCGCGCACTGACCTCGCCCGGGCGCACGCACGACGCTCCGCGATCCTCGCGCCTCGGCTCCGCCGCACGCGCCTTCGCGCGATGATCGATCGGTGCGCGACGACGTGGCGCGCGCTTCGCGGAAGACGCGACGTCGGCGCCGCGGCTCAGCTGCGATTGATCGAGATGCCGCCATCGACCAGCATCGCGCTGCCGGTCATGAACGAGGCATCGTCTGACGCCAGGAACAGCGCCGCGCGCGCCAGCTCCTCCGGTTGCGCCAGGCGCTTGAGCGCGTGCAACTGCGCCACCTGCGCCAGCGCCTGCGCGTCGCCGTTCATCGCGTGCGCCATCGGCGTCTCGGTGCCGCCCGGCAGCAGCGCATTGACCCGCACCGCCTGCGGCCCGAATTCGGCGGCCAGCGCCTGGGTCAGCCCGATCAGCCCCGCCTTGCTGGCCGCATAGGCGGCGGTGCCGGGGAAGCCGACGGTGTGGCCGACGAAGGTGGAGGTGAAGATCAGCGCGCCGCCGCCGCGCGCGAGCAGCGCCGGGAGCTGGTGCTTGGCGCCATAGAACGCCGCGCTGAGGTTGGTGTCGATCGCCTCCTGCCAGGCGTGCGCGTCCACTGCGGGCGTGGGCGCCAGCGTGCCGAGCGTGCCGGCGTTGTTGAAGGCGATGTCCAGGCCACCGAAGCGTTCCACGGCCAGCGCGACCAGCGCCTGCGCGTAGGCCTCCTCGCGTACGTCGCCGGCCAGGCACGCGGCGCGCCCGCCGGCGGCGGCGATCTCGGCCACCAGCGCGTCCAGCGCCGCGCCGCGGCGGGCGCCCGCCACCACGCAGGCGCCTTCGCGCGCGAACAACAGGGCGGTGGCGCGGCCGATGCCGGAACTGGCGCCGGTGATGAGTGCGATCTTGCCGTGCAAGCGTTGCATATGGAGTTCCGTGGTCTCGAAGGAGACTGGAGCATCGCCGGCATAACCGCGCGCTGCTCGCCGCGTTCGGACGCGGCAGTCCGGTGCGAAAGCGGCAGGGGAAGCGGCTTCAATTGCGGCGCGCCATTTCCGGGTAGGCCTGTCGCGGCCGATCCCGCAAAGGCAACAGGCACCCGCAGGCATTGTGCGGCCATCATTGAGCGAGGCCCTCTACTGCGCACGCATCTGCAGTGCCCATGATGGTGTGGGAGCGACTTCAGGGCACCTCCAATAATCTCGGAAAGTGCCCTGTAGGAGCGGCTTTAGCCGCGACGAGGCGTTCCCGGTAAAGCCTGTCGCGGCTAAAGCCGCTCCTACAGGGCAAACCGCATCTGACTTGATTGCGGGGAAAGCAGGTTGTCAGAGATGCCCTGAAGTCGCTCCCGCGCTGGCAATGCAGCGCAATAGGCGACGCCGTACCGCGTGTCGGTGCAGACGCCCCTCAGTGCCTCCCCAACTTCAGCCGCCGGTACAGCGTGCTGCGGCTGACGCCGAGCTGGCGCGCGGCACGCGCGACGTTGCCGCCGCAGGCGTCCAGCGCCTCGCGCATCGCCGCCAGGGCGAGGCTGTCCAGATCGGTCGCGTGCGGCGAGGCGCTCGCCGCCGTCGCCAGCGGTGGGCCGTGCGCCCCGCCCTGCCCTGGCGCCGCGCTGCCGGCGGCCGCGCGCATGCCCCGCCCCGCGCCGGGCAGATAGGCCGGCAAGGCATCGACGTCCACCACGCTACCGGCATCGCTCAGCGCGACCAGGGTGCGCAGGCAGGCCACCAGTTGGCGCAGGTTGCCCGGCCAGGGATAGGCGGCCAGCGCCGCGAGCGCGGCCTCGGTGAGGCGCCGGCCCTGCCCCACCTGCGCCCACAGGTCCTGCACCAGCGTGCGGCGGTCCGGGTGCGCGCGCAGCGCCGGGATCTGCACGCAGTGATGGGCGATGCGGTAGTACAGGTCCGGACGGAAGCGCTGCTCGGCCATCGCCGCGTCCAGGTCGCGATGGGTGGCGCAGATCAGCGCGAAATCCAGCGGCACCGGCTTGCCGCCGCCCAGCGGCAGCAGTTCGCGCTCCTGCAGCACGCGCAGCAGCCGCGGCTGCAGGGCCAGCGGCATGTCGCCGATCTCGTCCAGGAACAGCACGCCGCCGTCGGCCTGGCGCAGCAGGCCGGGGTTGCCGTGCTTGCGCGCGCCGGTGAAGGCGCCGTCCTCGTAGCCGAACAGTTCGGCCTCGATCAGCCCCTCCGGCAGCGCCGCGCAATTCACCGCCACGAACGGCTTGCCGGCGCGCGCGCTGCGCCGGTGCAGTTCGCGCGCGAACACTTCCTTGCCGGTGCCGGTCTCGCCCTGCACCAGCACCGGCAGTTGCGCATCGAGCACGCGCCGCGCGCGTTCCAGCGCCTGCGCCTGCGCGGCATCGAACAGCGGTGCGTCGCCGCCCGGCTGCGCGCGCGCGGCCGCCGACACGGTGATCGGCGCCTGCGGCGAACGCCGCCGCGGGCGCGCGTCGCCGGCGCTGTCCACGCGTCCGTGCAGCACGCGGCCCTGCAGGTCGAACACGCTTCCCTGCTGGCGCAAGCGCGACAGCGGTTCCTCGAACAGGGCCGCGTACGGCGCGCGGCCCAGGTCGTGGCGTTCCAGTCCGAACAGCTGCAGGCCGGCACGGTTGGCCGCGACCAGCTTGCCGTTGCGGAACGCGAGCAGGCCCTCGCGCGCGGTGCCGAGCAGGGCCGGATCGTGGTGCACGCGCAGCAGCTCGCAGCCGGCGATGCCCTCGTCGAAATAGCGGTGTTCGATGCTGGCCACCGCCCTGCGCGCCAGGCCCAGCGCGTGCATGTGCTGCACGCTGGCGTCGCCGGAGATGTCGAGCACGCCGGCGAGCTGGCCGTAGGGATCGAAGATCGGCACCGCGGCGCAGCTGAGGATCTGGTGCGGCGCGAAATAGTGCTCGCCGCCGCGCACTTCCAGCGAACGGCTTTCGACGATGGCGGTGCCGATCGCGTTGGTGCCGACCTGGGTCTCGCTCCAGCACGCGCCCGGCATCAGCGCCACGCGCCCGGCCTTGTCGAGGAAGCCCGGGCTGCCTTCGGCGTCGAGGATCCAGCCGGCCTCGTCGGTCAGCAGCACGATGCTGCCGGTGGCGGCGGCGTCGCCGGCCAGGCCGTCCAGCTCGGCGCGGGCCAGCCGCCACAGGCGCTCGTGCGCCTCGCGCAGTTCGCGCAAGCGCGGCGCGCTGACCGGCTCGATCGGCGGCGTGCGCTGCGCGGCCAGGCCCAGGCGCTGGCAGCGCTGCCACGATTGCAGGATGGTGTCCGGCACCTGCCCGGTCGGCGCGCCGCCGCGCTCGAAGAACAGGCGACGGGCGTGGCCGAGGTGGTGCTGCGATTGCGGGTGCGCCATGGGCGGCTCCACTGTCGCAAAGTGCGACAGGTCGTGAGACGGGTGTTTCGATAAACACCACATCCGGCGTCCGCGCGCAATCGTTGCGCGTGATGCGGCGCAACAGGAATCCGGTGGCTGCGTCGATCCGTCGCGGTGCGCGGCCATGACGCAACGCAGCAGCGAAAACCTGGCATCGCTCTTGCGGGACTCCCGGACCTGGATGGGCGCATCGCCCGTCCCTTCCCACCGCCGCAGGAGTCGTCGATGAACGCCGTCACCACCGCCAAGCCGCATGCCACCGATCCGCAGTCCATCTTCAAGTCGCGTTACGGGAACTTCATCGGCGGCCAATGGGTGGAACCCAGGAGCGGCCAGTACTTCGACAACAGCACGCCGATCAGCGGCAAGGTGTTCACCTCGGTGGCGCGCTCCAACGCGCAGGACGTCGAGGCCGCGCTCGACGCCGCGCACGCGGCCAAGGACGCGTGGGGCAAGACCTCGGCGACCGAGCGCAGCAACGTGCTGCTGAAGATCGCCGACCGCATCGAGCAGAACCTGGAGCTGCTGGCCTATGCCGAGACCTGGGACAACGGCAAGCCGCTGCGCGAGACGCTCAACGCCGACGTGCCGCTGTGCGCCGACCACTTCCGCTACTTCGCCGGCGCGGTGCGCGCGCAGGAAGGCGGCATCTCCGAGATCGACCACGACACCATCGCCTACCACTTCCACGAACCGCTCGGCGTGGTCGGGCAGATCATCCCGTGGAACTTCCCGCTGCTGATGGCGTGCTGGAAACTCGCCCCGGCGCTGGCCGCCGGCAACTGCGTGGTGATGAAGCCGGCCGAGCAGACCCCCGCCTCGATCCTGGTGCTGATGGAGGTGATCGGCGACCTGCTTCCGGCCGGCGTGCTCAACGTGGTCAACGGCTTCGGCCTGGAGGCCGGCAAGCCGCTGGCCAGCAGCCCGCGCATCGCCAAGATCGCCTTCACCGGCGAGACCACCACCGGCCGCCTGATCATGCAGTACGCCAGCCAGAACCTGATCCCGGTGACGCTGGAGCTGGGCGGCAAGTCGCCGAACATCTTCTTCGCCGACGTGATGGCCGAGGACGACGATTTCCTCGACAAGGCGGTCGAAGGCTTCGTGCTGTTCGCCTTCAACCAGGGCGAGGTGTGTACCTGCCCGTCGCGCGCGCTGATCCAGGAATCGATCTACGACAAGTTCATGGAGAAGGCGCTCAAGCGGGTGGCGGCGATCAAGCAGGGCAACCCGCTGGATCCCAACACCATGGTCGGCGCGCAGGCCTCCAGCGAGCAGTTGGAGAAGATCCTGTCCTACATCGACATCGGCAAGCAGGAAGGCGCCGAGGTGCTGATCGGCGGCGAGCGCAACGCGCTGGACGGCGAGTTGGCAGGCGGCTTCTACGTCAAGCCGACCGTGTTCAAGGGCCACAACAAGATGCGCATCTTCCAGGAGGAGATCTTCGGCCCGGTCGTCTCGGTGACCACCTTCAAGGACGAGGCAGAGGCGCTGGCGATCGCCAACGACACGCTGTACGGGTTGGGTGCGGGCGTGTGGAGCCGCGACGCGGCGCGGCTGTACCGCATGGGCCGCGCGATCCAGGCCGGACGGGTGTGGACCAACTGCTACCACGCCTATCCGGCGCATGCCGCGTTCGGCGGCTACAAGCAGTCGGGCATCGGCCGCGAGAACCACAAGATGATGCTCGACCACTACCAGCAGACCAAGAACCTGCTGGTCAGCTATTCGCCGAAGGCGCTGGGCTTCTTCTGAGCGCCGGCGGCGCGCGGCAGGCGTTGCCGGCACCTCGGTCGCGGCGCCGCCCTCCCACGCAAGCGATCGCGGGGAGGGCGGCGCGGGTCGCCGCCGCGCCGGCCGGACTACATCGCCATCGCGCGCGTCGTGTCCCGTGCCGGCTGCGCCGGCTCCTGCCGCAGCCCGATGTTCAGGTCCTGCTGCAGCTTCTGCGTGGACTGCTCGAGGGTCTGCTGCACGGCCTGGTCGCGATCGACGAAGGCGCGCCGATGCGCCGGATCGTCCAGCTTGCCTTCCACCGCGATGAATCCTTTGCCGTTGTTGCTGGGAACCACATGATCGATCTGCGACATCCCTCCGATGCTGGCGTCCTGGGTCAGCGTGCCCGCGGCCCGCTCGAGTTCGGCCCGGTTGGCGAATCCGGCCGCCGGCCCGAGCTTCTCCAGTCCGGCCACGGCCTGCAGGAACATGGGGTGGCGCGGGTGCGACCGATCCGACAGCAGCGGCGCGCGCGCCGCATCGTCCGCGGCGGTGGCGGGCGCACGCGCCTGCGCGTCCTTCAGCGCCTTGAGCGTGTCGCGCCCGGCGATGCCGTCCACGTCCAGATGGTGATCGCGCTGGAACGCTTCGACCGCGTGCTTGGTGCGGTCGCCGAACTTGCCGTCGGGGACCAGCGCCCGACCCTGCGCATCGGTGTAGCCCAACTGCACCAGCCGTTCCTGCAACGCCTTCACTTCCGGGCCGTGTTCGTCCTTGCGCAATACGCCATCGGCCATCGGCGCGGCCTGCTTCGCGGCGGCGGCGGCACCGCCCGGCGCGGCCACCGTGTGGCCATTGCCGGAGATGTTGGCGACCGTGGCCGGCGCGGTCAGGTTGGGCGCGGCGTGTTGCGGGCGCCGATCGGTGCTGATGGCGCCGCTGTCGATGTCGCGGATGTAGCGGTCGGCCTGCGGCAGGTAGCTGGTGTTGATGTCGACATGCACGTGCTTGCCGAACGCACTGGGGTTGCCTTTGTTGAAGCCGCCCTGGATGCCCACCGACTCGCCGTATTCGATGCGGTCGCCGGTGTGCAACTGGGTGTTGCGCAGATCCAGGTGCCGGTACTGGGCGATCATCTCGCGGCTGGGATCGTTGGCCGGCTTGTCGTAGATCTGCACGATGCCGTTGCGCGGATCGATCTGGCCGATATAGCCGCTGGCGATGGCCGGCACCGGCACGGCGTTGTTGTTGCCGACCTTCAGCACGAAATCCTTGGAGACGTAATGGTCGCCGTCGTGCGAGACGGTGGCCGAGCCGCGGTAGTTGCCGAGCAGCTCCTCGCGCTCGCCGTTGACCGTGGCGTAGACCCGGCCGCGCTCGTTGCCGCGGGTCGGATGATGGCGCTCGATATCCTCGTAGT
Organism: Xanthomonas sp. DAR 35659; assembly: GCF_041242975.1. Lineage (NCBI taxonomy): Bacteria > Pseudomonadati > Pseudomonadota > Gammaproteobacteria > Lysobacterales > Lysobacteraceae > Xanthomonas > Xanthomonas medicagonis. Next base: position 40,288 of record NZ_CP162488.1, read on the forward strand.
CGTGAATCGCTTGCGTGCCGTGTCCGACGGACTCGACGATCGTGTACCTGGGCATCGTCCTTCTCCTTTTTCCATGGTGCCAACGAGGGCGGCACCCGCGTCGTGGCGGGCGCCGCGCCGATCAGCGCAGGTGCTGGGCCAGCCGCCAGCACTGCTGCGTGTAATCGAACACGTACGCTTCCGGCGCGCCGAGGGTCTTGACCACCTCGTCGTCGGCGGAGAATTCGGCCTTCACGAAGTCCACGCGCATCCGCTCGCCGTCCGGCGTGATGTCCAGCTTCACGCGCGCCAACTGGCCGGGGTCCTTGCCGGGCTCGTCGTAGGACCAGCTGTAGTCGATCAGGGCCAGACGGAACGGCTCGCCGGGGCGGGCGACATGCTTGGACGGATCGCGCAGATCGCCCTCGGCGACGGTGGGCGCGCTGTAGGCGGCGCGCACGGCCGGATCGGACACGATCGCCTCCAGGAACGCGGCGAATCCGTCCTGTGTCCTGTCGCACGCGCCCGACGGCAGGGCCGGGCGGGCGTCGCTCGGGGCGGGCTTGGGCGCGGCTGCGGGTGCCGTCGCCGGGGCGGGCGTGGTGGCCGCCGCCGCCGCCGCCGGGGCGGTACCGGCAGCGGACTCGGGCGCCTTGCAGCCTGGCAGCAGCAGGGTCAGCAGCGCGGCGCAGAGCAGGCATCGCTTCATGGAGTCGGTCCCTCGTTTCCCGGTGATCGGTCGGCGCCGCGCGGCCAGGCCGCCGTGCCGGGCGGTGCGCAGGCGGGGGCGCCGAGGCGCAGTGTACGAACGGCGTGTGATGACGCCGCTAACGTGCGGCTGGCATCGGCATCGGCATCGGCGGGAAGGGCCATCGGCACCGCCGCCGCGACCCGCGTCCACGCCCGCCGCGCCGCCCGCGTCGCTCCCGACGGCACGCCGGTGCGGCGCAGGCGGACAGGGGCGGGGGCGACCGGTCCGCCCGGTTGACTTGGATCAAGGCGGGAGCGGCGCAAGGCGCCTAGTGTGGATCGCAATCAATGACATGGAGTGGAAGATGGACAAGACGATGAAAGCCGCGGTGGTGCGTGCGTTCGGCCAGCCGCTGACGATCGAGGAAGTGGCGGTGCCGCGGCCGCAGGCCGGCGACATCCTGGTCAAGATCGAGGCATGCGGCGTGTGCCACACCGACCTGCACGCGGCCGAGGGCGACTGGCCGGTGAAGCCGAACCCGCCGTTCATTCCCGGCCACGAGGGCGTGGGCCACGTGGTCGCGGTCGGTGCCGGCGTGGACCACATCAAGGAAGGCGACCGGGTCGGCATTCCGTGGCTGTACTCGGCCTGCGGGCATTGCGAACACTGCCTGGGCGGCTGGGAAACGCTGTGCGAGGCGCAGCAGAACTCCGGCTACTCGGTCAACGGCGGCTTCGCCGAGTACGCGCTGGCCAACGCGGGTTATGTCGGCCATCTGCCGAAGAACGTCGGCTTCGTCGAGATCGCGCCGATCCTGTGCGCCGGCGTCACCGTGTACAAGGGCCTGAAGGTCACCGACACCAAGCCCGGCAACTGGGTGGTGATCTCCGGCATCGGCGGGCTCGGGCACATGGCGGTGCAGTACGCCAAGGCGATGGGCCTGAACGTGGCGGCGGTGGACGTGGACGACGCCAAGCTGGCGCTGGCGCGGCGCCTGGGCGCCACGGTCACGGTCAACGCGTTGACCACCGACCCGGTCGCCTACCTGAAGAAGGAGATCGGCGGCGCGCACGGCGCGCTGGTCACCGCGGTATCGCCGAAGGCGTTCGAGCAGGCGATCGGCATGGTCCGCCGCGGCGGCACGGTGTCGTTGAACGGATTGCCGCCGGGCCAGTTCCCGCTGGACATCTTCGGCATGGTGCTCAACGGCGTGACCGTGCGCGGTTCCATCGTCGGCACCCGCCTGGACCTGCAGGAATCGCTGGAGTTCGCCGAGCAGGGCAAGGTCGCCGCGACCGTGGCCACCGCCGCGCTGGAGAACGTCAACGACGTGTTCGACCGGATGCGCGCCGGCCAGATCGAAGGCCGCATCGTGCTGGACATGGCGGCGTGATGGACGCCGCGCCCGCTTCCGGCCTGCCGTTGCAGGTGCTGGCCACGCTGCCGGCGCTGCAGCTGATCGAACGGTTGCGGGCGCGGCACGGCGCGCTGCTGTTCCACCAGTCCGGCGGCTGTTGCGACGGTTCCTCGCCGATGTGCTACCCGCAGGACGACTTCATCGTCGGCGACCAGGACGTGCAACTGGGCGAGATCGGCGGCGCGCCGTTCTACATCAGCGCTTCGCAGTTCGCGTACTGGAAGCACACCCAGTTGATCATCGACGTGGTGCCCGGCCGCGGCGGCATGTTCTCGCTGGAGAACGGCGAGGGCGTGCGCTTTCTGGTGCGCTCGCGGCTGTTCGACGACAGCGAGTATGCCGCGCTGGAGGCGGCGGGGAAGGTGTAGCGGAATAGCGCGCTTCCTGTAGGAGCGGCTTCAGCCGCGACAGGCGCTCTGACGGGCCTGTCGCGGCTGAAGCCGCTCCTACAACAGCGGCAGTCGCGCTACGGCGCCTTGGACGGCACGAACGGCGAAACCGGGTCGCTGGCGGGGAAGGTCTCTTCCAGCGCTTCGTCCTGATTGGCATCGGCGTGCCGTGCGTGCGCCGCGTCCGGGGTGGAGTGCGCCGCGGCCTGCGGGGCAGGGCGCTCTTCGCCGGTACGCGGCTCGTGCGCGACGATGGTGGCGGGGCGGTCGCCGGCGCCGCGGTCTTCGCGGTCCTGGCCGTCGCGCTTGCCGCGCTGTTCGCCGGGGATGGGGGCGCCGTCGCGCAGCGGATCGGTGGGCGTGGACATGGCCGATGCCTCGTGGTGTGGGGAATGCCGCGCACAGTGCAACGCGAGGCCGGTGAAGCCACTGCGAATCGCGGTATGTCCACGCGACTGTCACGACTGCCTAACGGCGCCGGCGCTACTGCTGCGCATCCGCCCGCCGCCGCTGCCGCCCGGAGCCTCTCATGCGTCCCCGCGACCGTCTCGACCCGCTGTTGTTCAATGCCCATCTCGATCCGCTGCCGGCGCCGCCGCCGCGCCGCGGCGCCCGCCTGCGTCCGCACGATGCGCCGGACTATCGTCAGTACAGCCTGGCCGACTACCGGCAGCGTCGCGCGCGCCACGGCACGCCATGGCGCGATCTGTGTCCGGCCTACACGTTCGCGTTGCGTACCCATGCCGGCGGCTGGCCGCGCGCGCCGATCGCCGAGACCGACGGCGAACTGGCCGCGCATTGGGAACAGACGCGCGGCGAATCGCAGCTCGACTGGGGCCAGGCGCGGGCGGTGATCGAGGACGCCTGGCAGGCGCTGGACCACCTGCCGGCGCCGGCGCTGCAGCAGGTGACGCACTGATGGCGCGCCCGATCTGGACCGGCACGCTGTCCTTCGGCCTGCTCAACGTGCCGGTGGCGCTGATGTCGGGCGAGCGCCGCATCGACCTGCACTTCCGCATGCTCGATGCGCGCGACAAGCGCCCGATCCGCTTCGAGCGGGTCAACGCCGACACCGGCGAAGAGGTGCCGTGGAAGGACATCGTCAAGGCCTACGAGTACAGCAAGGGCAACTACGTGGTGGTCGAGCAGAAGGACATCGCCTCGGCCGCGCCGGAGAGCCACGAGACGGTGGAGGTGGAAGCCTTCGTCGACGCCGGCGACATCGACCTGCGCTACTTCGAGAAGCCCTACGTGCTGGTGCCGGGCAAGAAGGCGGAGAAGGGCTACGTGCTGTTGCGCGAGACCCTGCGCGCGACCGGCAAGGTGGGCATCGCGCGGGTGGTGATCCGCACCCGCGAATACCTGGCGGCGGTGATGCCGCAGGAGGACGCGCTGGTGCTGATCCTGCTGCGCTATCCGCAGGAACTGGTCGACCTGGACGACTACGCGCTGCCCAGCGGCAAGGCCGCCGACTACCGGATCAGCGCCAAGGAAACCGCGATGGCCGCGCAACTGATCGACTCGATGTCCGGCACGTGGGATCCGTCCTCCTACCACGACGAATTCCGCGAACGCCTGCATGCAGTGATCCAGAAGCGGATCGAGGCGCAGGAGGGCACCGCGCAGGTGGACGACGAGGCCGAGGCGCCGCAGCGCGAGGACGCCACGACCAACGTGGTGGACTTCATGTCGCTGCTGCAGAAGAGCCTGGACGCCAAGCGCCGCACCCCGGCCAAGCGCGGCGACGACGCGCTGCCGGTGCGCAAGACCGCGAAGAAGCCGGCCAGGAAGGCCGCCAGCAAGACCGCGGCGAAGAAGGCGGCAAAGGCCGGCAGCAAGGCCAAGCCGACCAAGGCCGCCGCACGCAAGGCGCCGGCGCGGCGCAAGGCGGGGTAGGGCGCCATGCCTGCACGCCGGACCCTCGGCGCTGGTCGCGCGGCGCCGACCAAGCCGGCCAGGCGCGGCAAGGCGACCAAGCTCGGTGCGACCGGGAAGGCCGGCAAGACCGCCGCCGCCAGCGGCGCCGGCAAGACCGGCACGGCAGTCAATGGCGCTACGCCGACCCGGGTCGCCAAGCCCGCCAAGCCCGCATCCGCCCCCCGCGCCGCTGCCGGGCCAGCGCCGCGCAAACGCGCGGCCAGTGCGCCCAGCGCCACCAAGGCGAAGACCGGCGGCGCCGCTCGCGGTCGCCCTGCGACCGCAGGCGCCACCGCGGCGCGCCGTCGCACGAGGGCACCCACGTCCTCGCCCGGCGCCGCCGACAGCGCGGCCGACGCCATCGTCATCACCCATCCCGAGCGCGTGGTCTATCCGGCCGTCGGCATCAGCAAGGGCGAGGTGGCCGCCTACTACCGCGCGGTCGCGCCGTGGTTGCTGCCGGAAGTCGCCAATCGCCCGCTGTCGTTGCTGCGCTGTCCGGACGGCAGTGCGGGCGAGTGCTTCTTCCAGAAACACGGCAACCGCGCGCTCGGCGACCACGTGCAGGCGATCGCGCTGCGCCAGAAGAGCGGCACCGAGGACTATCTGTACATCGCCGATCTCGCCGGCCTGCTCGAACTGGTGCAGATGAACACGCTGGAGCTGCATCCCTGGGGCGCCACCGTCGCCGATCCGGAACATCCGGACCGGCTGGTGTTCGACCTGGACCCGGGCGAGGGCGTGAGCTGGACGCGGACCAAGGCCGCCGCGCGCGACATCCGCGCGCGCCTGCGCCAGGCCGGGTTGGAGAGCTTCGTGCGCCTGTCCGGCGGCAAGGGCCTGCACGTGGTGGTGCCGATCATGGCCGGCAGCGCCGACTGGGAGCAGGCGCGCGACTTCTGCGAGGCGTTCGCGCAGGCGCTGGCCACGCAGGCGCCGGACCGCTACGTGGCCACGATGCGCAAGGCCAAGCGTGGCGGGGTGATCTTCGTCGACTGGCTGCGCAACGGCCGCGGCAACACCAGCGTGTGCTCGTGGTCGCTGCGCGCACGCGCGCAGGCCACGGTGGCGGTGCCGCTGCGCTGGGAAGACCTGGCGCGGATCGCCTCGCCGCAGGCGTTCCCGCTGGACAAGGCGCTGCAGCGCGCCGCGCGCCTGCGCGAGCATCCCTGGAAGGACATGGAGACGCTGCGCCAGCGGTTGCCCGGCACCTGAGCCTCCCGTTGTCGCGGCCCAGTGCGTGCTTCACCGGCGCCGTCGCCTGCGCTGGACGCACGGGTTTCCCGCGCTGCGGCTGGCACTGTGAGCCCGCGCCACGTCGCGCGCGTCGTCCACCTGCCGTGCGCTTGCGCGTCACAGATCGCGCCGCGGCCGAATGCATCGGCATGGCACGCCGCACCTACGTCCGGCGCTGGTCATCCCATCCGGCAATGCACATGCGATGGCGCCGCTCGCGCCGCAGTGAATCCAGTGCGGGGGCGGGGCGCAACCACCTGATCGCCCAGCCTGCGCGCTGCCGCCGTGTGGCGCCGATCGCCCTGCGCCATCGCGGTCGCCGCGTCCGCGCGCCATGCCGGCCGGCGCGCACCGCCATGCTAGGCTCCGCACTTCCTAGGAACCGACGAAAGGATTCGATCATGCGGATGCGCCTGTACGTTTTCATGTGCGCCTGGCTGTGCGCGCTGCCGGCCTTCGCCGGCGATCGCCTGGACGCGGTGCTGGCAACGGTGCAGGGCAGCACCACCGACGCCGGCCAGGTGCGCGCCGCGGTCGCCGCCGCGCCGGCGTTGCGTGCGCAACTGCAGCAGCTGGCCGAGGCCGGGCAACTGCAGCGCATCCGCGTCGTCGCCGAGCAACCGGTGGTCCGGGACCATCCGTTCGCGGCGGCGGCGCTCGACCAGGACCTGGTGCTGACCAGCGGCCTGCTGCAGCAACTGCGCGATGCGCCGCGCCCGCACCTGTTGCGCAGCGGCGACGTGGCCGCGGACAACCTGGTGTTCGTGCTCGCGCATCTGGCCGCGCACCTGGCGGTGGCCGAACGCCACGCCCAGTTCGAGCGCGCGCTGGCCGACAAGATCGCCGCCGGCATGCGCGAGGCGCAGGCCAAGGGCACCGACTTCGACGGCACGTCGTTGGCGCAGGAGTCGCTGAACCACAACATCACGATCGAGGCCAACGCCTATATCGCCGGCTGGAACGCGGTGGTCGATGCCGCTCAGCACCAGGCCTCGCCCGACGCGCCGCTGCCCGAAGCCAAGCGCGCCATGCTGCTGGGTCCGCTGATCCTGAGCCTGCGCTACGGCAAGGTGCTGGAGCGGGCGATGGACGGCCCCGAGGACACGCGCGTGGTGATGGGCGCCGACGGGATCCAGCCCGACGCGCGCAACCTGCTCGCCGTGGCCAAGGCATTGCTGGCCGGGGGCATGCTCGAGATCCAGTGACCGCGGGGCGCCGGCAGCGTGCCTGCCGCGCGTGGCCGCCGCCGTGGCGCTCAGCCGTGCCGGTGCGCGTGCGCGTCGCCGCAGTCCTGCCAGTGCTTGCCCTTCGGCGTCTGGCCGATGCCGGGGTTGAAGCTGTTGCTCGGGTCCAACGCGCGGTAGAACGCGGCCAGCGCCGGCTTGGCCCGGTACAGGTGGCCGACGTTGTGTTCGGCCGGGTACTCGGCGCCGCGCCGGTCGAGCAGCGCCCACATCGCGTGCTCGATCGCCAGCGGGTCGTGGCCCTTGCGCACCAGGTAGTCCTGGTGGAACACGTGGCAGAAGAAGTGCCCGTAGTAGAGCTTGCCGAGCAGCGCGGCCTCCAGTGCCGGCGGCAAGGTCTCCTGCCACTGGCGATCGTTGCGGCGCAGCGCCACGTCGAGCGCGACGATGTCCTCGACCGTGTCGCGGTGCACCTGCCGATAGCGCACCGCCGCGCCGGCCACGGCGAACCGATGCAGGAACGCCTTGCGCCCCTCCTCGGCGTCGCAGCGGAAATAGCCGCCATCGCGGCCGGCGAAATGGGCGGCGAGGAACGCCTCGGTCGCCGTCGCGTCCTGCGCGGATACGCGCAGCAGCAGATGGTGTTCGTAGCGGTCGCGCCAGGCGCGCATGCGCGGCGGCAGGTGCTCGGGCAGCCGGTCGGTCAGCGCCTGCAGCAGGCGGTCGGCCAGCCCGGGCAGGCGCAGCGCTTCGCACCAGCCGTCCAACCGGCTCTTCAGCGCGAACGCGCGCGGCACCGCGCCGGTGCCGAAGCGGTCGATCAGCAGGAAGGTGTCCTTGCCGTAGCGCGCGCCGATGTCGAAGGCGTCGCGGTGCAGGTATTCGCCGCTGATGGGCGGCTGCGCGAAGGCGGTGAGCAGGCCGCGACGCAGCGCGGTCAGGTCCTCGCCGGCGTTGCTGCCGATGTAGAACACCGTGCTGTCCTCGCGCGGGAAGGTGTCCAGCCGCACCGCGAACACGCACAGCCGCCCGGCCGAGCCGGAGGCCTCGTAGTGCCGCGCCGGATCGGCGTTGAAGCGCGCCGGCGTGGCCGCGTCCACGTCGCGCACGTGCGCGGCGTAGTGCGGATCGGAAGCCGCCAGCGCGGGATCGTCGCGGATGTCCGCCGGCGCGTAGTCGCCGGCCTGCAGCCGGGTCAGGATCTGCTCGGGGGTGTCGCCCAGCGCGATGCCCAGGTGGTTCACCAGGCGCAGCTGCCCGTCGGCGCCGAGCTGGGCGAACAACGCCAACTGCGTGTAGGCGGGGCCGCGCCGCACCAGCGCGCCGCCGGAGTTGTTGCAGACCCCGCCCAGCACCGAGGCGCCGATGCACGAGGAGCCGATCACCGAATGCGGCTCGCGCTGCAGCGGCTGCAGGCGCCGTTCCAGCGCGTCCAGCGTGGCGCCGGGCAGGCACACCACCTGGCGCCCTTCGTGCAGCAACTGCACGCCGCGCAGGCGCAGCGTGCTGATCAGCACGATCTGCCGGTCGTAGCCGTCGCCGTCGGGGGTGGAGCCGCCGGTGAGTCCGGTGTTGGCCGCCTGCACCAGGACGATGCGGTCCGCGGCGACCACCGCCTGCAGCACCCGCCACAGCTCCAGCAACGTGCCCGGCCGCACCACAGCCAGGACCGGCCCCGCGCCGAAGCGATAGCCACTGCGGAAGCGCCGCGTGGCGCGGGCGCCGACCAGCACATGGCGGCGGCCGACCACGCTGCGCAACTGGCGCAGCAGCTCGGCGGCGGCGATCGGCGCGTGCGTGGCGTCCACCGCGGCTACGGCGAGATGGCGGCGTCGCGGGTGACCCGCGCCAGCGAATCGCGCGAGATCGCGGCCAGCGACGTGGCCCCGGTCAGCGTCATCGCCACTCGCATCTCGTTCTCGATCAGGGTCAGCAGGTGCTCCACCCCGGCCTGGCCGCGGGCGGCCAGCGCATAGACGAAGGCGCGGCCCAGCAGCACCGCGTCGGCGCCCAGCGCGAGCATGCGCACCACGTCCAGCCCGTTGCGGATGCCCGAGTCGGCCAGGATCTTCAGCTCGCCCTTGACCGCATCGGCGATCGCCGGCAGCGCGCGCGCGCTGGACAGCACGCCATCGAGCTGGCGCCCGCCATGGTTGGAGACCACGATGCCATCGGCGCCGAAGCGCACCGCGTCGCGTGCGTCGTCTGGGTCGAGGATGCCCTTGATCAGCATCGGCCCGGTCCAGAACTCGCGGATCCACTCCAGATCCTTCCACGAGATCGACGGATCGAAGTTCCCGGCGAGCCAGCCGATGTAGTCGGCCAGCCCGGTCGGATGGCCGCGGTAGGCGGAGACGTTGCCCAGGTCGTGGGGCCTGCCGCGCAGGCCCACGTCCCAGGCCCAGCGCGGATGGGCGACGGCCTGCAGCATGCGCCGCAGCGGCGCGTTCGGCCCGCTCATGCCCGAGTGCGCGTCGCGGTAGCGCGCGCCGGGCGTGGGCATGTCCACCGTGAACACCAGCGTGGTCACGCCGGCGGCCTTGGCCCGCTCCAGCGCGTTGCGCATGAAGCCGCGGTCCTTGAGCACGTACAGCTGGAACCACAGCGGACGCGCGATCGCCGGCGCCACTTCCTCGATCGGGCACACAGACACCGTCGACAGGGTGAACGGCACGCCGCGTGCGGCGGCGGCACGCGCGGCCTGCACCTCGCCGCGGCGCGCGTACATGCCGGTCAATCCCACCGGCGCCAGCGCCAGCGGCAAGGCCAGGCGCTCGCCGAACAGTTCGCTCTCCAGGCTCAACTCGGCCACGTTGCGCAGGATCCGCTGGCGCAGCGCGATGTCGGCCAGGTCGGCGACGTTGCGCCGCAAGGTGTGTTCGGCGTAGGCGCCGCCGTCGATGTAGTGGAACAGGAACGGCGGTAGCCGCCGTTGGGCGGCGGCGCGGTAGTCGGAGGCGGCGGAGATGATCATGGGAGGCGCGTCAGCGGGGGGAGGGAAGGCGCGAGGCGCGGGCGCGGCGCGCCTCGTCCTCGTCCAGCGTGCGCAGCGCGGTGTGCACGAAGGCCAGATGCGCGTGCGCGGCGTCGCGCGCGCGTTCCGGCTCGCCGGCCAGGATCGCGTCGTGCAGCGCGCGGTGCTGCGCCAGCAGCGGCACGAAGGTACGCGGCGACTGGAACAGCAGGTGCCGGCTCTGCGAGATATTGGTCTGCAGCAGGTCGAACAGCCCGCGCATCATCTGCAGCAGCACGCGGTTGTGCGCGGCCTCGGCGATGGCCAGGTGGAAGTCGGCATCGGCGCGCGCCTCGGCCGCCGCGTCGCTGCGCGCATGCGCCTGCAGCATCGCCTCGAACGCCGCGGCGATGCGCGCGCGGTCGGCGTCGGTGGCGCGCAGCGCCGCGTGCCAGGCGGTGGCGCCTTCCAGCGCATGGCGGGTTTCCAGCACGTCGAAGCGGTACGCCGGGTCGCTCTGCAGCAACGGCAGGAACGGTTGCAGCGGCGCCACCACCTGGTCCTCCGGGGTGGGCGGCCGCTGCACGTAGGTGCCGCCGCCGACGCGGGCGCGCAGCAGGCCCTGGCTGGCGAGCTGGGCGATGGCTTCGCGCAGCGCGGTGCGCGAGACGCCCAGTTCCAGCGCCAGCGCGCGCTCGGCGGGCAGGCGCGTATCGGGTTGCAGCCCGCGCTCGGCGATCAGCGCGCGCAACTGCGCGGCGACGCGATCGCTCAGGCGGCCGCCGCCGGCCTCCGGCGCCACGGTCGGCGGAGCGCCGCGCGCCCCGGAGGCCGCCATCGCAGGCGCGGATAATTTGGTCATACCAATTGCCACGGAGGGTGGGAGAGAGCGGCCATTAAATTCCCAGAACCGCCCGGGTGTCAACGGAGATCTGCCTATATTGGTATTACCAATTAAAACATGCCGTAGCGCGCCATCGTCGCGGCCAGCACGAACAGCAGGGCGAGCAGACCCAGTTCGACGGACACGACACGGAACACCGTGACCACCTGCGCCGGTGCCGGCACGAAATCCGGCCGGGCACGCGCCTGGCGGCGCCAGCGCAGCAGGCGCAGCGTGGGCAGCAACGACAGCAGCCCGATCGCCGCGAACACGCCCAACTTGGCCCAGAACCAGGGATTGCTCAGAAAGGAGTCCGCACCCTTGAGCCCGTAGCGCACGCGCAGGCCGCCGACGACCAGGATCGCCAGCGCCGCCAGGCCGTACCCGGCATCGGCCCGCAGCAGCCGTGTCAGCCGTGCCGCATCCGGCGGTTCGCGCAGCAGGGTCCATTCGACCGCCAGCGCGACCGTCAGCAACAGGACGGCCAGGTGGTGCAGCACGGCGAGCAGCAGGTCGAGCGCGAGCATCGCGCCGCCCTCACCAGACGAACGGCAGCAGCCGCCAGCTGTGCGCGGCGTACCGCGGGTACTCATCGGGGAAGGCCTGGGTCAGCATGGCTTCCTCGACCTGGATGCGGCGCAGGAACGCCCAGGTCACCGGCAGCACGATCGCCAGCAGCGACAGCACGTCGCCCAGCCCGATCGCCAGCCCGTAGAACGACAGCAGCACGCCGGTGTAGGAGGGATGGCGCAGGTAGCGATACGGGCCGCGGCGCACCAGCCGGTGACCCTGCTGGATGGTCACGTCCACGGTGAACCAGCGCGCCAGCACCCGGATCGCCCACAGCCGCAGCGCCAGCCCGGCCGCCAGCAACGCGCACCCGGCCCAGCGCGCCGGTTCCCGCAGCGCCGGCGCATAGCGCCATAGGCCGAGGATGGACAGCAGCACCGCCACCGCCAGCGCCGCGTACAGCACGCGCCACAGCAAGCGCAGCGTGCCCTGGTCGCGTGCGCCGCCATCGGCGGCGCGGCGGCGCCGGCTGAGCAGCACCTCGTACAGGCCCCAGCTTGCGCCCAGCAGCGCGAACAGCAGATCGGGATGGTGCAGGCTCGGGTGCATGGTCGTTCCTCCTCGCGAACGGTCCCGGTGTACGCCACGGTGGCGTCGCTCGGGTGAATTCCCGCCGCCGTCGCCTGCTTCGGTATGGAGCGCGGCGCGCGATGGCGTGGGGCCAGTGTCGCGCCATTGCCGTGGCCGGGCAGTGGCCGCTGGTCACCGATGCGACCTGCCGGAAGTCACTTTCTGCGCCCGCCCCATTGCCGCGGACGGGGCGCGCGGTCAGCATCGTCCGCATGAACCGATTCCTGCGCGAGCTGATCGAACCCAAGCGCCTGGCCGGGCTGCTGACCGTGGCCACCGTGCTGTGGTCGTTCCAGTTCGCGCCGCACGCCTCGGCGGCCTGGCGCTGGAGCGCCGTGACGCTGTTCGTGCTGTTGCTGCTCGGTGCCCACTGTCTTCCCGCCAGATGGCGCGATGCCGCTCTGTGGCTCGAGGCGGCGGCGGCGATGGCCCTGGTCTGGCTGGAGCCGCATGTCGGCACCGCGCCGGTGCTGCTGGTGGTGGTGGTGACGCAGGTGGCGCTGCAGTGGCCGCCACGGCAGGTACTGGTGCTGGCGCTGCTGGCCAACCTGGGCACCTTCCTGGCGCTGTCCGCCGCCGGGATCAGGCATCCGCTGCTGACCACGCTGATCTACGCCGGCTTCCATGCCTTCGCCGGGCTGAGCGCGCACTACGCGCGCACCGCCGAACTCGCCCGCGCCGCGCTGGCCCGGGTCAATGCCGACCTGCTGGCCACCCGCGCGCTGCTGGCCGACAGCGCGCGCGACGCCGAACGCCTGCGCCTGGCGCGCGAACTGCACGATGTGGCCGGGCACAAGCTGACCGCGATGCGCATCAACCTGCGCCTGCTGCTGGCCGATCCGGCGCTGGCCCGGCACGCCGAGCTCGGCGCGGTCGAGCGCCTGTCCGCCGAGCTGCTGGCCGACATCCGCGACGTGGTGCAATCGCTGCGCGACGACCGCGGCCTGGACCTGGCCACCGCGCTGCGTGCGCTGGCCGTGCCGTTCCCGCGGCCGCAGCTGCGGCTGCAGATCGACCCCGAAGTGCGCATCACCGATCCGCAACTGGCCGAAGCGCTGCTGCGCCTCGTGCAGGAGGCCCTGACCAATGCCGCGCGCCACGCCGACGCTGGCGAAGTCCATGTGCGCCTGCGGCACGAAGACGCGCAACTGCGCGTGGACATCGCCGACGACGGCCGTCGCGCCGAGCGCATCCGCGAAGGCAACGGCATCGCCGGCATGCGCGAACGCCTGGCCGCGCTGCGCGGCGGGCTCGAATTGGGCCGCACGCCGCTGGGTGGCATGCAGCTGACCGCGCGGTTGCCGCTGTGAGCGGCCTGCGCATCGCCCTGGCCGACGACCAGATCCTGGTGCGCGCCGGCTTACGCGCCCTACTGCAGACGCAGGGCATCGCCGTCGCCTGCGAGGCCAGCGACGGCCAGGCGCTGCTCGATGCCGTCGCCGCCACTGCGGTGGACGTGGTGCTCAGCGACATCCGCATGCCGGGCATGGACGGCATCCAGGCGCTGCAGCAGCTGCGCGCACGCGGCGACGCCACCCCGGTGCTGCTGCTGACCACCTTCGACGACGCCGACCTGCTGCTGCGCGCCACCGAGGCGGGCGCGCAGGGCTTCCTGCTCAAGGACGCTGCGCCGGAAGACCTGCGCGACGCCATCGCGCGCGTGGCCGCCGGCGAAACCTTGCTGCAGCCGGTCAGCACCGACCCGGTGCGCGCGCGCTACCGCTATCGCGACGAGGACGCGCCGCGCGACACCTTCAACGAACGCGAAGTGGCGATCCTGCGCCTGCTCGCCGGCGGCTATTCCAACAAGGAGATCGCGCGCAGCCTGTTCCTGGCCGAGGGCACGGTGAAGAACTACGTCTCCACCATCCTCGACAAGCTCGGCACCCGCGACCGCACCCGCGCCGTGCTCAAGGCGATCACGCTGCGGATCATCTGAAGCGCCGCCGCCGTTCCTGCGCCGCCGCGTGCCCGCGCGCCCGTGGCGGCAATGGCGTCCACCTCGGAAAGCACGAACTCCGCAACAGAGGCGGCCGCCATGACAGGCGGCCGCCGTACTCCGCCACCGCCGCGCAGCGCGCCTGCAACGCGATCATGCATCGCAGGCGCGTCGGCGGCGCGGTGCGCGATTACTCGGGCGGCAGCTTGGAGATCGCGACGCCGACGATCAGCGGCTGCTCGGAACTGGTGGTCCCGGTGAAGCTGTGCCCGGATTCGCTCAGCGTCCACCCGGCCTTCTCGCTGCCGCCCTCGGCGTCGAAGGTGAACGGCCCGATGCGCAGCCCGGTCGAGACCTTGAACTTCTCGGAGAACTTGGAGAAGGACGCCTTGCTGGCGGTGATGGTGAAGGTCGGCTTGTAGCCCACGTACATGCCGGTCTTGAGCAGGCCGAAGAAGCCCTTCTCGCCGAACACCGCCTGGGTGCCGTCCTCGCCGAACGCGCTGTAGCCCTTCACGAACGGGCCATTGCGCTTGCTGCGCACGAACGAGCCGTTGTACCAGTCGCTGGGCTGGATCTGGATCTGGTCCAGCGCCTCGAACTCCACCGCGACATTGAGTTCGTTGTCGGTCTCGAACTCGCTGATGCGCTCCCACTTGCCGGCCACACGCACCTGCCAGAACAGTTGGCGGATCTTGGCCGAGCCGCCGGCCCAGGTCTCGCTGTAGTCGTAGGCCGCGTCGCGGTTGTTGAAGCCCATGCTGGCGCCCGCCGGGCCCTGGCCGGCCTGCACCGCATCGAGCCACTCGCTGGCGTTCTGCGCCACCGACCAGTTCGGCACCAGCGGGAACTTGGCCAGCGCCGGGTCGTTGAGCTTGGCCCAGAAATCGTGATTGGCCATCTGCTTCTGCGCATCGCCCAGGCCCGGCGTGTTGGCCTGCACCACCAGCGCGTTGTAGGTGACCTGCGCCTGCTCCATCTTGGTCTGCATGCTGCTGATCTTGAGCTGCCAGCCGGCGCCGGCCGGCGACCCCAGCCATTCGGTGAAGGTCGGATCGTTGTCGGTGACCTCGTCCGCGTACACCGAGCGCGCCTGGGTGTAGGCGAGGGTGTAGCCGTTGCTGGCGGCGGTCACCGCGTCGTCGGCGGCCTTGATCCGCTGCCGCAGCGAGGGGTCGTCGGTCGCCGCCGGAACCACGTTGAGGAATTCCTGGTAGGCCTGGTTGAAGCGGTCGCCGCTGGACACGAAGGCGCCGACCGCGCTCCACTGCGGCGAGGTCGAGCAGAAGTCGTACTGCGCGGTGCCGATGAAGCCCACCGGCGGCGTCGGCCAGGCCCAGGTCGTGAACGGATAGACCATCTGGAAGGTGTCCGGGCTGGCGCCGATGGCCTCGGTCAGCGCGCGGTACAGCAGGCCCCAGGGCTTCTGGTCGTAGTCCGCGGCCTGCAGCGCGGCAGCGTCGAACTGCTGGCGTTGCGCGGCGGTATGGCGGAACAGCGAGACCGGGGAATCGTGGTCCTCGGTGGCCAGGGTCTCGGTAGCGTTGTCGGTACGGGTGAGCATGGGTGCGTCTCGGTGGACCGCAGCGGGCGCCGCGGCAGGTGCCTGGGGCCGCCGGCGTCGCGGCGGTCATGTCCGGTCGGCACGGAGCCGGACGGCGCCCACCGTGCGCGCCGCGTCCCGGCGTCGCCTTACCGCAACCTGCCGGAATGCAAATCAATGAATTAACTTGGGTTTTGGCGCTGCGTGGGCGCCGCCCGCTCGGCCCGTGGCGACATGCGCCGCCGCGGCCTGGGCCTGCCGGCGTGTGCCGGCCGCAACCGTAAGCTGTCCGTCAGGTCCGTCCGGCGGGTTGCCGGCAGGGTGGCGCGGCGGCCCCTCGCGCCGCCCGGAAACCGCATCGCGCGCTCCGGCCTCCGACCAGGACTACCGCCATGAACTTGTTCCGTACGTTCGTCTTGCTGACGCTGTCGCTGCTGTTCGCGGCGTGCAGCACCCCACTCCAGCCGCCCGCGTCCTCGGCCCCGCCGCAGGCGCTGTTCAAAGGCAACGATGTGTCCGAAGCCGAGGTGATCAGGCGCTCGCAGCTGGACGGTTGCCAGCTGATCCCCTATGACAGCAAACGCCAGACCTGTGTGGACAACAACGACGGCCTGCACGACCCCGACGCCTGCGGCGCGACGGCGTGCGAGCGCGCCGCAGGCCAGGCCGCCAACCGCCTGCGCCTGATGGCGTGGCAGAGCTGCGTGGACCGGCGCACCTCGATCAACGGCGCGTTCGCCAGCACGCTCAAGGACCTGGACGCGTTCAAGAAGGGGCCGAGCTACAAGAACTGGCGGCAGCAGGGCAAGAATGCGATGGCCGAGCTGATCGGGAAGATCAAGGCCGGCCAGCCCGGGCACACGGAGGCGTTGAAGAACGCGACCACCGCCTTGAACAACTGCAAGAAGATCGTGAACTGAGCGCAGGTCCCTGGCGGGCGAGGCCCGCCAGGGACGCGGCGGTGGCGCTACCGCAACGGCTGCGGCGAGATCTCCGGGTCGTTGCCCACCTGCGGGTCGCAGCTGAACAACTGGTCGCGCTTGTCGTCGTAGATCAGCACCGAGAAGAAGATCAGCGTCTGCACGGTGTTGAGGTTGTGCACCTCGGCGCTGCGTCCGTCCGGGGCGATCGCGGTGCGCTCGATCTGCCCGCGGGCGTCGGAATTGAGCACCGCCCTGATCTTGAAATGGTGCGAGACCTCCTTGTCCAGGCGATAGATCAGCTTGACCGGTGTTTGCCCCTTGCCGACGGTGATCACGTCCGGCGAGAAACTGTAGAAGTAGCGCCCATGTCCGGCGTTGCCGCCGAACACGACGTGGGCGGCGGTCAGGGTGATGTCGACGATGGCCGTCATGACTTGGTGTTCTCCTTGGGTGGCGGGTCATAGAGAGCGACGAAGCCCGGATGGCGGTAGCCCGCCAGAGACAGCCATGCGAGCGCCTGCGACACGGTCTGGCGCTGGCCCAGATGGACCTGCGCGCGTATCCACGGATCCAGCAACGTCTTGTCGCGCGAGCCGGCCGCGCGCGCATCGAGCAACTGCACAACGCGTTCCCATTCCTCGCGCGCCTCGGCCTGCGCGCCGGCGGCGGCCAGGCGTTCGCCGCGCCACACCCGCGCGTGCGCCAGCGCCGACAGGCCGAGCAGGTCGTCGGGCATCGCCCGGTGCAGGGCCTCCAGCCGCGCGACGATGCGCGCGCTGCGTTCGTGCTCCGCGCGCGCGCCCAGCGGCTGGTTCTGCGCGATGCGCAGCGCGATGACCGCATCCAGCCATTGCCATTCCGGCAGCGGCTGCGCCTGCAGCAGCGGCGCCAGCGCACGCTGCGCCTGCGACAGCTGCCGCAGCGCCGCCTCGTGCTGTCCGCGCAAGGTGGCGACCCAGCCCGCCTGCGCATAGGCGTGGGCCAGGTCGCGGCGCCAGGTGCGGTTGTCCGGCTGCGTCGCGACCAGGGCCGACAGCATCGCCACGCTGCGTTGCGCATCGGCCTGCGCGTCCTGCAGATGCCCGCGCGCCAGCGCCAGATTGGAGGTGCGCAGCAACGAGGTGGCCCAGCGGCGGCGCCAGGCATCGGCATCCGGCTCGCGTTGCACCAGCGCCTGCAGCATCGCCACCTGTTCGCGATAGCCCTGCTCGGCGGCCGCCAGCGCGCCATGGGATTCCTGCGCCGAACTCAGCCAGGACAGGCTGTCGACCAGTTCGTAGCGCACCGCGGCGTTGTCCGGGGCCTGCGCCAGCACCTGCCGCTTCAACGCCACCGAGCGCGCGAACAGCGCGATCGCCGCCTCGTGCCGGCCTTCGCTGCGCGCCAGGCTGCCGAGATTGTTGAGCGCATAGGAGACTTCCAGTTGCCAGCGCGGCTCCCGCGGCGCGCGCCGGGTCAGTTGTTCGGCGGTCGCCAGGTAGGACGTCCAGTACCGCCGCGCCTGCGCCGGATGCTTCTGCTGATAGGCGAGATAGCCCAGCCAGTACGCCGACAGGCCGGTCTCGGCCAAGGCGTCCAGCGAGGCCGGCGTCCCGGCGCTGGCCTGGCGCGCGGTCGCTGCCGAGCGCGCGAACGCGGCCTGCGCCTCGGCCAGGTTGCCCTGGTTCATCAGCACCTCGCCGGCGGTACGCAGGGCGCGCGCATGGTTGAGCAGCTCGGCCGCGCCCATGCTGGTGCTGGGCAGCCGCTCCAGATAGGCCAGGGCGCGGCTGCCGACGCTGTCGAGCAGCTTCAGGTTGCCGGTGGTGCGCAACTGATCGGCCAGGTCGCCGAGCATGTAGCCGACCAGTTGCTGCGCTTCGTCGCGGCGCTGCTCGGCGATCCGTTGCGCCTGCCGCGCCTGCCAACCGAGCAGCATCGACGCGCTGGCCAGCGCCGCCAGCATGCCGGCGGCGCCGCTGTACAGCCAGCGCCGGCGGTCGCGTTGGCGCTCGCTGGCGCGCAGGAAGGCGAGGTCGGTGGCGTCGAGATCGTGCGCCAGCCGTTTGGCCGCCTCGCGCGCCTCGCTCAACGGACGCCCGCTGTTGAGCAGGTGATCGGCGCGCCGGCCTTCGGCCGTCCATCGCTGCGCGGCCTGTCGCAGGCGGTTGCGCGCCTGCAGCAGGCGCCGGTTCTCGTGGATCCAGTCGGCCGCGCGCGGCCACTGCCGCAGCAGGGCTTCGTGGGCGACCGCGAAGCCGGGCCCGCCGACCGCCAGTTCGCTGACGAACAATCGCGCCTGCACGAACGCCTCGGCCATCGCGCGCGCCGCCGGCTCGGCCTGCAGCGCGGACCATGGCACGCGCCGCGAGGTCACCGCGGCGCTGTCCGGATGGATCACGCACAGGCGCGCCAGCACGCTGCCCAGCGAGGCCTGTGCCGGTTCCGCCAGCGCGCGGAACGCCTGCTCGGCATGGTGCGCCAAGGCGCCTTCCAGCCCGCCCAGCGCGCGATACGCGGCGAAGGTGAGCACGCCGTCGGCGGTGCGCCGCTCGTGCAAGGCGTGCAGCGTGTGCTGCAACAACGGCAAGGCGTCGGGCTGGCCGGCGGTGGCGTCGCGCAGCACGTCGTCCAGGCGCCCGGCGCTGTCGCCGTCTTCCTGGAAGCGCAAGCCGGCCATCGCCGCGGGGATGCGGATGATCTGGCCGATCTCGCCGGCGCGCGGCGCCAGCAGATCGACGTGGCCATCGCCACGCTTGAGTTCGGCGACGCCGGGCAGCGACTCGATCAGGCGCGGATAGAAATCGCTGCGGGTCAGCACCAGCACCGCGACCTGGGGCGCGGTGCACAGGGCGCGCAGCGCGGCGTCGAGCGCGGTGCGGTCGGCATCGCCGATGCCGGGCGAGGCCACCGTGGTCTCGGCGTGGTCGATCACCAGCAGCAGGTGGCGGTCGGCCGGCGCGCCGCTGCGCGCCGGCGGGCATTGCCGGATGGCTTCGGCGATGGCCGCGTGCAGGGCCGGCGGATGCTGCAGCCAGGCGGGAAGGGATCCCAGTTGCGCGGGGGAAAACACCGCGCGGGCGTTCGGTGCCCACTGCGCCAGCGCTTGCGCGAGCAGGTCCAGCACGTCGTCGCCGTGGCACATGGCCAGGTTGCAGTACGCCACCGCCAGCGCCTCCAGCCCGTCGAGGCCGCCGGGCTGGCACAGCAGCGGCACCACCCCGGCGCGCAGCAACGAGGTCTTGCCGCAGCCGCTGGCCCCGGACACCAGCACCAGCCCGCGCCGGCTCTGCAACTGCGCGCGCAGCGAGGCCATGATCTGGGCGATGGCGTGGCTGCGGCCGAAGAACACCTCGGCGTGCGCCGGATCGAACGGCTGCAGGCCGACGTAGGGATTGCCCTGTCCCCAATGGCGCGTACCGGGCAGCGTGCCGCGGTAGTCGTCGGGAAAGCTCACCTTCGGCAGCAGCCGATAGCCGCGCTTGCGGATGGTCTCGATGTAACGCGGCTGGCGGCTGTCGTCGCCCAGGCGCCGGCGCAGCTGGGCGATGGTCTTGTGCACCGGGTTGTCGCCGTAGAAGCTGCCGTGCCAGACCTCGATCAGCAACTGCTCGGCGCTGACCACCTCGCCGGCGCGCTCGGCCAGGGCGACCAGCACTTCCATCATGCGCGGCTCCAGCGCGATGTCCGCCCCCGCCTCGATCACCACCAGCCGCTCCGGCTCCACCAACAGCGGCCCGAGCCGAAACCTCGGCACGGCGCCGAGCTGGGTCACCCGCTCGCTTCGCTGCGACATCGCTGAGGGCCTCGGTCCGCGCCGCAGAGGCCATGCCCGCAGGATGACGGACACGATGTCCGCCAGGCCCCCCTGCCGTCGCCAGGCGCGCGTGGCGACGCAAGATCATGTTCCATCGCCCCGCCCGGTTTCATCGACTGCGTCCAGCTTCGTGCGCACGGATGTAGACAGAGTGGGCGCGCGCGCGGCATCGGCCGTGCCGGCGGCGGTGCGCGGACGCGTCCATACGTAGGCGTGTGCAGGCCGCGCCGCTTCATCAACCACGCCGCAGACATTAAGATGCCGCGGGGCATCCAGCCGAGAGGACATCACGTTGATCATCCACCCGAAAGTTCGCGGTTTCATCTGCACCACCACGCATCCGCTCGGTTGCGAGCGCAACGTGCTCGAGCAGATCGCCGCCACGCGCGCGCGCGGCGTACGCGGCGACGGCCCGAAGAAGGTGCTGGTGATCGGCGCGTCCAGCGGCTACGGCCTGGCCTCGCGCATCACCGCCGCGTTCGGTTTCGGCGCCGACACGCTCGGCGTGTTCTTCGAAAAGCCCGGCAGCGAGAAGAAGGCCGGCACCGCCGGCTGGTACAACGCCGCCGCGTTCGACAAGCACGCCAAGGCCGCCGGCCTGTACAGCAAGTCGATCAACGGCGATGCGTTCTCCGACGAGGCGCGCGCCAAGGTGGTCGACCTGATCAAGACCGAGATGGGCGGCCAGGTCGACCTGGTGGTGTATTCGCTGGCCTCGCCGGTGCGCAAGCTGCCGAGCACCGGCGAAGTGAAGCGCTCGGCACTCAAGCCGATCGGCCAGACCTACACCGCCACCGCGATCGACACCAACAAGGACGCGATCATCGAGGCCTCGATCGAGCCGGCCACCGAGCAGGAGATCGAAGACACCATCACCGTGATGGGCGGGCAGGACTGGGAACTGTGGATCGACGCGCTGGAGCGCGCCGGCGTGCTCGCGCCGGGCGCGCGCACCGTCGCCTTCAGCTACATCGGCACCGAGATCACCTGGCCGATCTACTGGCACGGCGCGCTGGGCAAGGCCAAGGTCGATCTGGACCAGACCGCGCAGCGCCTGCACGCGCGCCTGCAGCGCGACGGCGGCGCGGCCAACGTGGCGGTGCTCAAGTCGGTGGTGACCCAGGCCAGCGCGGCGATCCCGGTGATGCCGCTGTACATCTCCATGGTCTACAAGATCATGAAGGAGAAGGGCCTGCATGAAGGCACCATCGAGCAGGCCGACCGCCTGTTCCGCGAGCGCCTGTACCGCGTGGACAGCCAGGCGGCCGAGGTGGACGACGAGAACCGCCTGCGCCTGGACGACTGGGAACTGCGCGACGACGTGCAGGACGCCTGCAAGGCGCTATGGCCGCAGGTGACCACCGAGAACCTGTTCCAGCTCACCGACTACGCCGGCTACAAGCACGAGTTCCTCAAGCTGTTCGGCTTCGAGCGCAAGGACGTGGACTACGACGCCGACGTCGATCCGGACGTGAAGTTCGATTGCATCGAGCTGTAGAGAGCCGGGATTGGGGAATCGGGAATCGGGAATGGAGAGGCGGCCGGCAGCGATGCCGGCCGTTTTTCCTGGTGGTTCGCGTCGCGACTGACGTCGCTCCCACAAGGGCTCGGTCGTCGCGGAAGCTGCGTGCATCGCTCCTGTGGGAGCGACGTCAGTCGCGCTGCGGGAACCTCAGGCCGCCGCCATCGCGCGCGCAGTGCAGGTGCTTAGGAACAAGCCGCCTGCGCTCCGACGCCGCTTGCAGCGCAGGCGACAACGCGAGAAGTGGTGATTGGCGAGGGACCGGTGCCGCGATTCTGTGCGTGTCTTGGCATCGCGGCGATTTCATTTTCCGGTCGCGGCTGAAGCCGCTCCTACACCAGCGCGGCGCCCGCTTTCCTGTAGGAGCGGCTTCAGCCGCGACAGAACAACGACACGCCAGCACCCTCGGCCAGCGCGCAACCCCACCGCAACCGACGCTCTTGCCAATCCCCATTCCCCAATCCCCATTCCCCGCCCCTCACCGCTTCACATCGAACCGCGACGTCCCCACGCAGGCCTGCACCTCATCCGCCGCCAGCGGATGGAAATCGCCCGGCACCGAATGCTTCAGGCAGCCGGCGGCCAGGCCGAAGCGGATCGTCGCGGTGTCGTCCCAGCCCTGGCTGAGGCCATGCAGCACGCCGGCGGCGAACGCGTCGCCGCCGCCGATGCGGTCGACGATGCCGGTCAGTTCCTCGACCGGCGCCTGCGCCACGCCGCCATCGCGGCGCAGCAGCATCGCGCCCAGGCTGTGATGATCCACGCGGTGCGCCACGCGCTGGGTGCAGGCCATCGCCTGCAACTGCGGGAACGCGGCGAAGGCGTCGCGCGCGCCGGCTTCCACCCGCGCCTGCGCGCTGTCCTGCGGGTACTGATGGCCCAGCACCACGCCCAGGTCGCGGTAGTCGGCGAACAGCACGTCGGCCTGCGCCAGCAACTGGCGCAGGATGCCCGGCGCATCGCCGTTCCACGCCTCCCACAGCTTGGGCCGGTAGTTGCCGTCGAACGACACGCGCACGCCGAGCGCGCGCGCGCTGCGTGCCGCCGCCAGCGCCGCCGCCGCGCCCTGCTCGCCCAGCGCCGGGGTCACCCCGGACAAATGCAGCCAGTCCGCGCCGCGCAGCAGCGCCGGCCAGTCGTAGGCATCGGCGCCGGCCAGCGCGAAGGCCGAGCCGGCGCGGTCGTAGGTCACCTCGCTGGGGCGATGGCCGGCGCCGGTCGTGAGGAAGTACAGGCCCATGCGCCCGGGCACGAAGCGTACGCCGCGGGTGTCCACGCCGTGCCGGCGCAGCTCGCCGGCCGCGGCCGCGCCGAGCGGGTTGTCCGGCAGCACGCTGACCATCGCCACGTCGTGGCCGAAATGCGCCAGCGACACGCCGACGTTGGCCTCGGCGCCGCCCACGTGCACCTCCAGCCGCGGCGATTGCAGCAAACGCTCGTGGCCGGGCGCACCCAGGCGCAGCAGCAGTTCGCCGAAGCAGACGATGCGGGAGGCGGTCATGACGATGGGAGTCCTTGGTGGAAAGGAAAGGGCGCCCAGCATGCCGGGGAACGGCGCCCACGGCCAGTGTGGTGACCATCGGTGTCATTTTTCCGGCCCAACGACCCGCCGCATCGCCTGCAACGACCGCATTCCCGCGCCCTTCGCATGCAAAACGCCCCGCAATTCCGGGATGCGATCTGCTGCGCTGCAAGATGCCGCGATGTTTCCCAACTGTTAAGGTCGGTTTTGACCAGCGGTGTCATCCGCGGCGAAACCGAACACCAACGCAGTTCATGGACCCTTGGGAGGGGAGACATGCAATCTCGTACCGAACGCCGGAAGACACCGGTTACCTTGCTCGCGCTGTCCATCGGCCTGGCGCTCCAGGCCGGCGCGCTGCAGGCGCAGGACGCGCCCGCGCAGGCGCCCGCCACCGCCTCCGCCGATGCCACCACCGAACTCGACACCATCGTCGTCACCGGCTACCGCGCCAGCGTGGAGAAGGCGCTGGACATCAAGCGCGCCGAGAAGGGCATGGTCGACGCCATCGTCGCCGAGGACGTGGGCAAGTTCCCCGACACCAACCTGGCCGAATCGTTGCAGCGCATCCCCGGCGTGGTCATCACCCGCGACGCCGGCGAAGGCCGCAACATCTCGGTACGCGGCCTCGGCCCGGACTTCACCCGCGTGCGCATCAACGGCATGGAAGCGCTGACCACGGTCGGCGCCAGCGACCAGAGCGGCGGCACCAACCGCGGCCGCGGCTTCGACTTCAACGTGTTCGCCTCGGACCTGTTCACCCAGATGGTGGTGCGCAAGACCGCCTCGGCCGACGTCGAGGAGGGCTCGCTGGGCGCGACCGTCGACCTGCGCACCGCGCGTCCGTTCGACTACGACAGCTTCACCTTCGCCGCCAACGGCCAGGCCACCTACAACGGCATGTCGCAGAAGGCCGATCCGCGCATCGCTGCGCTCATCGCCAACACCTGGGCCGACGGCACCTTCGGCGCGTTGATGTCGGTGGCCTATTCCGAGCGCCAGGTGCTCGAGGAAGGCAGCGGCACCACGCGCTGGGCCAACGGCCCGAGCAACAACGGCTACAGCCCCACCTCGCCGTTCGCCGCCGCCAACAGCGCCAATGTGTTCAGCCCGCGCATCCCGCGCTACACGCAGATGGAGCACGAGCAGAAGCGCCTGGGCGTGACCGGCTCGCTGCAGTGGAAGCCCAGCGACAGCACCGAGTTCTCGCTGGACGGCCTGTATTCGAAGATCGACGCCAAGCGCTACGAGCACTACATCGAGGCGATCAGCTTCAGCCGCGGCCGCTCGCAGAACGGCAAGCCGGAGATGATCGTGCGCGACGGCTACGTCGATCCGGCCTCCGGCGCGTTGCTGTACGGCCGCTTCGACAACGTCGACGTGCGCTCGGAAAATCGCTACGACGAGTGGAACACGGTCTTCAAGCAGCTCACCCTGAGCGGCGAGCATCGCTTCAGCGACACCTTCAAGATCACCGGCGAAGTCGGCTCGTCCAGTTCCAAGCACCGGAACCCGATCCAGACCACGGTGATCATGGACAAGAACAACGTCGCCGGCTACAGCTACGATTACCGCGACAGCTTGACGTCGCCGGTATTCAACTACGGCATCGACCCGACCGCCGCCAACGGCTGGACGCTGGCCGAAGTGCGCATGCGCCCGCAGGCGGCCAACAACGACTTCGACACCGGCTCGTTGAATTTCGAGTGGAACCTGGGCCCGAACTTCACCCTCAAGGGCGGCGTGCTGGCCAAGAACTACGGCTTCGACACCAAGGAGTTCCGCCGCGCCAACGAGACCTCGGTGCCGACCTTCGCCACCGGCAACCGCATCGTGCCGGTCGACCTGGTCGCGCAGGCCGGGCTGAAGGGCATCGGCGGCGCGCCGTCGAACTGGGCGGTGCCGGACCTCAACGGCATCGCCGACGCGCTCGGCATCTACAGCGGCACCGGCACCTGGACCCTGGCCGAGCGCGCGGTCAACACCCGCAGCGTGGAAGAGAAGGACCGCGGCGCCTGGTTGATGGGCGACTTCGGCTTCGACATCGGTTCGATCCCGTTCTCCGGCAACATCGGCGTGCGCTACGTGAAGACCAACCAGTCGTCCACCGGCTACGCCCTGGTCGGCCCGAACCTGATCAACACCACCGTCGAGCGCGACTATCACGACACCCTGCCGTCGTTGAACCTGGTCGCCGAGATCAGCCCGGACTTCCTGATCCGCTTCGGCGCCGCCAAGGTGATGACGCGGCCCGGCCTGGGCAGCCTGACCCCGGGCGTGACGGTCGCCGTCGCCGGCGGCGCGCGCACCGTCAGCGGCGGCAACCCGAACCTGGACCCGATCCGCGCCAAGACCGCCGACCTCGGCTTCGAGTGGTACCTGCAGGAAGGCGCGATGCTGGGCCTGGCGCTGTTCTACAAGGACATCGACAGCTTCGTGCAGACGGCGCGCACCATCGCCCCGTACTCCAGCAGCGGCCTGCCGGTCAGCCTGCTCGATGGCACCGGCGCGGCGGCCAGCGACGACTTCGTCTTCAGCGTGCCGCTCAACACCCCGGGCGGCAAGCTGAAGGGTGCCGAGTTCAACTACGTCCAGCCCTTCACCTTCCTGCCGGGCAAGTGGGCCAACTTCGGCACGCAGTTGAACTACACCTACGTGCAGTCGAAGATCCAGTACGTCACCGGCACCGGCGCGCTGTCGTTCAACACCGACCTCACCGGCCTGTCGAAGAATTCGTACAACGCCACGCTGTTCTACGAAGGCGAGCGCTTCAGCGGTCGCGTGTCGCTGACCCACCGCGACGGCTACCTGACCCAGGTGCCGGCAACGGAAAGCGGCTTCGACATGCACGGCATGCGCGGCACCAATGTCGTGGATGCCAAGCTGACCTACAAGATCGACGAGAAGATCGACATCAGCCTGGAAGGGTCGAACCTGACCAACGTGCCGTACTACGAGTGGGTGCAGACCAGCGCGACCGGCGCGCAACTGCCGCTGACCTACAGCGAGACCGGCCGCCAGTACGCGATCGGGGTGCGTTACAAGTTCTGAGGGTTGCGTTCGCCGGTGCCGCGCCGCGGCATCGGCGACGCCCCGGCGCCTGCATACTTGCGGGCCGGGGAGGGAGATCGACGCGCGCCGTCGCGGTGCGCGCCGATCGCAAAGGAGCGAGATGAAACAGGCAATTCGCCGTGGCGCCGTCGCCGCATACGATCCATCCGCCCCCTGTAGGAGCGGCTTCAGCCGCGACAGAACCCCACCGCCCCACGCCATCGCGCCACCCACGCGATACTCCACACGCACAGCTCAAAAGCTCCCCAACATCGGCGAGCGCCTCCTGGCCTACGGCCTGGTCCTGCTTTCCTGCCTGGCATTGCCGGCCTTCGCCGCACCCGCACCTAGCACCGCCCCCGAACTCCTGTTCCGCGTCTCCGCCGACCACGGCTTCGACGCCGACATCGCCCAAGGCGATGCCACGCCCAACTTCCGTGACAAGGTCGCCCTCGTGCCCACCGGCGTGAAGGGCAACGCGATCGAATGGGCCGACGATGGCGTGCTCGCCTGGAACGCGCCTGGCAACCTCTACACCCAGCGCGGCACGCTGTCCTTCTTCTGGCGTTCGCGCTATCCCGTGGGCGAAGCCCCGTTCGTGATTTTCCGCGTCGGCTACGCCGACCACAGCAGCTGGGACATGGCCTGGCTGCGCATCGACTGGAACGGCCACGGCTTCGATGCCTTCGTCACCGACGCCAACCTGGCGCGCACCCGCGTCTCCTTCACCCTCGACAAGCACCCGGCGCCCAGCGCCTGGACCCACCTCGCCTTCGCCTGGGACGAAACCCGCGGCGTGCGCTTGTACGTGGACGGCAAGGAAGCCGCGCGCGCCGAGTGCGCGCAGGCCTGCGCTAACGGCGGCTCGCTCGACTTCGATGCCGCACTCGACCAGCTCGGCCTGGCCGGGCGGGTGATGGCCCCGCACCAGGTGCAGAGCCGCTACAACTTCCTGCGCGGCAGCGACTTCGACGAACTCCGCGTCTACGACCGCATGCTCGACAGCGCCGGCGTCGCCGCCTTGGCCAAGTTGCAGGAACCGCGCAGCGCCGAACCATTGCGCGACGATGCCGCGCGCAACGCCTGGCTGCACCGCTACGGCTGGGACCACGGCCGCGCACCGCCCGTGCTGGACGCGCCGTCCATCCGCATCCGCAAGGTCGAATTCGCCGACGCCAAGGACCTCAAGCAGTGGATGTGGAAGGCCACCGACGGCATCGCCGAGACCACCTGGCCCGGCGTCTACAACCGCTCGCGCCTGCCCGGCCGCAACGACTACTTCCAGCTGCCGGACTGGAACGTCTACGTCGAAGGCGGCAAGGCACTGGACCTGGCGCTGCCGGACGAACCGTTCAACCGCATCGAACTGCGCGGCGCCGCCTACGGCGAGGCCAGCTACGCTGCCGCCGGCGCAACGCCCGCGCCGCTGTTCCAGCGCAGCCAGGGCACCGTGCGCAGCGTCGACCAGTTCGAGCGCCGCCGCGGCGGCCACCTGCGCTTCACCAACACCGCGCAGGAAACCCCGATCCAGGAAATCTGGGCCTACGACGTCAGCGCCGGCGCCGCGCCATCGAATCCCAGCGCCACCCTCAGCTACACCGTGCGCAGCGACATCGCGCCGGACTATGCCAACCTCGCCGCGCTGCGCAGTTATATCGACGGCCGCTACCCGCCGGCCGAACGCAGCACCGTGATCGCGCTGCCGAGCAAGGCGCCGGCGCGCAAGCGCGGCGACGAAAAACCCGCCGCGCCATCGCTGCCGATCGTGCACGTGCTGATCCCCTCCAGCCTCGGCGACGCCCCGCCGGACCAACCGTTGATGCGCAGCTGGTCCTACGGCTGGGAGAACATGCACGACGGCCTGGACGGCATCGCCATCGACCTGCCGGCGCTGAACCTGCCGGCCACCCACGACGGCCTGATCCCGCTCAACATCCGCGTCAAGGATCCGATCTGGCCGGCGCGCGACATGCTCGACGTCTCGGTATCGGTGAAACCCGGCCAGGCGCGCACGCTGTGGCTGGACCTGCGCGACCGCATCCTGAGCAACGATAGCCTGATGCTCAGCATCGCCTCCGCCGCGCCCGGTTTCCACGCGCGCGCGCTGGACGGCGCGCAGCTGCGCCTGCTGTTCAAGCCGCGCGACCAGGCCAAGGCCGAACACATCGCCGACCGCTTCAACCAGGTCAAGGACAACTGGGGCTTCCTGGTCGAGGAACACACCACCTCCAAGCGCCAGCGGCTGTACGCGCGCCTGGATGCCGACATCAACGACCTGCTGCGCGTGGACCCGGACAACGCCCTCGGCCGCGAATACTGGAACGACATCAGCTACGGCAACCAGGGCGCGCTGCCGGTGGACCTGCCCACCCCGCCCAAGGGCGTGCCGGCCTGGGCGTTCTGGCAACTGGAAGACCTCAAGGCCACGCGCCGCTACATCAACTGGTGGATCGACCAGCGCCAGGTGGCCTACGGCGATTTCGGCGGCGGCATCTCCGACGATTCCGACCTCACCCAGCAATGGCCCGGCGTGGCCCTGATGGGCGTGGACCCGGACAAACTCAACGCCTCGCTGACCGCGCTGTCCGACTCCAACTACCGCAACGGCATGTTCACCGACGGCCTCTCCACCATCGAGACCGACGAACTGCATTCGTACGAGGAAGGCATCAACATCAACAGCGCCATGCTCTACCTCAACTGGGGCGACCCATTGACGGTGGAACGGCTGATGCGCACGGTGAAGGCCTTCGACCGCATCATCCAGGTCAACCCGCAGGGCCACCTGCTGTTCGCCAGCAACTGGTTCGGCGGGCGCAAGGTCTACCGCGAGCCGAACTGGCAGTGGCAAAAACCCTATTCGTTCCCCATCCTGCACCCCGCGCTGCTGCTGGGCGGCTACAACGCCGACCCCAACAGCCGCCGCATCGTCACCGGCCTGGCCGATGGCTACCTCGCCCACGCCTACACCGACGCCAAGGGCCAGTGGGCGCTGCCCAACGAGATCAACTGGAAAACCGGCAAGACCCGCGGCGGCAACCTGTTCGAAGGCAGCGGCGGCGCCGACACCCTGCACACCTTCTGGGCCGCCTACCGCTGGACCGGCCAGGCGCGCTACCTCAAGCCCATCGACTACCGCGTGGCCAACGCCGGCCCCAACGGCCTGTCGCTGCTCAACGAAAACTTCCTCGACGTGCTCGGCAAGCGCGACAGCTGGGGTGCCGACCTCGCCAAGGCCGCGGCCGACGCGGACGCCAACGACACCCCGGACTTCGCCAATCACGTCGCCTGGGAACAAAGCGGCGACCCGCGCTGGCTGGAAACCCTGTACCGCGCCGAGACCCGCGACAAGTTGCAGAGCTTCTACATGAACACCGAAGGCCACTGGTGGAGCGACCGCGTCGAATCGCCCACCGTGAACCTGCAGCGCGCCCGCCTGGGCGGCGTGGCCCTCAAGCGCAACCAGACCTACCCCGGCCACACCGTCAGCTGGCGCTTCGCCGATCCCGAAGGCGCGGTGCAGGTCGCCCTGCTGCTGCCTAAGCCGCGGCAGGATCGTTTCACCGTTATCGGCTACAACACCGGCGGCAAGGCGCAGCGCGCACAGATGACTGGCTGGAATGTAGCCGCTGGGCAATGGCGCATGCGTTCGGGCATCGATCGCGATGGCGATGGGAAGATCGACGGCAAGGCCGACACGCGCGAGTTCGCCTTCGAGAAGAGCGGGGCGGTGGACGTGGAATTCCCGGCCGGCAAGACGGTGGTGATGGAGTTCGAACTGGCCGCGCCTGCCGCGCTGCCGGTCGAGCAACGGCCGGACCTGGGAATTGGGCGTAGCGATGTGCGGGTGAGTGCGGATGCCATCGAGGTCACCGTGCACAGCCTTGGTCATGCGGATGCGCCAGCGGGGTTCGTGGTGCTGGAAGATGCACGTGGCCGGGAATTGGCGCGGGCGGCGTTTCCTGCGTTGGGGGCGCCGCGGGATTTGGAGCCGAGGACTGCGAACGTACGGCTGGCTTTGCCCGATAGCGAAAGCATCAAGGGCGCACGGTTGCGCGTAGTGACCGGAGGGGAGATGGTAGAGGCCACCCAACGCAACAACATGCTTGAGTTGCGGTGAAATCCGAAAGCTGTTCGCAACCTGGTGTGCTGGGATCTCGGTAAGACCTTCATTACACCCGGAATAAGCGGCGGTAACGGCTGTTTCGGCGGATTGACGGCGTTCAATGACTCAGCGAGGATTGCGTTACTCCGCGTTTAGGCGGTCCAATAGTAGTCTTAGGGGTTACGGACAGATTATGGCAACGGAAAGTTCCTACCCGGGTGGCTCCAAATCTCGTGTCAGCCGAGCCGGAGACAACGTCCGTCACGGTCGCGCTACACCCGAGGATCTCTCCGTAATTGAAGACTGGCGCGCAGCTCACCGTGGCGTCATCAATACATTTCAAGCAATTCTTCGCAATCGCCTTCGCGGGCAGCGGGTTACGGTTGCACAGCGCCACAAGCGTCGAAACACCATTTTTGACAAGCTAGAGCGCCTGCCCGGAATGCAACTCGCTCGAATGGACGACGTCGCTGGATGCAGATTGATCTTTCGCAACGAAAAAGAGCTTAGAAAGTTTCGTCGCTCCCTTCACGAAGCCAGATTCAATCACAAGCTTCGTCACGAGCCGGATAAGTACGACTACATTGAGAGTCCAAAAGACACCGGTTACCGCGGAATACATGACGTGTACGAATATGACGTCAACTCTGAAGCTGGAAAAGGGCTAAAGGGCCTTTATGTGGAAATTCAGTACCGTACACTTGTCCAACATGCATGGGCTACAGCGGTCGAGATCGTTGGTTTTATCACCGAAAGTCAACCAAAATTTGAACGAGGTGATGAGAGGTATCATCGGGCGATGGCCCTTGCGAGTGAAATCTTAGCCCGAGCACATGAGAGTAGAACCGGACCGCTTCCGGACATAAGCGATCGGGATCTTCTTGAATCATTCCTGTTGCTCGATCAAGAACTGGGTCTCTTACAAACGCTGCGGGGCCTTCACCAGGCCAAGAGCGATATTTCCGACAAGAAAAATAGCATTCTAATTTTTGATCCATCAGGTGAACTAACGATCCGCAGCTATCGAGACTCTACAGATGCGCTCCGAGATCTATTTGAGCTCGAGAAGGAAATGCCGGGAAAGGACATCGTCCTCGTGCGCGCAGACTCAAGCGATGAAGTACGGACGGCCTTCCGCAATTATTTTACTGACGCGCGCGAGTTCGTTCGGCTCCTTGACACAGGTTGCGCAAAGCTCAGCGGACACGATGGTGGGTTACGCAGGCGGGCTCGGCGTAACACCTGAAAATTCATTCAAGCCGACGCCGCGGCGCGGCTTAATTCAGGCGTTAAGGCTCATATGGACATCTCGACAATTTCAGCGGCGGTATCGTCGCTAAAGGTTGCAAAGGACATTGCTCAGGGTATGTTGCACCTCAGCAACATTGCCGAGGTACAGAGCAAGGTCATTGAGCTACAGTCCGCCATATTGGACGCACAGGGGAAGGCGCTCGATGCACAGGCCGATCTTGTATCAATCAGTCAAGAGCTTGCTGCGGCCAAGAGTGAGATCGCCGCTCTTAACTCGCACAGAGACTTTGTTGCAACCCTCTCGCGCCATGATGGCGCCTATTTGGCACCGGGCGATCCAGATCCGTTCTGTCCTCGATGCGTCGAGGCAAGCACCACGCCGATCCATCTGTTCAGGACCTCCAAGATGGAGCTCCGCCATTGGATTTGGGCATGCCCACAATGCAAAACGCAAATGCCTTGGAGTCGGCCAGTGAACCCTAACAATTAATTCAAGCCGAACCCACTTCGCGGTCGGCTTAACTCAGGTGTTATGTCTTTGGAGAAGGTGTGTGGCGACTTATAATGGACTGGCTTTTGATACTCCGCTTCTTGCCCAATGGGCAGCATTCTTCGATCTGGCAGGCTGGAAATGGTCGCGAGGGGTAGCGCCGGCAGGTGACTGGATTCCCGACTTTCGCGCAACATTTGATTGCTGCCACTCAGAGTGCAACGGAAGCCACACAATTCTAATTTCAGTCTTGCCGGTTTCAGACATAAATACGGTCAAAGGCCATCCTGCACTTAGCCACTGTTGGGGCGTCACCGGATCTGATGGCGTGACTTTTGCTGATGCTGGCGCACTGTTTGGAACAAGTCCGAGCAATACGTACTGGGTGATGGCCCACGGTGCGGGCGGCGGGACCGATGACGCGACCTACTGGGCTGACGACGCTGAGGCACTCTGGTTAAAAGCAAAATCAGCGATCAACTCATCTCGTGCAGATACATAACAATTAATTAAGCTGAACCAAATAAAGGGGTCCAAATAAAGGGGTCGGAGGAAAAATCTGCTGTTCCCATTTATCCAGGATGAGATCCAACATGCGCACTGCAATCGTCATCTGCGCGACACTAATCACTTTGCTCGCTCCAGCATTGGCACTCGCGCATCCGGGCGGTTTGAACGCCGAAGGCTGCCACAACAACCGGAAGACCGACGAGTACCACTGTCACCAAGGTGGCGCTTCTGGTTCTCGCACCTCTAGTGCCCCTCGGCAGAGCTTCTCCGTTCCAGCTGAGGACAAGGGCAACACTCGGCCGTTTGCCAACTGCTCCGAAGCTCGGGCCGCGGGCGCCGCACCGGTTCGCCGTGGCGATCCAGGGTACGCTCCCAAGTTGGACCGCGATAACGATGGTATTGGGTGTGAGTGATATCCAGAGGCTTGAGCACAACCACCCGTTCAAGCTGATGCCGCTTTGCTGCGTGGCTTAATTTGCATGCCTGATATGAGGCGGAAAGAGGTTTGCGATAACAGGATCAAGCTCACTTTCAATCCTGCGATTTTGCCACGTCGATCAGTTGACATTCGAAACAACAAGTAGCAATCTAATCTCCAAGGAGCGTAGAAACTCCTCTAACAGCGGTATCCACCTCCGACAAACCGGTGGGTTTTTTGTGCCTGATCCTCAGGTGCAACCGACGTGATGCCTGCGTCGGGAGGGCGGCTAATACAACACCCTTCGGGGAAATACGCCCGCCGTCTGTTAGCGGTTTCTAACCTCCCGACATCCCGTCGCCGGTCGGCGGGGGGTTTCTGGCCGTCAAGGAGGGCTTCGCCATGCATCCACCGTCATCCCGTCCCGCCCCTGCGCGCAAGCGTGCCACGCGCAACGCAACCTGCTGCCCGAACTGGACCATCGTCGAGTCCGAGCTCATTCCCATGCTGACGACCGAGCAGATCGCCGCGGCCGACGCCGCCGATCTCGCCCGCCAGCAACGCGCCCCGCGCCGCACACGCCCGCCGCAGCACTGCACCGTCGGCTGCGGCCATGCCGCCAACGGCAAGCGCATGCCCGCGTTGCGCCTGGCCGGCCGCTGGATGGAGGAACTGGGCTTCGCCATTGGCGAGAAGTTGCAGGTCCGCGTGCGCCACGGCGAACTGGTGGTAAGCCTGTCCGCCGAGGACTGACCCAGGCATCCTGCACCTGCTGCGCCACCGCTCGGCGCGCTGTACCGGCGGTGTACGGTGGCAGCGCTTCATCGACCTGGTTGCCCGGACTCGCGCATCACCAAGCTTCCGTGCACAGGTCCGGTCATTCAATTAAGGGAGCAGGCATCGGAATGTCATCGTTCTTACTTCATGCTGGAAGCGTCGCGGTGGAACATCCAGAGGGAGAATGCCATTTGGTCGGCTTCGCCGACCAAGCGTTCGATACCACAACCTATCTCCTGCTCCAGCGCGCATTCGCGTTCGACGAACAGGACATGGCATTGGGGATGGACACATATCATGTCGAGTGGTCCGGTCAGGAAACCTCGGGCTATGGTGGCATCTCCCAGTTCCTGCTCAGCCGTAGCCATGCGCGGATCACGTTCGCTCCAGATTCGCCGATGGCGAGGGGCGGCATGGCGATTCTCACTATCGTGTTCCAGTTGGTCCCTTCGGAGTACCTGGCATTGCAGGATGCCCTTCACCACATCCTCCAGGGGAGCGATTGCTACTTTGTGGCCGACCCTTAAGGCATCACAATCAAACAGTCAGTCCAGGGTTAACCCAATGAGCGCTCCCCCCAAAATCGTTTTGCACTCGCTGCACGGCTATCGAACCGACCTGGAGCCGTTGGTTGCCGACTGGATTCGAGAGGGAGTTAAGTACGTCGGTGTTGTAGGTGTAGATGCCGCGCGGATTGAGGAAGCGATCGATGATCTGTGCACGGGCGACGGCTCAACCCCCTACTTCATGCTTACCGCCTCTCATGGCGAAGGCGAGACTCTTGCTGATGCCATCCTCCTTGCTGAGCAATTGTCGGATGGCTTCGACGGTCCTCTAAGCGTGGTTGAATTCTGAGACACTTATGCAGAAAATTCTGGTATCGGGGAAGCCGGGCAGCACATTGGGCCGATTGGCGGCGTTCCATGGCTCGGCGAGGATCTTCCACCGCCTCGTTATCGGTCCAGTAGCAGTTGACGCCCATGCCCCGACATCTCGCTCTTTTGCTGCCTTTGCTCCTCGCGGCATCGAGTGCTGCGAACGCCAACTGTCTGCCAGGTCAGCCGGCGACTGTTCGGCTCACTGGCATCCTTGAGCGCGTCACGTTCCCAGGTCCACCAAACTACGAGAGCGTCCAGAGCGGCGACGCACCCGAAACCTACTACGTCCTGCAACTGCCAGCGCAGGTATGCGTTGTCGATTCCGATCAAAGCGTCATCTCGGCCAACCACCTGCAACTATTCCTGGAGCCGAAGCAATACGACGTGTTCCGACCTCAGCTCGGCAAGCGCATCACGCTGCCGGGCGAACTGTGGCCTGCTGAAACCGGACACCACCACACACCGCTGATGTTTACGCCGGCCAGTGGGAAGACGGGTTAATGATCCATCGTTCATAAGGCAGCCTCGGGCATTTCGATGATTGACGGCCGTCGGAGCCTCGGCGAGTATCGTCCCATGCCGCGCTTGCATGGCCGATAGAGGATCAAGGCTGCTCACGGGGGACGCATTCATGGACGTACGCACCGTTTGGGAAATCATCTCCTACGCCTGGACCGAGATCGGGATCGACGAGGCCGAATGCCAGGCGCTGGTGCAAAAGGGCGGTATCGGGGTGGGCGATCTGGACGAGGTCGACAGGCTGTTCTACAGGGACATCTGTGCTTCCTTCGCGGTAGACGCCTTTCTTGTCTTTCCCTTGATGCTGTGGATGCTGATGCCGGACTGGGGCTACAGCGACAAGTATCTGCGAAACCGCATCGCTCGCTGGTATGGCCGCCCTTACTGGGTCCACTTCCTCAACCCCCTGCGAATGCTGGGTTATCCCGTGGCACTGTGCTTCGCATGGAACTACCGCGCGAAGCTTCGTCGCGCGGTGCATGTAGTGGCAATGACCTGACAGCGAGTGCAAGGCACCCGATCTGGGGTGCGCCCGCAGAACAAATGCCGTAGAAGAGGTACCGGCCCGTTCCAGTCGCAAACGACTTACGCCGCCGCTGCCTTGACGTCATACACGACCACGCGCTGCCACAGGTGCTCGCAATCGGCGACGAATTGCTTGTGAATGGGATGGACCTGATAGGCGTTCTGTCCCGCGACATCGTCGAAGAACAGGAGTTCAGAGGCGCTGTAGCTGCCATCGACGACGCCGCGCTGTTCGGTCTCCGCCGGCACGCCGATGTGGATGCCGCGCACCGTGTCGATGCCGGCCAAGGTCCGCAAGCCGGCGAGCAGCTTGGCAAGATCCTCCTGGGAACTCGGATTCTTCAGCCAGAAGAACACGTGGTGGACGATCGGCGGGAACGATGCCTTGTTGGCAGGCGCGGGCGTGGCCGCGCGGGAGCCAGTGGCAGCAACGCCGGCAGCCAAGGCGGTGGCGGCAACGATGAGGTCTCGGCGTGTGCGATCGGTCATGATCAAGCCCTTTGTTCCAGTCTGCGGCCTGCAGTATAGGACGGTACTACCGTCACGGACCTGGTTGGGAATCAAACCCGACCCCACTTCCCGGCAAAGGAGCACAAATGAGAGATCCGGCAAGAATCGATGAAGTGCTCGCCGCGTTGAAGGAGGTCTGGGAGCGCGACCCGGACCTACGTCTCGGCCAGTTGATGATGAACGCCGTAAAGCCCGAGTCGCCTTGCCGCGAAATGTTCTACATCGAGGACGACGTGCTGTTGCAAGGCCTGCTGAACTACGCCCGGCGACGCGGCATTGGGTCGGCGCGCGGCTGCGATGACCTGATTGTCTTGCGCCGCGCGGTCTGCGAGGTGCTGCATTACATATGGGATCCCATCGGCGTTGCCGGGAGTCCGAGCGCGCGCGATGAGTACGACGGCTATGTCGAGCCGATCTGCAGTCTGCTGTGGAGGGGCACAGATCGTGCCACGCTGGTTCGCCATCTTCTCCAGATCAGCGAGCAACAGATGGGCATTCCACACAGGCGCGAGGAGGCCGAGCGGGCAGCCGACAGGCTTCTGCAATGGCGTGAGATCGCTGCGCGCTGAAGTGGGGCACTCTGGCCGCGGACCAGGTCTGCCGCGCCGGCTTGACGCAGTCCTCCGAACCAAGTGGCAGAGCGGTGCCTTTCCGTCAGCGTGTTCGCAGCGGCGATCAGGGCGAATGCGACGGTGCGTGGTGATGTTCGGCCTGTCTCGCGGCAAGGCACCAAGCTGGCACCCGGACGACCTCGCGATTCTGGTGCGGTTCTGGCCAAGTGCGGATCGCGCGCTTGCGCCATCCTCTGTTCGAGCCGGAACGGGCGCCGGCAAGGACGGCGTTGGTCCCACCTCAGGAGAAGTCGATCTGACCGTTGCCGTCTATTCTTGACGCCGCGCAGCCACTGGCCGAGGATCGTCGTGCCACCCTCGGCGACTCACGGTGTCAGCGATCCCCACCGCGAATGCGGCTTGCATGTCGGGCAACCGTTCCGCCACATACCAGCGTTCTGTTACTACCAACGGCCTCAAAAGGACTGAGATACATGAGCCGCTCGATCATTGCCCTCCTGGCATTCGGCCTCCTACTGACCACATTGCGATTGCGTGGGCAGGACTTCAAAGAAGAAGCCAAGCCAGCCGAGCTCTCCACCATCGCTTTGCCGCCCGAGCTCGATCGGGTGCTACGGGACTACGAACGCGCATGGCGCAAGGGCGACGCGGGTGCCCTGGCTGCATTGTTCGCAGAAGATGGATTTGTGCTGCAAAGCGGGCATCCTCCCATCCGAGGTCGGGCGGCCATTCAAGCAGCGTACGAAGGTAGCAGCGGCGGTCCGCTACGCCTGCGCGCGCTCGGCTTTTCCGCGGAGGATCATCTCGGCTACATCATCGGTGCGTACGGCTACGGGGAGGCACCTGGAGACATAGGTAAGTTCACCCTTACCCTGCATCGTGCACCAGGCAAGCCATGGTTGATCTTCTCGGATATGGACAATCTCAATACTTCGGTCAAGCGGTAGCCGGCTTCATGGTGCGAGGTTGACAAGAAAGAGTTGCGTGATTGACTCGGGCAAGCAGGGGAGACGCAGCGTACTTTTAGACATGCACTCTAGCCTTCGTTCTTGATCTGCACTTCCAGGGGCAATCGCGAGCGCGCAGCTTGCACCTGACATGCAGCCTTGTCCTCGCTTTGCCGTAGTCTTCACGCTTGGTCGCAGATAGCGGCTCACTTCACGCAAAAGGCCAGCTCGAAATCCATGGAAAACCCGTATCAAGTGCCTGGGCACAGCAGCAAAGATGGCTCTCAAGCGGCACGCGGGAAGGACCACACTGCTCTTTCCCTGATCATTGCGGCGCTCTGCGTTCTGCAGTTTCTCGGTGTCTGCATGGTCGTACGCCGCGCTATGGTTGAGTACGGGGTAGCACCGGGCGCGGTGGCCCACAAACTGGTGCTGCCATTTCTACTGGCGCTAGCTGGCGTGCTCCTGGTTTTCCGACGCAGGCTGGCAGCGGTCTTCTTTGCCATGTACCTGGTGATGTATCTGGCCGAATTCGGAACCAGGAAAAGTATCAACGTGCCGACCGTTGTGTTGACGCTCGTGTTCCTTTCGTATGGGCTTTGGCTATGGAAGTCGGGTCTGCTCACTGGTTGGCCCAACATTCCAGTACGGGATGCCGATGTGGTCAATGGCTCCGAGACGGAGGTGCCGGTGCAAAACTTCAGCGCGGACCTGGCGAACCAGGCGCGTGCCTCCACGGCCGCCACCGCTGCGTCATCGTCTCAACGCTGGATGACGATCGCCGCACTGCTTCTCGTGTGTCCTCAGGTGCTGCTAACGGCGATGCTCGCACCGACGCTGTTCGGGCAGTTCCGCGATGGGGACATGGGCGCACTGGCCTACCTGAGCTGGATGTCGCCCAGCATCGCGCTTGCCCTTGGCATGTGGCTGCTTCTGCGTGGCCGCAGGGTCGCCCTGTATGTGTTCGCCTGTGCAGTCGCGCTGCCGGCGTTCGCTTACCTACAGTTGCATTCGCCCGGCTTGGCCCCCGGTCTTTTCATCGCGGGTTGCGCCGGGGTTGTAGGTTCCATCGCGTCCTATGGATCCACGAAGGTCAGTTCGTACTCGTAAGCGGAACCGATCCGTGACGCAATCCGGGCGGATGAGTTCCAGTGTCCTGCAGCACGGCACAGGACTGCCGGAAAGGCGTTTCCTGTTCCTAGAAAAAACAATCTGCCCGAGTTCGGATCAATTCCGGGTCGGATTTTTCAACCGCCAACCTCCGCCTGCAGATCCGCCATGTCCGACGATGTGCTAAGGATCGTTCCCGCAAGTTCAACGCATATCCCTCCTGTAGAGACGCATGAGCCCGCGGTGCGTATGCTTGAAAAGCTGCTTCCCGATGGTGAGATGTGCGAAGCGGACGTGTATGAGAACGTCGAGTTCATAGACTGCGGCGAGAACCTGGAAGCGATCATCTGTCCCGCATGCGGGACTCGCACCAAGCTTCACATCTTCTCTGAGACGGATGCAGGGACTCTGCTCTGGGACGAAATTGCAACCGCTCTGGAAGACGTTCCCGCAGCGAAACTGGAGGTTCAGATGCCGTGTTGCGGCACCACGATGCTGTTCACAGCGCTAGGCTTCGATTGGCCGACGGCGTTCGCTCGATTTGAGCTGAGCATCTACAACCCCAACACTTCAGAGAACCTTCCGCCCGGTCAGGTGGCTCTACTTGAGAATATTTTAGGCTGTGAGTTGAAGCAGGTGCGCGCGCACTACTGAAGTTCGCGCCAGGAGTAAACACGCATCCAGGAACACAGATGATTCCTTTCGTCTTCTTGCTACAGTCTGCAGCGCACCCCGCGCCGCCACCGCCACCACAGTCTCAGACCATTTGTACGAAGACGTTCGACGAGTACAGGCCTCTGTCGTTGGATCGCGCCTACGCGGTCATCGGCAAGGTGCCTGGGAGTGAAGCTCTTTACTCAGGTGTGCTGTCTTTGCGATTTTCGCAAGGTCGCTACGTCATGACGAGGCGTGTCGACGGGAAGGCAGTTCCAGGCGAGGCCTGGGCAGTGCTATGTGGGCCAGACAAGGTCCCGCTGCTGCAAGTGCGCTATGAGACCAGGCCGATCGCTACGCAGTTCTATTGCACCATCAGCGTCAACTACGACAACGACACGTTGGGCAACTGCGGCCCGGCCTCAAAGGCACATCAATCCATCGTCGGACTGGAGGCGTGGTATCCCACGTCCGCCGACGAACGCTAGACTGCCGCACGGTGCAGGGCGTGTGCGGCAGACGCAATGCGCGTCCGCGTGGCGATGCGGTTTGCCCGGCACTGCAGTCGATGGTGGATTTCCTTGCTGATGATCGGCCCGGATGTCGGGAGCATCTCCGTCTGCAAGCCCGCATCCAGACCCAATGCATGAGCAAGGCCGGGCGCAAGACATGTTGCACGTAGGAGAGGTTGGCTCGAATGGTGGAGAGGTACAAGGCGGGTGATGTCTTCTCGATCCCGCTGGGCACGAGCGCGTACGCGCTTTGCCAGGTCGTGTGGGCGCCTCGGGGCGACTACCGCAATGTGTTCGCGTTCTGCGTGCTGGAACGATGCGCACCGGTCCCCGAATATCGCGCAGGGCATGCGCGGCCATTGCCCATGCGCGACGGGGACAAGGAGATCAAGGTGCTGTTCACCGGAACCAAGAAGATCAAGAACGGGCACTGAAGATCATCGGCCACGAGGCGCTTTCCAGCGAAGCCAGGGACTTGCTGACGTTCCATATCGCCGGCGAGTTGCACGAGGGCGACACGTTCATTCGGATGTTGTCGGCGGAAGAGTCTGCCCGCTACCCTGCGATGTCCGTGCTCGGATTCGAGTTGGTACAGCACATCCTGAGCGAAGGACTGGGGTCACGCCTACCGGAGGCGTCGATCTGACGCCGCCTTGTCCGATGCCGCTGGCCGCTGCTGCGCCATACCAGTACGGCTCCGCGGCTCAGCATAGCTTCCTGTCGATGCCGCCCCGCAGCACAGTCGGGGCCTACCTCAAGATCCCAATGCCTACGAACGATACCCTTGCAACAACACTGCAGGCCGTGCACGACGAAGCATCCTTCCTCGCCTTCGCCCGCGCGCTTCTGGCGGATCGCCAGGCCGCCGATGGCGCCGCGGTGACACGGGATGGCGTGCAGGGCGAGTGGGCGAACAACGCGATCGCGTCCTTCTTGGAAGGCGCGATCGCGTGGGCGGAGGACTCGGACTTCGGCGCGCGGCCTGGACCGAAATCCTCGAACCCATGGGCGCGTTTGGCAATGTTCCTGTGGGCGGGCCGCGGTTACGAGTAGCGGCACTACGGCTTCGTCATATGCCGCCTGTCACCGCGCCCGCCTGGACATGGCTTGACCGTCCAAGTCGCCGCTTGCTAAAAACTGCCGCGCGGGGGGGAATCTAGGAGATTGAAGATGAGGACGACTTCAAAATTTCTAATGGCCGCCTTATTGACCGCGCCCTTCGCGATCGCGGCGCAAACGCCTGGCGTGAAGGCGGGAAGTCTCGAAGCCAGGTCTTACGCGGAAAGCGCCATGCTGTCGGACCAGGAAGCTGCGAGGCGGATCAATCTGCAGCACGCGTCGCAAGGGCAGGTCGCCCATCTGGTCGCACAGTACAAGGATCGCTTGGCTGGCGCATATTGGGAAGACGAGCCCGAACTCAGGTTCGTGATTCGGTTGAAGGGGGATCAGGACGTTCCCGCCGCCAAGGTGACGACGGCGTCTGGAGAGGTTCCTGTCGTCATCAAAACCGGCGCACCCAATACCATCGAGGAGCTTTGGAAGATCGTCAAGGAGCATCGCCAGGAACTGTATAAGACCGTTCCCGGGTTGCAAGGCATCTTCGTGGACGAGCGCACTGGCGAGATCGTGCTTCACGTCCAGTCCGGCAGTGGCGACAAGAATGCCTACTCCAGCGAGATTGCGTCGCTACGCCGCGTTATTCAGGCGCCCGTGCGCATCGACTTCCTTGCCGGCCCAATGCGCCCGGCGGCGTATCTGAGGGGCGGTTCCATCCTGCAGGGATCCAACGGAAACGTCTGTACCGGCGGATTCATGGTCCGGCACAGGGCAACGTCCAAGATCGGCATTGTCACGGCCGGCCACTGTCCGGACGACATGGTGTACTACAACTGGCAGGCGTTCGACAGCGGAAGCCAGATCACCGCGATATTGAAGAAGGAAGGAGAGCTATGGGACGCCAAGCACGATCTTCAGTGGCATAGCTTCCCGTCGGTCGGATACTCGGCCCTTGGGGAAATTTATGGCGCCGGGACCAGTGAAGGGTCGGGTCTGTCCATTCTCTTTGCCGGCACGCCAAGCGTCGGCGGACGGATCTGCCATCGCGGTGTCAACACCGGGAACTCCTGCGGCGTGGTGTCGGCTACGCGGTACGACTTTCCGCCTGGCACATGCAATGGCCAAGATTGCGATGAAGCCTCATTCACCGTCGCCGTCGGCGACAACCTGGCATGCTTTGCCGGCGATAGCGGAGGACCGGTATATTCCGGAAACACCGCGTATGGGATCGTGACGGCGGCGGCTTATGCCGGCGCCAACCCGGGCCAATGCGGGGCCTTGGCATTCATGCCGATCGGAAAGATCGCCGACGCTGGGCTATCGCTCTATTGATATCGGTGGAGACCCGTTCGCTTCTCGCGGATGGCGCCCGTCCGCTGCTTGCCTATGCCATCGCCGTGGAACAGAGGTTCCGGTCGCAGGATCCGCGTCGCACCGGGTCAGAACCAGGACGACTTGTCGGGAAAGCCCACGTATGCGATGTCGGCGGACCACAAATGCTGTCCAGTGAACGAATGCGCGCGGCCGCGCGGGTCATCCGACACCTGACCTTTGGTATGCTCGATACAACAAGCCCTTCAAGTCGACGCCCTTTCTGGGCGTCGCTTGATTGCGGAATCAGGAGCTATATGAAAAGGATCATCGCCATCTCAGCGACAGCCTGCGCCACGGTGCTCGCTGGTGCATTCTTCCTCGGCTACTCGCCTCCCACCTGCGCGTGCAGCGATGCGGTAACCGTGCTGGCCCTAGACGCTGGTTATCAGGGGCTGCCACGGGGGACCCTCCCATCGCCAGCCGATCTCGAGGCGTCCATGAACACGCATATGGTCGGTTCCGCCATCGTGTACGGGGAGTACCCGTACTCCGTGGAGAACCGGTGCACGC
Source organism: Xanthomonas sp. DAR 35659 (assembly GCF_041242975.1). NCBI lineage: Bacteria > Pseudomonadati > Pseudomonadota > Gammaproteobacteria > Lysobacterales > Lysobacteraceae > Xanthomonas > Xanthomonas medicagonis. The sequence continues at coordinate 83,091 of NZ_CP162488.1, forward strand.
AGCGTTCGCCGCAGGACATCGTGTGCACGGTCTACGCCGGCACCTTCATGTTCGTTCCGCACGGCTACAAGGTCACGTATCACGTGCAGAATGGCCGTTTGCAGCATGCGACCGTGGACAGGACCTATGGAGAATGGCCGTAACGGATCGGCCCAGACGGGAAGATCCACGATGCCCCCCGATTCGGACGTGACATGGCCGACGCCGACGTAGTCCTCGCACGAAACTCCGCCGGCCACGCCGGGTACCACGACCGATCGTTCGTCGGTCGCCTCCACGAGGAGGCGATGTGGGACTGGGACGAGTATTGGCTGCTCGAAAAGGCGCTGTACGACCTCGCGGCCGCCGGCGACTTCCGCCGCGAGGTCGCATGGCCGCTGTTTCGCATTTTCAGCTACGGCCTCCTGTTGTTCGGCTGCCACGTCGACCCGAACGATCGGTTCGCGTTCGAGGCGATGTCCGCCGAGCAAGTCCATGAGCTGCGGGATCGGTTCCAGTGCGTATTCGAGGGTTTCTTCGCCGGTGAAATGCCGGCGCAGGACAGCTTCGCCACGCGGAATCCGTTGCTGCTTCGCGCTGGCGGCTGATTGCGCGGTGCGTTGCGGGTGGATCCGGTCCGGTCTCGGTCCACGCGATGCCGCGTGGCGCGACGTTCGCTTGATCCGATCGTCGCCCGCACCATGGTTCCATGCCGCCTGCGAGCCAGCCGTACAGCGCGGCATACTCCTGATGGAGTGCGAACGTCCGGGTGGGACGTGGTGCGCGCCCCGGCGGACGCCATGGACCGCCATCCCTCGACGATCGATTTCCGTTCCACCAATCCACACGACCCAAGGAGCTTTCATGCGTCTCAGCGTTCTCGCCGTCCTGGCTCTCGCGCCCGCCTTCGCCGCCGCGCAGTCGCTGCCGCAGGACCGGGTCACACACGTACGCAACGACGACAGCGAGATGAACCGGGCGATCGCGCAGGCGCAGGCGTCCCTGGACGATTTCCTTGCCCTGGCCCGCGATCCGCCCAGCGGCGCCGACACCTTCAAGCTGAAGGTGAAGTTCTCCGACCCGAACGGCGACGAGCATATGTGGGTGATCCCGTTCCAGCAGAACGCAAAGGACTTCAGCGGCGTGCTGGCCAACGTGCCGGAGACCGTGCGCAATGTGCAGCTCGGGCAGACCGTGCACTTCAAGCGCGCGGACATCACCGATTGGGGCTACCGTCGCGGTGGCAAGCAATACGGCAGCTTTACCGTCTGCGTCCTGTTCAAGCACATGCCGCCGGACGAGGTGGCGGCGTTTCGGTCGTATGGATTCCAGTGCGACCAGGCGCCGGCGCGCACGGCCAAGCCGGTCCGCGGCGCGCGCTGACGCAACGCTGGACCGCCGCCTGGACCTGGTCCAGGCTATTGGCGGATGCATTCGTGCGATGGCAACCGATCCGGTAGGCCCTGCACTCCCGCAGCCCTGCCGGACGAACAGGAGATGACATGGGGTTGGATCTATCGGTCGGCTTTGGCGCGTCCCTCCGGCAAGACGATCCGGAGGCTGCAGACGACCTCGATCAGCTGTTCGCCGGTGTGGCGCGCGTGCTCGCGCGGCATGGGCTGCCGCCGCACGTGGAGCCGTCGGCGTGCGCCACCTGGAGCAGCCAGATGTATGGCTACTCCGGCCTGCGCTACCTGCGCCGCATCGCGGCGCACCTGGACGCCGGCTTGCCGTTGCCGTCGCCGGGCGGTGCGGGCAGCGCGCAGGACCCGGTATTGGAGGCGTACTTCGAGGACGTTCAGGGCAAGCGGCCGGGGCTGGCGCAACGCCTGTTCGGGAAGCGGCCGCGCTTCGCCCGCCGCTTCGATCACCTGATCGTGCATAGCGATGCGGAAGGCTTCTATCTGCCGCAGGACTTCCCGAAGGTGCTGTTCGCCGACGACGAGGAGATTCCGGGTGGGATGCTCGGATCGGTCCCGCGCGTGCTGGCCGAACTGGAGCGGCTGGCCGCCGTGCTCGGCGTGCCCGACGAGCTCCACGCGCAGTCGGAGGCGCTGTGGGAGGCATGCGAAGACCAGGGCGAGGGCGAGGCGCGCTGGGAGCAGTACGGCATCGAGAGCTTCTGCTGCGTGGTGCTGCGCGAGGCTTGCCGTGCCAGCCTGGCCACCGGCGCGGCGGTGGTGTTCCATTAGCGGCGTGCGCTGAAAGCCGCGGGAAAGGCGGGCGGCGCGTAATGCACCAGGGAACAGGTAGGTGCCGGTGCGATGCATCGCGCTGGCGCGGACCGCACCCCGCCGACCGCGGCCCACGACGCGCCCGAACGCCCCACCCGGTACAGCATCATGTTCAAGTTGATAGCGCTTGCGGCATTGGCGGCCACGCAGGGATCGGCGGCGCGCGCCGACGCGCAGCGGCTGGACTTCACCTCCCTCGGGAAGGCCCGCATCGGCATGAGCGAGCAGGCGCTGGCCCATGCGCTGGGTGCTCCGCTGACCCACGTCGCCCCGGAGGCGGAAACGGGTGGCTGCTACTACGCGTCCGGCCACGGACTTCCCGACGCCGTGCGCCTGATGATGCTCGACCATCGCCTGGCGCGCATCGACGTGTCCGCGTCAGGCGTCGAAACCGCCGCGGGCGTGGGCGTCGGAACGGCCGAGGCCGACGTCAAACGCCGCTATGGCGACAAACTGGTCGAGGAACCGCATGCCTACACCGGACCCGCCGGCCACTACCTGACCGTGCAGTCCGCCGACGGCAACGACGGCATCCGCTTCGAGACCGACGGGCAGGCGGTCACCCTGTTCTATGCGGGCACGGCGAAGGCGATTCAGTACATCGAGGGATGCCAGTAGGGGCGATCCCGCCGCACCCCAGGCATACAGTTCCACGCCCTGCGCCGCGCCGGCGGGTGGCGTCGCAGGCCATCGCAGCCGCATCCTCTCGCCCCCACGGGGCGACAACCGAACGGCCCCGGCGCCGCGCCAGGCGCTGCCCGGCGGGACCGGACAGCGCGACTGTTCCCATGCGCGCCGTGTCCCGCAAGCGTCCAATGCCACGCTTCCTCTCGCCAGACCAAGGGTGCCAGCATCCTGCCGCAGGCAAAAACGCATGACCCGTTGACCATCTCCCTACGGCTCGGCGAGCATCGCGCAGGTCCTGAGCGGCCGCATGGGAGCGGATGACGCGATGACCCTGTTTCAGTTCAAGCCGCGCTGGAAAGAAGAACTGGTTTGCATCGGGCCGGGCGGCGAGTTCGTCCTCGACTTTCCCATGGGCGTGCCGACGGTCTATTTTCCCACGCAGCACGCCTGGGCCCAGTGCGCTCCCGACTGGGCGCGCGAGTTGTGGCCGGTGCTCAAGACGGAGTTGGAAGCCTGGTGCGAGGCCGGCAACGCCCAGTTCGTCCTGGATGGGTCGGCCGGTGTCTACCCGGTGGGTTGAGAAGGCGGCATCGCCCTTGGCCGTTGCGGGGTCCGATGCAACACGGCGACCGGGTTCCGAGGTTTCGTCTGCCCCGGGACCCGGACCGCTCCGCGGTCTCAGCGCCGCGCCGCCGGCGCCCGCCGGTACACCCCGCTGAAGCTGACATTGAGCCCGCCGCACTGCAGGTTGTCCGCGACCACCAGCAGATCGCCGAGCAGTTGCAGGCGCACCTTGCAGTCCTCGTCGCGGACCTCGAGCCGATTGCCTTCCGGCAGGTTGCGCGCGGTGACGGCGCCGAGGTGCGGGCCGCCGGGCGCCTGCTCCGGATCGGGGTTGGCGCTGGGCCAGTAGGCATCGCCGTTGACGGTGACGGTGCCGTCGCCGTTGGCGGTCAACTGCAGCTGGTTGTCGCCGTCGTGCCACTGGCCGTGCCAGGCCTCCGACCGCGGCGCGGCCGCGCTCGGCAACGGCTGCACGCTGGACTGCGCGACCCAGCCGGCGCTGCCGCCGACCTTGTTGGGGTAGAACGCGCAGGCGTAGCCGCCGCGGTGCTGTGCCAGCACCAGCACATCGCCCTTGACCACGTAGGCGCGCTGCCGGCACACGGCCTCGCCCTTGCCAGGGCAGCCATTGCTGTCGTCGAGCAGATACAGCCGCGGCACCGCGACCTGGGCCAGCGCGAACCTGGCCGGGGACCGGGCGAATGCACCATTGCGGCAGGTCGCCGCTTCTTCGTCGTTCGGCGCGGCGTGCGCGGCCGCCGACAGCGCCAACAGGGCGAGCAGCCAGGCTCTCTGCATCTCGATCACTCCACAGGTCCGACTCGGTAGTTTGAGCCAATCTGGACGCGCTTGCATCGGTCGACCGGGTGCGCGATGCCGGCCGCGTGCACGTCCTCGCTCCCCCACGTTGTCATTGCGCGTGGCGGCCGCTAATGTGCGGGCGTCGCAGTCCCCGCCAGATCGCTCACGCCCACCGTTCGCGGCGGGGCCAACGCAGGTTTCCGCCCGATGTCCAAGACTGCGCGTCACTTCATCCTCTGGCTGTCGGTCTTGCTCCTGTCGTTCCCGTTGCTGCGCCTCAGCGGGTGGTTCGGGTTGGGCATTCCGGTCGGCCTGGTCCTGTCGATTCTCTACGGACGCGATCTGGCGGCGGAATGCCGCAACGCCCCGTCGTCCAATCGGTTGCTACGGATCGCCTGCCGGGCGCTGGCCGTGCCGCAGGTCCTGTTCGGATTGATGTCCGCTGCCATCGGCATGGCGATCCTCGTGTGGGTTCTCTACAACACCTTCGTCGATCGGCAGCCCCAGTACAGGCCCCACCTGTTGGGGTTCGGCGTTGGCCCGGCGCTGCTGCTGTTCGGGATCGGCTGGATGGCGAGTGCTTTCCGTCGTAGGCCATCGGAATCGGATGACGTCTAGCCTCTCCCACCCGCGCAGAGCGGGCGCCTGGCTGGTGCGGCCCGACCGCAGTGCCAAGCGCTACCATATGTCCTCATGAACGCGTCGCCTCCCAACCAGCAAGCGCGCTCCGCGGCGATCGCGCAGGCGGCGCGCCAGGCGGTGGAGGCGCTGTTCCGGGAGCATGCGCAAGACGTCTCCTACACCGCGCTCATCGCCACCGGGGAAGCCCGTGCGCCGTTCCTGTCGGCCTGGTCGTGGCAGGCGCTGTCGGCGGAAACGCAACGGCAAGGCCTGGACAGCGACGAGGCGCTGAAAGGGTTCTACGCCGATTCGCCTTACGCGCTCTTCGGCGAGGGCTGCTTCGCGGAGGTGCACCGTTACTTCGCGCAGCGTCCGGCGGTGGATCACACGCTGCGCGATGCGGCCTGGGCGGCCGAGTTCGACCTCCGGCCGACGGCGATGGAGGACGCGGTGCGGCAACTGGATGCGCAAGGGCCAGGGGCCGAGCGGGACAGGCGCGTCGTCACGGTCGAGGGGGTGCCGCCCGACCGCGGCAACACCGAACGCGCCCTGCGGCTCACTCCACCGGCGGCGCTGGTGCACTGGCTGGCGAAGGCGGCCGAGCCATGACCTCCACGTCGCCTGCGGCCGCCGACGCCACCTGCCAGCACGCCAGGCAGATCATGGTGCGCCTGCGTCCACGCCTGGACGAGACGCCCGAGCGGATGATGATGGTCCTGGGCGTGATCGAAGTGGAAGCGGAGCACTTTCCGGATCGCGTGTCGTTCGAGGCGGCAGCGCATGTCGAGGACTGCACCGCATGCCAGCAGTGGCGCGAGGACTGGCTGGACGAGGAATTCCCGGAGCGCGTCGCGCATCGCGAACGCTTCAGCAAGTACTGTTGCGTCACAATGTATCGCGCCATCACGCATCCGGACGCCGACGTCCGCTTTTCCTTCGAGATGTTCAGGGGCGAAGACGCATGCTGGCTGATCGATGACAAGTACGCGTTTGCGCATTTTTGCCCCTGGTGCGGGCAGGCGCTGCCGGACCACCCCTTCGAGCCGGAGCCGACCCCATGACCCCATCCGCGCCCATTCATGCGTTGACCGTGATCTACGCCAGCGACATCCGGCGTGTCGCCGACTTCTACAGGCGCACGCTGTCGCTGCAACCGGTGGACCAGGACGAAGCGTTCGTGGTGGTGGGAAACGCGCACTACGAGATCGCGGTGGTGCACACGGCCTGCGCCGCGACGCCCGCTGCCGAGCCGGTCCCGCTCCACATCAGGACCAGGACACCGCTGAAGTGTTCGTTCCTGGTGGAGAGCCTGGAGCATGCCCGCGCCGCCGCCGAGGCGTGCGGCGGCGCGTTCAAGCCGCTCGCCTCGGCGTGGCGCTGGCGCGATCAGCTGCACCTGGATGGGCACGACCCGGAGGGCAACGTGGTACAGATCCGCGCCGTCGTGCCCTGAGGATGCACGCGCGGGGCGGGGCTGCGGAAAGCGGCGGTGTGACCGCGTCACCGCCCGCAGCGTTCCCGGCTTGCATCCCGTCACGCGGCCGCTAGGCTTTTCCCGATTCCCGATTCCCGATTCCCGATTCCCGATTCCCGATTCCCGATTCCCGATTCCCGATTCCCGATTCCCGATTCCCGACCCAGGAGCGACGATGGCAGGACTTCTTCTCCCGTTGATGGCCCTGGCGGAGGTGGGGCTGCTGCTGAGCCTCTACGTGAACATCGCGTCCTGGTTCGGTCTCCCGATCCCGGGCCACGAACTGGTGTGGGGCCTGCACCTGGGCATCTTCGTGGTGTGGATTCCCGCGGTGCTGGTGGGCAATCGCGCCACGCAGGGAACGCCCCCGGAGATCTTCTGGAAGACGGTCCTGTCCGGTTGCCCGGCGTGGATGCGGTATGTCAACGGCGTCCTGTTCGCCTACGCGGCCCTCACCTTCCTGTGGTTCATGTTCACCGACGAGTTCCCGCCGCATCGCAGCGCCGGCATGCCCGCTGGCATCGCGACCGGATTCTCCGGACATTGGATGGCCTTCTATGGCGCGGCGTTCGTGATCTTCTACTCGGCCTATCGCAACCCGCGGTTGCTGATTCCGCCGACGTGCCCGGAGGGTCATCCGGTCGCGGCAGGCGACGCGTTCTGTTCCAGGTGCGGCAAGAAGATCCAGGTTCCCGTCGTCAATCGCTAGGGAACGCGGTAGCGGTAGGATGCCCAGGCACCTTTCCGTTCCGTCGAAGCCGATCTGCGATAGCCACGGGCTGCCGACAATTCGACCAAGCCGCTTCCGCTCCGCGGGCGGCCAGCACCAGGCGCAATCCCTCATGCTGATCGATCGCACTCGCGCAAGGCTCTATGGCGTCGCCGCCATCCTCGGGGTCGTGGGGTTGCAGGCATTCAACAGCGCCGCCTGCTACAAGCACGGGATCGGCGAGTTCCTGGCCGCGCTGGGCATGTTCCTGCTGGTGCCATTGCTGCCGCCGCTGATCGCGTTGGCGACGGCCAATCCGTTGCGCGCCGTCGGCGGTTGCCTGCTGTTCGCGCCCTGGCTGGCGTTCGCGTACTACACCGATTGCGTGCGGCCATATGCCGGCGGTGGCGCATCCATGGTCTATGTCGCCGTGCTGCTGTGGGGCACGCCCAGCTCGATCCTGGGCGTCCTCGTGACCGGCCCGATCCTGCGCGTGCTCGGCTTCCCCGTGGCTGGTGGCGCAGCGAAAGCGCGCTAGCCACGAGGTGCGGCATCGCGCATCCGGCGGCGGGCGAGCGCCGCAGCGGTGCAGCGTGTGTCGTGTGCCGCCGCGCGCAGTGGTCATATGACTGCCGTATGCTTGCCCGCCTCTCCGCGTCCCCGGATCCCCAATGTCGTTGCGCCTCCCGTTGCTGCTCGTCTGCCTGTCGTCCGGCGCGGCGCCGTTGGCGCAGGCGCAGACACACTGTCTGCCCCAAGGTCCGATCAAGATCACGCTGTCGGGCAAGCTGGAGCGTCCGCCCCAGGCGCCCGCGACACCCGGATCCGGCAGCCAGATTCTGGTGTTGCCCAGACCGGTGTGCGTGGCGGCGTCGCCCGCCGGACAGGCACCGCGCCACGAGGCCGTGCGCCGCCTGCGCCTGGAAGTGAGCAAAGACCAGGCCACGCATCTGGAAGAGGAAGGCGCCGGCCAGATCGTGCGCGTCACCGGCACGCTGTCGGAGACGGCGGCCGCGCAAGGCGACGTGCCGCTGTTGCTGACCGTCATCGGCATCGACAGCGACTGAGGGCTCGTCGCGCCGGGGCGGTTCCTGTTGCGGGCCTGCGCTTGCTGTTTCCAGGCGGCGCCGATGTCCGCCCGGAGCGGAACAGCCCCGATGCCGAAGAACGCGATGACCACTCACCGTTGCCGCTTGCGAACCCGGAGCAGCGGAGCATGGTCGGCGATAGGCGAGCAGACACGCCGAGCGTGGTCAAGCGTTCGCGCTGAAATCGGGATGCAATACATGTGACATATCGTGCCGCGCTACGCCATATCATGGCGCGCCGTCGCGGACTGTTGCGCAAGCCGAACGGAATCGTCATCCAGCGCCCAAAGGAAAAATCCCCAATGTTGTTGCATCGCTCTGTCTCCGCGCGCCGCCCGGCCGCGCCTGCCCCGCGCCCGCCCGCTGCCCTGGCCCGCAACCGCCTGGCGCAGGCCTGCGCCGGCTTGCTGCTGGCCTCGCTCGCCACCGCGGCCATCGCCCAGGATGCGGCGCCGTCGCTGGTCGGCAGCGCGCCGCCGCCCGCGCGCGCGGCGACCGGCGATGCGGCGACCTCGCTGGACACCATCACCGTCACCGCCGAGCACCGCGAGCAGAACCTGCAGGAGGTGCCGGTGTCGGTGGGCGTGGTGCAGGGCGATGCGATGCGCAACTACACCGCCGGCGGCGACGACACGCTGCTGGCGCTGTCCGGCCGCGTGCCCAGCTTCTACGCCGAGACCACCACCGGGCGCATCTTCCCGCGCTTCTACATCCGCGGCCTGGGCAACATCGACTTCTATCTCGGCGCCTCGCAGCCGGTGTCGATCATCCAGGACGACGTGGTGCTGGAACACGTGGTACTGAAGTCCAACCCGGTCTACGACCTGGACCAGGTGGAAGTGCTGCGCGGCCCGCAGGGTTCGCTGTTCGGCCGCAACACCACCGCCGGCATCGTCAAGTTCGACAGCATCAAGCCCAGCGACGACTACAGCGGCCGGCTCAGCGCCAGCTACGGCAGCTACGGCACCACATCGCTGGACGGCGGCTTCGGCGGCCCGATCAACGATGTGCTGTCGTTCCGCCTGTCGGCCTTGTACCAGCACCGCGACGATTGGGTGGACAACACCTACAGTGGCCTTAGCGCCGACGGCACGGTCACGCCGGAGAAGGACGCGATGGGCGGCTACAACGATCGCAACGCGCGCCTGCAGTTGCTGCTCAAGCCGAGCGAGAACTTCTCGCTGCTGGCCTCGGCGCATACCCGCGACTACGACGGCACCTCCACGCTGTTCCTGCGCAATGCCATCACCAAGGGCTCGGACAAGGTCGATGTGCCGCGCGATCAGGTCGCCTACGACGAGGCGCACGACAATCCGCAGGCCTACAAGACCCACGGCGGCTCGCTCAAGGCGGTGTACGACTTCGGCGGCGTGTCGCTGACCTCGATCAGCGCCTACGAGACCACCTCCGGCTACAGCCGCGGCGATACCGACGGCGGCGCGGCGGCGAACTATCCGGTCAACGGCGTGCCCAACGGCTACGGCCAGTCGATGGGCCAGGTGCGCGACCTGGACCAGTACACGCAGGAACTGCGTCTGGCCAGCGAAGGCGATGCGCCGTTGCAGTGGCAGGCCGGCGCGTTCTACTTCGACGGCAAGGACACCACCGACTTCTACCAGCGCGCCTACTTCCTGCAGACCGCCGCGCGCAATCCGAACAACTGGGTGCGCCTGCGCAACAGCAACACCTCCTGGGCCGGTTTCGGCCAGCTGACCTACAAGGTCACCGATGCGCTGACCCTGACCGCCGGCGTGCGCCAGACCCGCGACAGCAAGGAGACCAAGCTGCTCAAGACCGCCGACACCGCGGCCGGTGTGGTGACCTACCGCGGCCGCCGCGACGTGCGCATGGCCGACACCCAGCCGAGCTGGGATTTCAGCGCGATGTACGCGATCAACGACAACGTCGGCGTCTATGCCAAGGTGGCGCGCGGCTTCCGTGGCCCGACCATCCAGGGCCGCTCGGCGGTGTTCAACGCCGACTTCACCACCGCCGATTCGGAAACCATCCTGTCCTGGGAAGCGGGCATCAAGAGCAGTCTGTTCGACAACCGGCTGCGCCTGAACGTCACCGGGTTCACCTATACCGTCGACGACATCCAGCTCAACGGCAACGACTCCAACGGCAACGGCGTGCTGTTCAACGCCGACAAGGCCAAGGCCTACGGCCTGGAGGCCGATCTGGATTGGCGGCCGATCCCGAACCTGGCCCTCAGCGCCGGCCTGAGCCTGCTGCACAGCGAGATCCAGGACAAGCGCGTGTACGCGCAGGTGTGCGGGCTGAACGGCGTGGTGGTGTGCACGGTGAACGATCCGACGATCAAGGTCGGCGCCAACACCTTCGCCCAGATCGACGGCAATCCGCTGCCGAACGCGCCCACCTACAACGTGAACCTGGCGGCGCGCTACGACATCCCGGTCGCCGACGGCGGCGCGTTCTTCGTCGCCACCGACTGGAACAAGCAGGGCAAGACCAACTTCGTGCTGTACGACACCGCCGAGTTCAAGTCCAACGGCAACTTCGAGGGAGGGCTGAAGCTGGGCTACAGCGGCGACTACGGCGCGTGGGAAGTGGCGGCGTTCGCGCGCAACATCACCAACGAGAAGAACCTCAAGGGCGTGATCGAGAACTACATGGCGGCGGTGTACAACGAGCCGCGCATCGTCGGTGTGTCGGTCGACGTGCATTGGCATTGATGCGTAAAGGCCGGTAGTCCGGCAACGCGGCTTCGGTTGGCCGAAGCCGCGATGGCGCAACCCGTCGGCAGGTTGCGCCATCGCACCTGCGCTTCTGTAGGAGCGGCTTCAGCCGCGACAGCATCCATCGATACTTTCTGTCGCGGCTGAAGCCGCTCCTACAGAAGGCAACGCTCGCTTTCCGGAAAGCGGAGGAGAGCCCCCAGGGTGAATTCCGCCGTGGCCAACGCGGCGCCCCATGCCCGCGGACACCGGGATACGCCGCACGAATATGTAGCCGCGATCTTCACACTCTGTTAAAGTCCGCGCCCAGCGCTGCCGGGTCCGGCAGCCAGGCACAGCCATCGCCATGCCTCCGTTCGATGTTGCATTACACGGAGCGATGCGCGTGCGGGTCCATTTTCTTCCTTTGTCTGTGTCCATCGCCGCGGCCCTGGCCAGCCCGGCGCACGCCTTGGCCGCCGACGCCGCCGATCCCACCACCCTGGACCGCATCGTTGTCACCGGCGAGAAGCGTCAGCGCACGCTGCAGGACACCAGCAGCAGCGTGGCGGTGACCACCGAGGCGCGGATCGAGCAGGAAAACCTGCAGAACCTGTACGAGGTGCTCAACCGCACCGCCAACGTGGCGCAGAGCTACGGCGATACCGGCTTCACCATTCGCGGCATCCGCGACATCGACGGCGGCGGCGATGCGCCGCTGACCACCATCTACCTGGACGGCGCGGCGCTGCCGCGCAATGCGACCAGCTCGGCGCCGCTGAGCCTGTGGGACCTGCAGCAGGTGGAGATCCTGCGCGGGCCGCAGTCCACGCTGCAAGGCGAGAACGCGCTGGCCGGCGCGGTGATCCTGCACACCGCCGAGCCGACCATGACCTGGGAGGGCAAGGCGCGCGTGCTGGCCTCCGACCCGTCCGATCGCACCCTGGCCGCGGCGTTCGGCGGCCCGTTGCTGGCCGACGAACTGGCGTTCCGCACCTCGGTCGAGCAGCGCAGCTTCGATGGCTACCTGTGGAACGACACGCGCCAGGCGTCCGACGACGCGCAGCACGCGCTGACCTATCGCGGCAAGCTGCTGTGGACGTCGTCGGCGATCGCGGGCCTGCGCGTCCAGCTCGGCTACACCAAGGCGCACCGCACCGGACCCTACCTGTACGTGTACCTGCACAGCGACGAACCGGGGGCCCTGGCGCGCCGGGTCAACCACGACAACGTCCCCAACCGCAACCGCACCGACAGCGACATCGCCACCCTCAACGTCGACTACGCCCTCAACGCGGCCTGGTCGCTGTCGGCGGTGACGGCGTGGAACCAAGTCGACCTCGACAGCACCTGGGACGGCGACCGCAGCGCCGCGCAGATCGCCGATGCCAGGCGCGTGAACAGCACCCGCACCACCTCGCAGGAGCTGCGCCTGAACTACGACGGCCAGGCGCTGGAAGGCTTGTTCGGCGCGTATTGGGCCAGGCATCAGACCGACGACGATCTGGTCAATCGGCTCAACGTGAACACGCCCCTCGCCACCATCACCCGCCTGCTGCGCGGCGCCGGCTTCCCGGCCGCCAACGCGGCGGCGATCTCGGCCGCCTATGGGCGCGCGATGCCGGTGATTCCGGTGCTGTACGTCAGCGCGGCGCCGACCACCTCGGAGAACCGCGCGCTGTTCGCCGACGGGCAATGGCATGTCGGCGGCGGTTTCTCGCTGATCGGCGGCTTCCGCTACGACCGCCAGCGCTACGAGATGGCCTCCAGCACCGATGCGACCTTCGTCGGCACCTATCCGAGCGCGGCCAGCTTCGCCAGCCCGGGCACCGCGCTGTACCAGGCGATCAATGCGATCAACGCCGGCGTGGCCGGGATCGTCGATGCGGCCAGCGGCGAGGTGCCGAACAACGCGCGCGACTTCAGCGCGTTCCTGCCCAAGGTCGGCGTCCGCTACGCATGGAGCAAGGACCTGGCCGCCAGCCTGGTGGTGCAGCGCGGCTACCGCTCCGGCGGTTCCAGCTTCAACACCGCGCGCAGCCAGGCCTTCGCCTACGACCCGGAATACACCTGGAACTACGAGGCCGCGCTGCGCTCGCAGTGGCTGGACGGGCGCCTGAGCGTCAACGCCAACGCCTACTACATCGACTGGAAGGACAAGCAGGTCTTCGCCTTCTTCGGCCTCAACGACTACGACTACAACACCATCAACGCCGGGCGCGCGCACCTGTACGGCTTCGAGCTGGAGGCCAGTCACCGGCTCGGCGAGGGATTCGACTGGTATGGGTCGCTGGGCTATTCGCGCACCCGCTTCGACGAATTCAAGACCGTGGCCGGCGCCGAGATCACCGACTATGCCGGCCGCGAGTTCGCCTACGCGCCGCGCTGGACCGCGGCCGTGGGCGCCAACTGGCGCTTCGGCGGCGGCTGGGTCGCCAACCTCAACGGCAACTTCCGCGACAGGGTCTACACCGATATCGGCACCGATGCGCCGCAGCTGGCCTCGCGCACGCTGGTCAACGCCAAGTTCGGCTACGAGACCCTGGACTGGAGCGCCTGGGTGTTCGCAAACAACCTGCTCGACCGGCAGTACCTGCAGTATCGCTGGACCGACCAGCCGATCGTCGTGCTCGGCGCGCCGCGCGTGGTCGGGATCGGCTTCGAGATGCGCTGGTAGCCACCGATGAGCCCGCACGCGCCGCTCACCGCCGTGTACCTGCTTGCCGCCGCGTTCGCGGCGCTGGCGTTCTACCTGGCCACCGCGCACCAGCGCCTGCGCCCGCGCTGGCGCCGCCACGCGCGCGCGCTGCGCGTGGCCGGCGCGGCGCTGAGCGCGCTGGCGCTGGCCGCGGCGATCGCCGCGCTCGGCGTCTGGGCCGGCACCTTCGCGGCGCTGAGCGCGCTGATGCTGGGCGCCACCGTGCTGCCGTACCTCGACGCCTGGCGTCAGGCGCGCGGAGGCCGTGCCGATGTGGGCTAGGTGGCTGGCGGCGATCGTGCTGGGCCTGCCGCTGGCGGTGGGCGTGGTGGGGCTGTGCGTGCTGCTGTGGCCGGGTGCGCTACAGGTGCATACGCTGCCCTGGCTGCTGCTGATGTTCCCGCTGTGGATCGGCGCGATGGCGCTGGCGTTCGTGTTCCGCAGCGGCGCGCGCGCCTGGCTGTGGCTGGGCGCGGCGACCCTGTTGTGCCACGCCGCGATCTACGCGTTGAAGGCCGCCGGCATCGTGCAGGTGGCGGCATGAAGGCGGCGACCCTGCGCCAGTTCCTCGCGGCGCATAGCTGGATGGGCCTGCTCGCCGGCATGGCCTTGTTCATCGCCTTCTACGCCGGCGCGATCACCGTGTTCTCGCACGCACTCAACGACTGGCCGCGCCCGGCCGCCGCGGTCGCGCCGCCGCCGCAGAATCCCGAGCAGGCGGCGCAGGCGCTGGCCGATGCGGTGCTGGCGCGGCATCCGGCGCTGGCGGCGTCGTTCACGCTGAACCTGCCGGGCGAGCATGGGGCGCAGCCGCGGCTGCTTGCCTATGGGCCGGCGGCGCAGCCGTTCGGCGGTATCGTGCAGTTCCAGCCTGGCGCCGACGGGCGGCCGGTGCAGTTGCCGCAGCGCAGCGGGTTCGTCGATTTCCTGTACGACCTGCATTTCACCGCAGGCTTGCCGCGCACCTTCGGCCTCTACCTGTTCGGCGTGGTCTGCATCCTGTACGGCCTGGCGCTGGTCAGCGGCGTGGTGCTGTACGCGCCGGTGTTCCTGAAGGACCTGTTCGCGCTGCGGTTGGGGCGCAACGTCAAGCGCTTCTGGCAGGACGCGCACAACGTGGTCGGCATGCTGTCGCTGCCGTTCCACGTGATCTTCGCCTGGTCCGGCGCGGTGCTGGCGCTGGGCGTGCTGTTGCTGGCGCCGTTCCAGTACCTGGTGTTCGACGGCAAGCTGATGCAGGTGCTGGAACCGGACCTGGAACTGGCGCCGCACGCGCAACCGGCGCAGCGCGCGCTGCCGCCGCTGCCGGTGGCCGAATTGCTGGCGCGGGCGCGCGCGGCCAACCCGGGATTCGTGCCGGAAAGCCTGTCCTTCCACGATGCCGGCGATGCCAATGCGCGCGTGGAGATCTATGGGCATCAGGCGCAGCGCCGGCTCAATACGCTGGCCGGCGTGGCCATGGAGGCGGCCACCGGCAAGGTGCTGCGGGTGCTGGCGCCGCAGAGCATGTCGCCCGGTGTGGCGGCGCTGCGCGGGTTGCAGGCGCTGCACTACGCCAATTACGGCGGCGCGCCATTGCAGTGGCTGTACTTCCTGCTCGGCCTGGGCGGCGCCTTCCTGTTTTACAGCGGCAACCTGCTGTGGGTGGAGGCGCGGCGCAAGCGGCGCCAGCAGGCGCAGCCGTGGCGCACGCATGTGCTGGCGCGGCTCACGCTCGGCGTCTGCCTGGGCTGCGTGGCCGGGGTGTCGGCGTTGTTCGTCGCCGCGCGGCTGTTGCCGCCCGGGCAGGAACGCCACGTGTACTACGCGGTGTTCGCGCTCGGCGTGGCCTGGGCGCTGCTGCGCCCCACCGCGCGCGGCGCGTACGAGCTGCTGCTGGCCTGCGCCGTGCTGACCGCGCTGGTGCCGCTGGCCGGGTTGCGCGGCGCCGAGGGCTGGGTGGCGCCGTGGAGCAGCCCGCTGCTGCTGGCGGTGGACGGCTGCGCCCTGGCGCTGGCCTGGGTGTACTGGCAGATCGCGCGCGCGACCCGCCACCGTGGCCGCAACGGCGATCCCAACAGCGTCTGGGCGCTGCCGGCGAAGGCCTGAACCCGGCGCGGCGCGGGCACCCGCGCCGTCATTGCGCGCCGGCCCGCGACGGCGCCACGTGCCGCATCGCGCGGGCAGCGGCCTGCATGCGCGGCGGCGGAAAAGTGGACATTCCCGCGCCGGTGCTTTCTCATGTACGCGGAAGTCGAAGTCTGCAGCGTTGGCGCTGGGTGGCGCACGGCGGGTTTTGTGACCGTCTCCACCTTCAGCTCCGCGCCGCTGCGTACAGGGGATCGCATGCACCAACGCTACGAAGGACCGCCCGACCCCGTGTCCGGCGAGGCCTACGCCAGGCAGTTGCGCAACGGCTTCGCCGCGTTGCGCTTCGATCCGCCGCTGGAACAGGCCTACCGCCGCTACATCGCCTCGACCATGGGCTTCGCGCAGCGCGTGGCCGCGTCGCTGGGCGTGCTGATCGCGCTGGCGCTGTTGACCTGGGATGCATGGCATTTCGGCTGGAGCGGCAGCACCGGGCTGGTCGGCTACGCGGTGGCGATCCGCGCCGCCACCCTGCTGGCGCTGCTGTGGGTGGCGGTGTCGATCCATCGTGCGTCCACGCACGGGCCAGGGCGGGCGGCGCTGCTGCTGCTGGTCGGCGGCACCGGGCTGGTGCTGTCGAGCATCGGCTATCCGCCGCAGGAATTGCGCTATGCCGCGGCGGTGATGACGCTGGTGATCGTCGCCGGCTTCTTCCCGCTGGGCCTGGCCTTGTGGCAGAGCGTGGCGGTGGCGCTCGCGTTGTGCGCGATCAGCGCCGCCGCCGCGCAGCTGTTGCTGGACGGCCCGGCGCGCGACGCCTACCTGCGGCTGCAATGGTTGCTGTGGGCGGCGGTGCCGATCGGCGCGGTCGGCGGCTACCTGCGCGAGCATTCGCGTCGCGAAGGATTTCTGCAGCGGCGGGTACGCGACGACGAGGCCTTGCGCGATGCGCTGACCGGCCTTGGCGATCGCCGCCGTTTCGAAGAGCACCTGGCGGTGGCGCTGGCCGAAACCCGGCGCCTGCAGCGCGGATTGGCGTTGATCCTGGTCGAACTGGATGGATACGCCGCCTTCGTGCAGCGCTACGGCGCGCAGGAGGCCGATCGCGCCGTGGTGGACGTGGCCGAGGTGCTGCAATGCCTGCTGCGGCCGATGGACGTGACCATGCGCATCGAGGCCGATCGCTTCGCACTGGTGCTGTACGACGCCAGCGGCGCGCACCTGCGGCAGGTGGCGCCGGCGTTGCGCGACATGGTCGAGCTGCTGGCGATCGCGCACGCCGACATGGCCAACGAACAGCTCGGCGTCAGCGTCGGCGCCCTGCTCGCCACGCCCGCCGACACCGCTGCAACCCTGATGCAACGTGCCGAGGACTTGCTGCTGCGCGCGCGCATCGGCGGCGGCAACCAGGTGGTGCTGGCCGAGGACACGGGTTGGTAGGACCGTCGCGTGAGCGTCGGTCGGGAGCGCATTACGCTGGCGACCGTGGATGGGTTGGTGTCCCGCGCAATGGCGCTTTCCATGCAGACGAGAAAAATCGCGCTGCTCCTTGTGATGGTGGTGGCAGCGGTGGTGCAAGGATGCGTCGGTTTCGACCTGCTCCCGCCCAACCCGGTGTCCAAATCCATCGACCGCAACGACGATGCCGACCGCTTGCGCGAGAAGATGCAGCAGGCGGAACGCGATGCGGTGATGCGCGTGCGCCGGATGGAACACGCCTGTGAGCCGCCCGATGAGCCGATGCAGCGGGACTACGCGTATTCCATGTGGCCGATGTAGCCAAGATTCCCGATGCGTTCTGTACCAGCAAGGCGGCGCAACAACACTGGCAGCGCGGACCGGTGCAAGACGCATGGCACGCACGCAGCGGCGACGGCCGTCGAGCATGGGCCGTCGAACATGCCGACGCGGCAGCGAAGCGGGTGAGTGCCAGCATCGGCGACGTGCTGGCGGCTGGTAGCGTCCCCATGCGCTGCCATGCCATGCTGGTGAGACGGGCATCGTGGTGGAGGTGAAGGGTGCGCTTGGTCAAGCTGTCGACGCTTCTTTTGCTGGAGTCTGTGATCGCGACGGCCATCGCCTTGCATGGCTATCTCGGGCTCATGGCGTTGCCGTCGAACCCGGTGTCGGACTACTTGCGCTACGGTTCCGACGACGCCGACGAGATGCGCAATCGACTGCAACGCAGCGGACTTGGCGGGGTCACGCATATACGCAGCGTGCTCCACGCCTGCAAGTCCATCGGATTTCTCGACGGCTTCGCCTACACCTATATCGTGGATGTCGCGAAAATTCCCGATGCCTACTGGACCAGCGCCGCCGCGCGGCGTCATTGGCATCGCGGTCCATTCCAGGACGTTACGGAGCAGCGCATTTTGGAGGACGCGAGCCGGCCCTGGGGAGCGATACCGAGATGCCATAGGGCTCCTTCGATGAATTCATCGCGTTTCGTGGTCACCTTCCTGTACGACGAATCGGGCCATCTTGGTCCGCGAACCCCGTCTTCCAAGGGAGCGGGGGTGATGGCCTACGATACGCAGACATCCACGCTCTACGTGGACTACTCCGGGAGTTGACGCTCCTGCGTGGACGCGGCCTGCATTGCGACGGCGTGATCGAGGGCGGCGACGCCATGCTGCTGCAACGCGCACGCATCGGCGGCGGCGACCAGGTGGCGCTGGCCGGGGACACGACGGGTAGCGCTGGGCGGTGCGGCATGCGAGGGTAGCGGGTGTGGAGAGCGTTTCGCCGAGGTGATCGATGCGTCTGCTCAAGCCGTTGCGGGTTCTCGCGCTGTGGTTGGTGATCCCCTTGGGGGCGATCGTGCAGTTGCAGACGGCCGGCATGATGCTGCACAGCTACAAGGCTGTCGGCGCAATGCGCGATCAACTGCGGCGCAGCGGGCTGGACCAGGTCACCTCCCTGCGCGGGATACCGCAATTCTGCGAGGACGTGGGATTTCTCGATGGATTTTTCTATTCCTATGCCGTCGATGTGGCGAGGATTCCCGATGCCTACTGGGCCACTGCGGCCGCGCGGCAGCACTGGCAGCGTGGTCCCTTCGACCTCGCCAAGCAGTTCGAGCTGGAGCACTGGGCCGAACCCGAATCCCCCCTGATTAAAGGTTGCCCCACGTTTCCCGTGGCAACGTCCTCGCGCTTCGTGGTCACCTTCTTTTTCAGCGAATCGGACGAACTTGGCCCGCAGACCGAGTTCACCAAGGGCGCGGGCGTGATGGTCTACGACACCCGGACATCCAGGCTGTACTGGAAGTACTCCGGCTCGTAGCAGAGGGTCGTGCGGATGCCGTGGATGACGGCGAACCGGCTCACAACGTCCCGCGCTGCACGAACGGCACCTGCTGATAGAGCCGGCGCTCGCCGCCGCGCGGGTCGTGCGCCAGGCGGCTGTCGGTATCGAACAGCATGGTCTCGCGCCGCGCCAGCGAATACGGTGCCCAGTGCGGCAGGCCGGCATGGTTGGGATCGCCATGGCGGGCGAAGGCGAGCAACGCCTCGCTCATCACATCGGCCATGCGCTGCGCCTGCGCACCGTCGCCGGTGCGCGACCCGGGCTGGCGGATATTGTCGAACACCAGCGGGATGTCCAGGGTGTGGAAGGCGCCGAACTTGCCGCCGTCCAGCGGCGAACCCCAATCCAGTTGATAGGCCCAGGTCGGCGCGCCCTGCCGCGCGCGCGCCTCGGCTTCCTCGATCGCGCCGCGCCACGAGCGCCCGGCGGTGGTCGCGGCGAAGAACACCTCGCTCGGCGTGTAGTGCGGATACAAGCGCCGGTATTCGGCGATCACCACCTGCGGCAGCAGGTCCACGTATTGTTCCTGCTCCAGTTTGGCCGGCAGCGTGTCCCAGGTCAGCGCGAAGTTGGCTGGATCGTTGCCGAGGAAGGCGCGGGTCTCGTCGTGGGTGTTGCCGATCACCATCGGGATCCGCGCCGATTGCCGTGGTGCGTCCGGCCAGAACGGATGCCGGTGCAGCGCCTGCGCATCCAGCACCGGGCCCAGGTACAGGGAGGTGTTCTCCACCCGCGATGGATCGCGCATGCGCGTGGCCTCGAGCAGGCGCTGCATGGGCAGCGTGCGTAACGCGTCCAGGCGCGCGGGATCGAGTTCCAGCGCCTGCAGCAGCACTTGCGCGCGCTGCGTGGCCGCGCGCGGCCCGGCGGCGGTGACCTGCTGGCCGCTCATGGTCCAGGCGCGATGGAACAGGCCCTGCGCGGCCGGCATCGACATCAGCGTGGCGATCTTGGCGCCGCCGCCGGACTGGCCGAACACGGTGACGTTGCCGGCATCGCCGCCGAACTCGGCCGCGTGCGCGCGCACCCACTGCAACGCCTGCACCAGGTCCAGCTGGCCGACATTGCCGGACGCTGCGAACGCGGCGCCGCCGAGCTGCGCCAGGTACAGGTAGCCGAAGGCGTTGAGGCGATGGTTGACGCTGATCACCACCACGTCGCCGCGCCGGCACAGGCGCGCGCCATCGTACAGCGGGTCGCTGCCGGAGCCGTTGTTGTAGGCGCCGCCGTGGATGTAGAACAGGATCGGGCGTTTCGCGCCGTCGCGCAGGCCGGGCGTCCACACGTTGAGGAACAGGCAGTCCTCGCTGACCGGCTCGAGCTTGAGTTGCGGCGCGGACGCGGCATAGCCGCTGCAGTCGCGCACGCCGCGCCAGGGCGCTTCCGGCAGCGCCGGCTGGAAGCGGCGCGGCGCGGTGTCGGCGCCGTAGGGGATGCCCTTGAAGACCTGCACGCCCTGGTCGCGGTCGCCACGGATGCGGCCGCCGCGGGTGCGCGCCAGCGGCGCATCCGCCGCCGGGCGTGTGGCCGCGGCCGCGGCGGCGCCGAGGGGCAGGGCACCGCCCAACGCCAGGGCGCCGAGCGCGCTGCCGTGCAGGAAGCGGCGCCGGCCATGGTCGGCGGGGGCTATCGGCGCGCCAGTGGCGGATGCGCTTGGTGGCGGGAAGGCGGGCGTCTTCATGCGTGGCGGAGTCCGAGTGCGAGCGTGGCCGGTGGCGGGCGATCGCCCGCGGCGGCGGAAAGGGGCGGCCGGGCGCGGTCCGGCAAGGTGGTTGTGCCGCCCGGCGGTACGCGGTGCGGCCGGGAGGGATCCACATGCGCGTGTCCGCTCATCGGGTGCGGCCTGTGGCGTGCGGCATCGCGGCGGTTAGCGCGCAGGGGCGATCGGTGGGATCGGTGCCAGCGCGTCCGCCCCGCCCTGCACGCTGCGCATCCAGGCCAGCGCCAGCGACGGCCAGGCCGCCAGCGGCAGCCCGCCGATCCCGCGCGTGCCGAAGCCGTGGCCGCCATGCGCGAACAGATGCAGTTCCGCCGGCACCCCGGCCTGGCGCAGCGCCGCGTAGAACAGCAGGCTGTTCTCCACCGGCACCACGCGGTCGTCCTGCGCATGCACCAGGAAGGTCGGCGGCATCGCCGCGGTCACGCGGTTCTGCAGCGAATAGGCGGTCATCGTGGCGGCATCGGGGTGTTTGCCGAGCAGGCGCAGGCGCGAGCCGGTGTGCGCGGCGGTCCCGCTGCCCATGTCGATGACCGGATACAGCAGCAGCAGGAAGTCGGGCCGCGCGCTGAGCCGGTCGATCGCGTCGCGCGCCGGGTAGACGCGCTCGTCGTAGCGGGTGCCGAGGCTGGCGGCGACATGCCCGCCGGCGGAGAAGCCGATCGCGCCGACGCGGTGCGGGTCCACGCCGTAGTCGGCGGCGCGTGCGCGGATCAGCCGCAGCGCGCGCTGCGCGTCGGCCAGCGGCAGGTCGCGCTGCGCCGCCGCGTCCGCGCCGGCGGCCTCGGCGTCGGGCAAGCGATAGCGCAGCACGAACAGGGTGATGCCGGCCTGTTCGGCGAAGATCGGCAGCAGGGCGGTGCCTTCCTTGTCCAGCACGATGCGCGCATAGCCGCCGCCGGGCGCGACCAGCAGGGCGCTGCCGTTCGGCGTCTTCGGCCGGTACACCACCAGATAGGGTTGGTAGCGGCCGCTGATGCTGCGGTCGGGCAGCGCCGGATCGTCGCTGCGCTCGACGATGCGCGCCTGCTCCGGGCCTGGCGCGGCACCGGGGGCAGGGCCTGGCCACAGCGGGATGCGCGCCGCCTGCTCGGCGGCGGTTTCGCTGCTCGGGTGATCGGCTGCCAGCGCGGGACCGGCAAGGCCAAGCGCCAGTGCCAGCAACGCGCCCAGCACGCCGAGCCGGCGCTGGCGCCAGGCCCGGCCCTGCCGGCCGCCGTCGTCGATGCTGCCGTCGGCCGCATCCGCAATGCCGCTGCGTCCCGTTGTCGTCGTGTTCCGCATCCGTCGCCCTCCCAGGTCAAGGATGTGCAGCTAATCCGCTCGCACGGCACCGCGCAAGCGATGGGTACGCAGAACGGGGGAGGTCACAGCGCTTGCGCGAATCCCCCATCCCGAATGCCCAATCCCGGCTTTTTGCCGCACCGCACATTGCCAATGACACCGGTTTACCATATACAACTGCGCAATGCGCTGTCGATGCGCGATGCAGCAATCCCCCGATCCCACTCTTGCGGAGATGCCCTTGAGCACTCATTCCGGCCCTTCGGATACGCCACCGTCCGCGTTGGCCGACATCGCGGCCCGCTTCGTCCAGGCCCGCCAACAGGGCGCTGCGCTGCCTGCGTTCCCCGGCACCATTCCCGACGACCTGGAGACCGCCTATCGCGTGCAGGACCTGGCGATCGAGCAGTGGCCGGACCGGGTGGTCGGCTGGAAGGTCGGCTACATCGCCGCCGAACGCCGCGACCATTCCGGCGACGAACGCCTGCTCGGCCCGATCTTCGCGCGCAACCTCTGGGATGCTACCGGTGGAACAACCGACATCCCGGTCTTCGCCGGCGGCTTCGGCGCGGTCGAGGCGGAGTACGTGATGCGCCTGGATGCGGACGTGCCGGCCGATCAGCTGCACTGGACCCCCGAACAGGCCGCGCAGGTGCCGTCCACCCTGTTCATCGGCGTGGAAGTGGCCAGCAGCCCGCTGGCCACGATCAACCAGTTGGGGCCGCGCGTGGTGATCTCCGACTTCGGCAACAACAACGGCCTGCTGCTGGGGCCGGAGGTCGCCGACTGGACCACGCTGGACGAAGCGGCGCTGCTGGCGGAAACCTGGATCGAGGGCCAGCGCGTCGGCGCCGGCGGTGCCACGCTGCTGCCGGGCGGGTTGCGCGCGGCGTTCGCGTTCGCGCTGGCGCGGTCGGCGCG
This sequence comes from Xanthomonas sp. DAR 35659, assembly GCF_041242975.1. NCBI lineage: Bacteria > Pseudomonadati > Pseudomonadota > Gammaproteobacteria > Lysobacterales > Lysobacteraceae > Xanthomonas > Xanthomonas medicagonis. The sequence goes on from NZ_CP162488.1 coordinate 105,865, forward strand.
GCGCGGCCGGCCGCTCAAGCGCGGCGACCTGATCGCCACCGGCAATGCCACCGGCATCCACGACATCGCCATCGGCCAGCACGCCACGATCCGTTTCGAGGGCTACGGCGAATTGCAGTGCAGGGCGGTCGCGGCCTGAGCCGCGGCACGCCGACCAACGCGCGGGAGGGCGCAGCATGATCACTCGTAGAGGTTTCCTGGGCGCAGGCCTGGCCGCCGCCGCCGCCGCGCCGCTGGGCGCGCTGGCGCAGGCCGGCGGCGGCGGCCGGCTGCTCACCGCCACCGACGTGCACGTGGCCGACTACCCCACCGTGGAGGCGGTGCGCTGGTTCGGCCAGACCCTGGAGCGACAGACCGGCGGACGCCTGAAGCTGCGCCAGTACCACTCCGGCCAGCTCGGCCGCGAAGCCGAGGCGATCGACATGGCCCGCTTCGGCGCCATCGACATCACCCGCGTGTACTCCGGCGCGCTGAACAACACCTTCCCGCTGACCCAGGCGCTGTGCCTGCCGTATGTGTTCGACTCGGTGGCGCACCTGCGCCGCGCGATCGACGGCCACGTCGGCGACAGCATCCTGGCCAGCTTCGAGCAGCGCGGCCTGGTCGGCCTGGCGATCTACGATTCCGGCGCGCGCTGCTTCTACAACACCAAGCACCCGCTGCACGAGCCCAAGGACCTGCACGGGCTCAAGCTGCGCGTGGCGTCCTCGGACATCTTCCTCAAGCTGATGCGCATGCTCGGCGCCAACCCGACGCCGATGTCGCTGGGCGAGACCTTCTCGGCGATGGAGACGCACATGATCGACGGCGCCGAGAACAACATGCGCAGCTTCCAGTCCAGCCGCCACTTCGAGGCCGCCCGCTACTGGTCGCAGAGCGAACATTCCTATGCGCCGGACGTGCTGGTGATGTCGCGGCGCAGCTTCCAGGCGCTGTCGCCGGGCGACCGCGCGCTGGTGGTGGAGAGCGCGCGGCAATCGGTGGCGGTGATGCGCCAGCTGTGGGACACCTCCGAGGCCAAGGCCCGGCAGGACGTGATCGACTACGGGGTGGAGCTCAACACCGTGGACATGCCCGCCTTCCGCAAGGCCGCCGCGCCGCTGCTGGCCGAGTACCGGCGGCAGCCGGAGATCGAAACCCTGTACCGCCGCATCCGCGATTTCGCCTGAGGCCATCCCCATGACCGACCCCGCCCTCGCCGTCCCGGTGGCGCCGCTGCAGCGGCTGCTGGACCGGATCGCCCACCTCGCCATCGGCATCGCCGCCGCCGCCCTGCTCGGGCTGGTGGTGGTGCAGGGCTGGCAGGTGTTCACCCGCTACGTGCTCAACGATTCGCCGAGCTGGACCGAGCCGGTGACGCTGCTGTTGCTGAGCACCGCGATGAGCCTGGGCGCCGCCGCCGGCGTGCACACCCGGCGTCATTTCGGCTTCTTCCTGCTGGCCGAGAAGCTGCACGCGCACCTGCGCCGCGGCATCGACCTGCTGCGTCCGCTGCTGATCGTCGCCATCGGCGCGGTCATCGCCTGGTGGAGCGGCGTGCTGCTGCTGGACGGGCTGGACATCAAGATGGCCGGCGCGCAGTTGCCGCAGAGCATCAACTACCTGCCGCTGGCGATCGGCGGCGCGCTGATGAGCGTGTTCGCGCTGTACCAGGCGTGGCAGGTCCTGCGCCCGGCCACTGCCGAAGGAGTGAACTGACATGGCCATCGCACTCCTGCTCGGGCTGTTCGTGCTGTTGCTGTTGATCGGCGTGCCGGTGGCGTATGCGCTGGGCGCCGCTGCGCTGGCGACGATCCTGTACCTGGACCTGCCGGCGATCGTGCTGGTGCAGCAGATCTCCGCCGGCAGCGGCTCGGCGTCGCTGATCGCCATTCCGCTGTTCATCTTCGCCGGCGAACTGATGCTGCGCGGCGGCATCTCCGAACGCCTGATCGCGCTGGCGTCGTCGCTGGTCGGGCGCATGCGCGGCGGCCTGGGCCAGGTCAGCGTGCTGTCCTCGCTGTTCTTCGGCGGTGTGTCCGGTTCGGCCATCGCCGACGTCTCGGCGGTCGGCGGCACGATGATTCCGCAGATGATCAAGCGCGGCTACGACCGCGACTACGCGGTCAACGTCAGCATGACCGCGGCGCTGGTGGCGCTGCTGGTGCCGCCCTCGCACAACCTGATCCTGTTCTCGGCCGCGGCCGGCGGCGGCCTGTCGATCGCGGACCTGTTCGCGGCCGGCATCGTGCCGGCGCTGCTGATGACCGCGGCGATGATGATCACCGGCTATGCGGTGGCGCGTTCGCGCGGCTACGGCACCGAGGCGTTCCCAGGCTGGCGCGCGGTGGCGCTGCGCCTGATCGGCGCGCTGCCGGGCCTGGGCCTGGTGGCGCTGATCTTCGTCGGCATCCGCGCCGGCATCTTCACGGCGGTGGAGAGCGCGGCGATCGCGGTGGTGTACGCGCTGCTGGTCACCGCGCTGCTGTACCGGCAACTGCGCTGGGCCGAGTTCTTCGCCGCGGTGACGCATGCCGCGCGCACCACCGGGGTGATCCTGTTCGTGATCGCCACCGCGGCGGTGTTCGGCTGGCTGCTGGCCTACCTGCAGGTGCCGGCGGCGGCGGTGCACCTGCTGCAGTCCATCGCCCACAGCCAGCACACCGTGCTGCTGATGATCGTGGTGATGCTGCTGCTGCTGGGCATGTTCATGGACCTGGCGCCGAAGATCCTGATCTGCACGCCGATCTTCCTGCCGGTGGCCAAGGCCTACGGCATCGACCCGATCCACTTCGGGTTGGTGATGGTGCTGGCCGGCGGCATCGGCCTGATCACCCCGCCGGTGGGCTCGGTGCTGTTCATCGGCACCTCGATCGGGCAGATCACCGTGGCCCAGAGCATGCGCACGATCTGGCCGTTCTGGCTGGCGGCGCTGTGCGTGCTGCTGATCGTGGCGTTCTTCCCGGAACTGTCGCTGTGGCTGCCGCGCGCGCTGCGCGGGTGAGCCATCGCCGCGTCGCCGGCGTCGTGCGCCGGCGGCGTCGATTTCCGCCAATTCCGCCATCGCGCGTGGAGTGAACATGACTACCGGTAGAATCCGAGCTCTTCCGTCCGGTCTTCCGTCCATGGCGCCGAGCAAACCCACCCCGTCCGATGTCCACGCGTCCGTCCATGGCAAGGCGGCGACGATCAACGACATCGCGCGTTTGTCCGGGGTGTCGAAGAAGACGGTGTCGCGGATCATCAACAACTCGCCGTTGGTGCGCAAGGACACCCGCGAGAAGGTCGAGGCGCTGATGCGCGAGGTCGGCTACGCGCCGGACCCGCTGGCGCGCGGACTGGCGTTCCGCCGCTCGTTCCTGATCGGCATGGTCTACGACAACCCCACCGCGCAGTACATCGTGGACATGCAGTACGGCGCGCTGGACGCGCTGCGCGGCTCCAGCTTCGAACTGGTGGTGCATCCCTGCGACAGCCGCAGTCCCGGCTACATCGAGGGCGTGCGCCGCTTCGTGCAGCAGCAGAAGCTGCACGGGGTGATCCTGGTGCCGCGCGCCTCCGAGGACCAGGCGCTGGCGGACATGCTCGCCGGCATCGGCGTGCGCTACACCCGCATCGCCTCGCTGCCGCTGGACGCCACCTCGCAGATGGTGGTCACCCACGACCGCGACGGCGCCGCCGAGGCCGCCGACTACCTGCTATCGCTGGGCCACCGCGACATCGCCCTGATCACCGGCCCCAGCGCCTACCGCTCCGCGCACGAGCGCACCGCGGGCTTCATCGATGCGCTGACCCGGCGCGGCATCGAACTGCCGCCGGAGCGCATCGTCGAGGCCGGCTACACCTTCGAATCCGGCGTGGCCGCGGCCGAGAAGCTGCTGCTGGGCAAGCGCCGCCCGAGTGCGATCTTCACCGGCAACGACGAGATGGCGGCCGGCGTGTACAAGGTCGCGCTGCGCGCCAACATCAACATCCCGCGGCAACTGTCGATCATCGGCTACGACGACAGCCCGCTGGCCTCGCGCCTGTGGCCGTCGCTGACCTCGGTGCGCCGCCACACCCGCGACACCGGACGCACCGCCGCGGCGATGCTGATCCAGCCCGAAGGCACCCCGGCGCTGGCGATCGCCAGCGTGCGCCCGCACCTGATCGTGCGCGACTCCTGCCAGCCGCCGGAGGATTGAAGCCCCTCTCCCGCCGGGAGAGGGGTTGGGGTGAGGGTCCGGCGCGAAAGCGACGCGCGGAGTTTGGGCACACGAGGCTGCGCCCGTCCCCTCATCCGCCCCTGCGGGGCACCTTCTCCCGACGGGAGAAGGAAGAGCCGAGCCCCTCTCCCATCGGGAGAGGGGTTGGGGTGAGGGTCCGGCGCGAAAGCGACGCGCGGAGTTTGGGCACACGAGGCTGTGCCCGTACCCTCAACCGCCCCTGCGGGGCACCTTCTCCCGATGGGAGAAGGAAGAGCTGCGTGCACGGTTGCACCTCATTTCGTGCACTGCGCAATGACACCGGTTAACCAGAGTGGCTAGAATGTCGCTCCTGCGGGCTGCGGCAAGCCCTGCTTGCTCCGGAGATCCCCATGTCCCTGTACTGCAAGACCCACTACGCCACCCATCCCGACGCGATCAAGGGCGCCAGCAACGACCAGTTGCGCGAGCTGTACCTGCTCGACGGCCTGTTCGTGGACGACGCGGTCACCCTCAAGTACACCCACTACGAGCGCTTCGTGCTCGGCGGCGCGGCGCCCGTGGGCAAGACCCTGAAACTGCCCGTGCAGACCGAACCCGCGTCGGCCGCCGGCCACCCGTTCCTGGAGCGGCGCGAGCTCGGCGTGATCAACGTCGGCGCCGGCGCCGGCACGGTCACCGTGGACGGGACCGCCTACGCACTGGGTCCGAAGGACGGCCTGTACGTGGCGATGGGCAGCAGCGAGGTGAGCTTCGCCTCCGACGACGCGGCCACCCCGGCCCGGTTCTACTTGGCCTCGACCCCGGCGCATGCGCGTTTCGAAACCCGGCAGCTCTCGATCAAGGACGCCGTGGCGCTGGATCGTGGCGCGCTGGAGACCAGCAACGAGCGCACCATCTACCAGTACATCGTGCCGGCCACCTGCCAGTCCTCGCAGTTGCTGCTGGGCCTGACCGTGCTCAAGCCGGGCAGCGTGTGGAACACCATGCCGCCGCATCTGCACGACCGCCGCAGCGAGGTCTATTTCTACTTCGACCTCGGCGCCAACGACCGCGTCTATCACTTCATGGGCGAGCCCGACGCGCAGCGCCATCTCGTGGTGCAGAACCAGGAAGCCGTGGTGTCGCCGCCGTGGTCGATCCACATGGGCGCCGGCACCAGCAACTACGCCTTCATCTGGGCGATGGGCGGCGAGAACCTCGACTACACCGACATGCACGTGCTGGACATCTGCCAGCTCAAGTAGGCGTGCGCGCCACCGGCGCCGCGCCGTTCCATCGCATCCGCATCACCCTCAGGGAGCATCCGCAATGACGAATCCGTTCAGTCTCGAAGGCAAGGTCGCGCTGGTCACCGGCGCCAACACCGGCCTGGGCCAGGGCATCGCGTTGGCGCTGGCGCAGGCCGGCGCCGACATCGCCGCCGCCGGCATCCAGGCGCCGACCGAGACCGAGCAAAAGGTCACCGCGCTGGGCCGCCGCTTCGTCGCCATCGAGGCCAACCTGATCAGCATCGAGCCGGTGCAGCGCATCCTCGACGAGACCCTGGCCGGGCTCGGCCGCCTCGACATCCTGGTCAACAACGCCGGGCTGATCCGCCGCGCCGACGCGGTCGATTTCAGCGAGCAGGACTGGGATGACGTCATGAACGTCAACATCAAGTCCGCGTTCTTCATGGCCCAGGCCGCCGGCCGCCACTTCATCGCCCAGGGCCGCGGCAAGATCATCAACATCGCCTCGATGCTGTCGTTCCAGGGCGGCATCCGCGTGCCCTCGTACACCGCCAGCAAGTCCGGCATCGCCGGCATCACCCGCCTGCTGGCCAACGAGTGGGGCGCCAAGGGCGTCAACATCAACGCCATCGCTCCGGGCTACATGGCCACCGACAACACCGCGCAGCTGCGTGCCGACGCGGCCCGCAACCAGTCGATCCTGGACCGCATCCCGGCCGGGCGCTGGGGCGTGCCGGAGGACCTGGGCGGCACCGCCGTGTTCCTGGCCAGCAGCGCCTCGGACTACGTCAACGGCACCGTGATCCCCGTCGACGGCGGCTGGCTCGCCCGCTGACGCCGTTCCTTCTCCCTTCGGGAGAAGGTGCCCGAAGGGCGGATGAGGGTACGACCACCGCCGACCTCTCCTAACCAAACCAATCCCCCACCAAAGGACCCCCATGAAAATCGCACTAATGAATGAGTTCAGTCAGGCCGCCAAGAACCCGGTGATCCTGCAGCAGCTCAACGACGTCGCCGCCGCGCAGGGCCACAGCGTGTTCAACGTCGGCATGGACGGCGACAACGACCATCGCCTGACCTACATCCACCTGGGCATCTGCGCCGGCCTGCTGCTCAATGCCAAGGCGGTGGATTTCGTGGTGGCCGGCTGCGGCACCGGGCAGGGCGCGATGATGTCGCTCAACGCGCACCCGGGCGTGTTCTGCGGCTACTGCATCGAACCCACCGACGCCTACCTGTTCGCCCAGGTCAACAACGGCAACGCGCTGGCGCTGGCCTTCGCCAAGGGCTACGGCTGGGGCGCGGAAATCAACGTGCGCTACATCTTCGAGAAGGCCTTCGGCGGCGAGCGCGGCATGGGCTATCCGGCCGAGCGCCGCGAATCGCAGCAGGCCAATGCCGGCATCCTGACCCAGGTCAAGCAGGCCCTGGCCAAGTCCTACCTGGACGGCCTGCGCGCGCTGGATCCGGAGCTGGTCAAGCAGGCGGTCGGCGGCGAGCGTTTCCAGCAGTGCTTCTTCGCCAACGCGCAGGACGCGGAGCTGCGCGCCTTCGTCGCCGGCGTGCTGGGCAAGCCGGAAGCCGCCGCGGCCTGATCGCATCAAGCCCCTCTCCCGCGGGAGAGGGGTTGGGGTGAGGGCCGAATGGTTCGACCAATCTGCACCGCGTCCCTATCGCCTCGCCGCGATCGCCACGAAGGAAGCGGCGGCGCAAGCGCGGACGCCGCGCAACGGAGTCCACCATGCGCCTGTTCGTGTCCGTAACGTTGTGGCTGCTCTGCATCGGGATCGCCTGCGCCGCACCGCAGCGCGTGTTCATCGCCGGCGACTCCACCGCGGCCGAATACGGTCCCGGGCGCGCGCCGCAGGCCGGCTGGGGCCAGGCCCTGCAGAGCTATCTGGATCCGGCCGCCTGGCAGGTGCGCAACCACGCCAAGGGTGGACGCAGCGCGCGCAGCTTCATCGCCGAGGGCCGCCTCGACGCGATCGCCAAGGAGCTGCGGCTCGGCGACGTGCTGCTGATCCAATTCGGGCACAACGACGCCAAGGTCGAAGACCCGAACCGCTACGACGATCCGCAGCAGGCCTATCCGCAGTACCTTTCGCGCTACGTGGCGCTGGCCCGCGACAAGGGCGCCACGCCGATCCTGCTCACGCCCGCCGCGCGCCTGCTGTACGACTTCGGCTCCTTGCTCGACACCCACGGGCTGTACACCCAGGCGGTACGGCGCCTGGCCGCCGAGCAGCAGGTGGCGTTGATCGATCTCAATGCCAGCAGCAGCGCCTGGATTCGCGCGCTGGGCGAACGGGCCGCCAAGCCGTACTTCCTGTTCGTGCCGGAACAGGGCAAGGCCGACGGCACCCATTTCAGCCACGCCGGCGCGGCCGCGGTAGCGTGCCTGGTGGTGCGCGACTGGGCGGCCTTGCAGCCGGCATTGAAGGCCCAGCTGCGCCGCGACATCGACTGCGGGATGCCGGCTGACCGCGTGGCGGCTGCGGCGCCGGCGCCGGCCGCGCAACCGATGCCGGCGGCATCGCGGGTGGTGCAGGAAGGCGACCTGGCCCGCACCCAACCCGGCCCGCATGGCGGATCCGGCGACACCACCGCCTATCCGTTCTTCGCCGACGCCCCCGGCCTGGCCTTCGTGCTGCGCAAGCGCGTGTTGCACAAGGGCGCCGGCATCGGCCTGCATCTGCACGACAAGGACGAGATCTACTACATCGTCAGCGGCCGCGGCCTGTACGCGCTGGACGGCCGGCAGTACGCCGTCGGCCCCGGCCACGCGTTGCTGACGCGGCCGGGCAGCACGCATGCGTTGCAGCAGGTGGGCGAAGACGATCTGGTGCTGCTGCTGGCGTATCCGGTCGCAACGCCCGCTGGCGCCCACTGAACGACAGACGGCGGCGGCGATCGCCTAACGGCGTGCACCGCTCGCCGCGGCCAAGCTTCCCGACGCGACGCGACGTGCTGGCGGGGGCCATTCATTCCGCCATCTCATTCCGCCATCGCCGCCTCGCGCTCGGCGGAGATCGGGAACAGCGTGCGGCCGATGGCCTGTGCGGTTTCCAGGTGCGTTGCGGGGTCCTGCACTTCGGAGTCCGCCAGCAGCGTCGACGACAGCACCCGCGCGCCGCAGTAGTCGAAGATGCCATGGTCGATCTGCGTCTTCATCGCCTCGGCATAGCCATGCCGGGCATAGGTCGGGGCATCCGCGCCGGCGACGCCGAGCAGGTGCACCTGCAGATGCCGCAGCTTCTTCACCAATCCGCCCTGGGCGCTGAAGTCGAAGGCCCAGCCATTGCTGAACACCCGGTCGATCCATCCCTTCATCAGGCCCGGCATGGACCACCAGTAGACCGGATACACCAGCAGCAGCGCCTGGTGGCGGTCGATCCTGGCCTGCTCGTCGAGCACGTCGGCCGGCGGCGATGCCTGGGTGCGGTGCACCGCGAGGTCGGCGGCGGTGAAGCGTGGATCGAACCCCTCCGCCGCCAGGTCCGCGACGTCGAAGCCATGCCCGGCGGAGGCGATGCCCTGGCCGACGCGCTGGGCGATGCCGTGGGTGAGCGAGCCCGGTTCGGGATGGGAGACGACGATGAGTGCGCGCATCGGGATTCCTGGGAGGGCAAGGCGACGGATGTGGTAATATACTTTTAGTAACCTACTTTTGGTATATGTAGATGTCAACTGACTCTGCGCCATCCGCGCCCCCTCGACCGGCCCGCCCCCGGCTGGCGCGCGAAGACCGCCATCGGCAGTTGCTGGACGTCGCCTGGCGGCTGGTGCGCGACGAGGGAACCGATGCGCTGACGCTGGGGCGGCTGGCCGAGCAGGCCGGCGTCACCAAGCCCGTGGTGTACGACCACTTCCAGTCGCGGGAAGGCCTGCTCGCGGCGCTGTATCTGGAGTACGACGCGCGCCAGAGCGCCCTGCTGGACGCCGCACTGGCCGCCAGCGAACCGACCCTGGCCAGCCGCGCGAGGGTGATCGCATCGTCCTACGTCGGTTGCGTGATGACGCAGGGGCGCGAGCTTCCGGGCGTCGCCGCGGCGCTGGTCGGCTCCCCCGCGTTGGAGAAGGTCAAGCGCGATTGGGAGGTCGCGTTCCTGGACAAGTGCCGCAGCGTACTGGGGCCGTTCGCGCGGGGCCACACGATCGCGCCGGCCGCGCTGCGCGCGATGCTCGGTGCCGCCGATGCGTTGTCCTATGCCGCCGCCGCTGGCGAGGTCAGCGCCGAAGACGCGCAGCAGGAACTGTTCGTCCTCATCGTGGCGATGGTGGAGAGGAGCCGGGCGGCGGTCGCTGTCCCGGCCGCGCCTGCCCGGGCGCGCAAGCGGCCGTGAACGGCCGGACTGCGGACGCAGGGTGCACGCGAGGCGCATGAAACGGCGCCAGCGGCGCGCCGGCTGCCAACGCGCGCATTGCCGCGGCGCCATCCGCCAACCGCCCGGTGCTGCAGCCGTTCGCTGAAACCTGCACCTGTGCCCGGCGCGCAGGCCGTGATCGCCTCGGCGAGCACGGCAGCCGGTGGCACCGGCACGCTCCATGCGCAGGTGGCGTTTCGGCCGCCCGCGGCGGCTAGCGGCTCTCGTTCAACACGCGCTGCGCCTCCTGCGTGTCCGCACGATAGCGGAACTGGGCGCTGTCGGCCGGCTGGAAGGTGGGCCCGTGCAGCAGAAAGACGTAATGGGTATGGGTCATGGCGCGCTGCATCTGTCCCAGGCTGTAGTGCCACATCTGCCACTCGGGAACCACCAGCGTGGCCGGTACCTTGGCAGAGGTGGAGGTCACCACCCGATCCACCTGCAGGTGGTAGCGGATCAGATTCGGACCACCGGGGCCGGTCCGCGCCTGCGGATCGGTCACCGGCTTGCCCTGTGCGTCGACCATGTCTACGGCGGTGACCGTGGCAAGCAGCACGTGGTCGGTCTTGGCCAGCAAGGCATCCAGCGGCATCGGCACGATCGAGGTCGACCACGCCGGTGCGGCCACCGCCAATGCCAGCAACAGCATCCATCGCGTCATCGCATGCTCCAAGGTGCGCCGCAGCGCGCCGATCCAGCGACCATACCCCCGATCGTCACACGTCGCCGTCGCGGCTCCAGCCCTCGCCGCTGCCGCGCTGGAATACGCGGTCCTGCGCCTGCACCTCGCCGGCGGCGATGGGCTGCTCGCGGCTCAGCTGCGCATAGAGCGGCGTGAAGTCCGGCGCGGTGGCCTGCATCAGCTGCTCGAAGCTGTCGATGACGAAGTAGGTCTTCTGGTAGGTATCGATGCGGTAGCGGGTGCGCATGATCCGCGTCAGGTCGAAGCCGATCCGGTTGGGCGCGGCCGACTCCAGCGAATACAGCGATTCGCCCTTGGAGGAAACGATGCCGGCGCCGTAGATGCGCAGGCCGTCCTTGGTGTCGATCAGGCCGAACTCCACCGTGTACCAGTACAGGCGGGTGAGGTTCTGCAGCGCCTCCGGGCCGATCGCATGCGCCTTCACCCCGCCGCGGCCGTAGGCCTGCATGTAGTCGGCGAACAGCGGGTTCATCAGCAGCGGCACGTGGCCGAACAGGTCGTGGAACAGGTCCGGCTCGGCGATGTAGTCGATCTGCTCGGGGCGGCGGATCCACCACGTCACCGGGAAGCGGCGGTTGGCCAGGTGGTCGAAGAAATCCAGTTCCGGCAGCAGGCCCTCGACGCCGACCAGGGTCCAGCCGGTCGTCGCGCCGAGCACCTCGTTGAGCTGATCGAAGCGCGGGATCGCCTGCGGGCTCATGCCCATCGCGTCCTGCGCCTGCAGGAATTCGTCGCAGGCGCGGCCGACCAGAAGCTCGCGCTGGCGCTGATAGAGCGTGCCCCAGGTGGCGTGGTCGTCGGCGCTGTAGCTGTCCCAGGGCTGGGCGACCACGGCGGTGGTGTAGACCGGCACGTAGCCCTTGTCGGTCTGCTGGTGTTCGACGCGGCGCGGTGCGGTGTCCATGGGCGGCAGCTCCGGGAGTAATGCCTGTGATGGTAGGCGTCAGGCCGCGCAACGGGCTTGCAAAGTTGCGCGTCCATAGCGGCTGCGCGCAAGATTGTTGCAACGAAACCATGCTGCAGAGCAATAAATGACCGACTCGGCCGTGTTCGACCGCACCGACCTGCGCCTGCTGGCCCTGCTGCAGCGGCAGGGCCGGGCCAGCAACGCCGAACTGGCCGCGCAGGTGAACCTGTCGCCGTCGGCCTGCCTGCGCCGCGTGCAGCGGCTGGAGGCCGAGGGCGTGGTCGCCGGCTATGCGGCGCGGCTGGCGCCGTCGGCGATCGGCCTGGGGCTGCAGGCGTTCGTGCGCGTGCAACTGGAGAAGCATGGGCAGAGCGGCATCGCCCATTTCGCCGAGAGCGTGCAGGGCTGGGACGAAGTGGTGGCCTGCCACGCGCTGACCGGCGACATGGACTACCTGCTGCACGTCTACGTGCGCGACCTGGCGCATTTCTCCGCGTTCCTGCTGGACAAGCTGCTCAACGCCGCCGGCGTCGCCGACGTCAATTCCAGCTTCGTGCTGCGCACGGTCAAGGACTTCGCCGGCTTGCCGCTGCCGCGCGGCTGAGGCGGCGCGGCGGGCGGTTGATCCGGGCAAGCGCCTCGCAGGCGTGCCGTTCGCCGTTCAGGGCCCGGGCGCTTCCGGATCCTCGCTGAGGTACCAGCATCCGTCGCGCCGCTCGAAAAGGAAGGAATTGCCTTCCGACATGTTCATGTCGTAGCGCACCAGGCGCGTGCCCGCGTCGGGTTGCGTGATCCGCACGGGCAGCGGCGTCGCGTCCACCTGCCCGTCGCGGCCGACGAAATGGAACGCGCCGCCCTGGTAGCGCAGGTCGAAATCGCGATAGTCCGGGCCGCGCACGTACACCGGCTGCTCCTGGTCGCTGTCGCCATCGGAGCGCAGTTCCATCACCTTGACCAACGGCGCGGTGAACCTGGGCTGGAGTGCCGTATCCGCGGCGAAGCGCTGCAGGAACTGGGCGAAGTCCTGCGCCGGGCAGGTCGTCGCCGGCGCCGCGCGCGGCGGCGCCTGGACGTCCAGGGAGCGCGCCTTCAGTGCGGTGCCGTTGTGCGCATCGTAGGGACCGTAGGTGGTGATGCGGGCCAGCAGGCCGAGCGCGCGGTTGGCGAAGCGCATGCTGCAGTAGCCATCTGCGCTGCAACTGTCGACCTCCGGGAGGAGATAGCACACCTCCGCGTCGCCGCCGATGTTGTCCCAGCACTTGGGGTCGCGCAGCGGTAGCCAGCCGGCTTGCAGGAGCTGCGCACGCAGTTCGCTGTAGGCCATGTCCTTGCGGAAGGACTGGACGATGGCCGGCGCCTGCGCGGTGGCGGTTGGCGCAGATGCAGGTGCAGGTGCAGGTGCAGGCGCTTGCGGCGGCGCGGCGGCGGTTGCCGCCGGCGGTGTCGGCGTGGGTGTGGCGCCGCCTGGTGCGGCCTGGGTGCAGCCACCGGCCAGGGCGATCGGCAACAGGAGGAGCGCGTGGGCACGCATCGCGGATCGTCGCTCGTGTGATGACCGCCGCGAGTCTAGCGTCCGATCGGTGACGGCGACAGCCGCCTCCGCGCCGGCGTGGAGGGCCGGCGGGCGATGTCGAAGCGCAGTCGCGGGGCGCCCGGACCCCCGCGTCTCGCTTGTTCAATTTTTGATAACGATTTACATTTACGTTCTCGCGACAGCCGCCGCAGCCGTCCGCCCCCCGCCGATCCCCGCCAGCCCTCCGTGGCCAGCCATGCCGGATAGCCGCGCCGTGGAGTGGGCCTGCGCGTGTCTTTTTCTCCCCACGCCCGGCCACCGCCGCGGCGCCCAACTACCCGATGCCCATGACGCTTCCCGCCCCACGCCTGCTGCCGCTTGCCCTGTCGTCCATCCTCTCTGCCGCGATCGCCCCGTATGGCGTCGCGGCCGACGCTGCCGCCGACGTCGCGCCCACCACCCTGGACAAGGTGCAGGTCGACGGCAGCCCGTCGCGCGCGCAGCCCTCGACCACCACGCGCCTGCCGCTGACGCTGCAGGAGACGCCGCAATCGGTCAGCGTGCTGGGCCTGCAACGGCTGGAGGAGGAATCGCTGTTCAGCGTCAACGACGTGATGCGCAACGTCACCGGCGTCAACGTGTCCTTCTACGACACCCAACGTCCGCTGTATTTCGCGCGCGGCTTCCAGATCACCGATTTCCAGGTCGACGGCCTGCCGACCTACAGCGGTTCCACCAACCAGGAATACGACATGGTCTTCTACGACCGCGTCGAGGTGATCCGCGGCGCCAACGGCCTGCTCAGCGGCGCGGGAATTCCGTCGGCCACGGTCAACATGCTGCGCAAGCGCCCGGGCAAGCGCTTCGACGCGTCGTTCGCGGCCACGGCGGGCAGCTGGGACTTCCGCCGCACCCAGGCCGACGTGACCGCGCCGCTCAGCGCCGACGGCCGCTTCCGCAGCCGTTTCGTCGCCGCCTGGCAGGACCGCGACTACTACTACGATCACTACAGCGAACAGAAGATGTCGGGCATGGCGGTGCTGGAAGGCGACCTGACCGAGTCCACCACCGTCACCGTCGGCTACCAGCGCCAGGACAACGATCCGGTCGGCTCCACCTGGGGCACGGTGCCGTACTTCGCCGCCGACGGGTCCTTCGCCGACCTGCCGAGTTCGACCAATCTGGCGCCGAAATGGGCGTACTGGAAGCGCGACACCCACACCACCTTCGCCAACCTGGAGCAGCGTTTCGGCGAGCGCTGGCTGCTGAAGGTCAACGTCGCGCGCACCGAGGGCGACGTGCGCAACCTGCGCGTGTACGGCAGCGGCTATCCGGACCCGCGCGACGGCAGCGGCATCTACCTGCGCGCCGCCGCCGGCGAAGCCGCCGACACGCGCGATGGCGTGGATGTCTATCTGTCCGGATCGTTCCCCTTGTTCGGGCGCGACCACGACCTGGTGTTCGGCGGCAGTTGGCAGGACCTGCAATCGACCACCGCCACGCTGGCGTTGCGCTATCCCGGCGACTGGGCCACGTGCGGGCGCGAGCGCTGCTACTTCATTCCCAACGTGCACGACTGGGACGGCAACATCTCCGAGATCCGCTACGCGCGCACCGGCGCCTCGCGGGTGGCGCGCACCACCCAGCGCGGCGTCTATGCGTCCACGCGCCTGCGCCTGGCCGAGCCGCTGTCGCTGATCGCCGGCGCGCGGCTGAGTTCGTGGGAAACGCGCACGCGCAGCTACAACGCCAGCGGCGCCTACACCGGCACCAGCGGCCGCTACGACGTCAGCGACGAAGTCACGCCCTACGTCGGCCTGGTCTACGACCTCAGCGCGGACATCTCCGCCTACGCGAGCTACACCGAGATCTTCAATCCGCAGAACTACAAGGACAAGGACAACAACCTGCTGGCGCCGGTGGAGGGCTCCAACCTGGAAGCCGGGATCAAGGCCTCGCTGTTCGGCGGCCGCGCGCTGCTCAGCGCGGCGGCGTTCGAGGCGCGGCAGGACAACTACGCGGTGCGCGACATGAGCCAGCCCGAGGCCTCGCTGCCCGACGGCGGTTCGGCCTACATCGGCGTCGACGGCACCAAGAGCCGCGGCTGGGAGCTGGAATTCAACGGCGAACTGCGCCCGGGCTGGACGCTCAACGCCGGCTACACCCACGCCAGGGTCACCCGCGCGCCGACCGACGCGATCTACGCCAACCTGCCCGAGGACTACCTGCAACTGTCCACCCAATGGCGCCTGCCGGGCGCGTGGCAGCGGCTGAGCCTCGGTGGCGGGCTCAGCTGGCAGAGCGCGGTGCGCGGCTACAACATCCCGCGTCCGCTCGGCGACGGCAGCGGCAGCACGGCGCCGGTCACCGTGGTGCAGGACGCGTACGCGCTGCTGCACTTCAACGCGAACTACCAGCTCAGCGAGCAGTGGACCGCGACGCTGGCGGTGCGCAATGCGCTGGACAAGAAATACTGGGCCAACCTCGACTACCAGAACTACGGCGAACCGCGCTTCGTGAGCTTCACCCTGCGCTGGCGGTACTGAGACGTGTCGCGCGGCGGGCAAGGAGGCCTGCCGCGGGCGTGGCCGACGCTGCGGCGCCGCGTTTCCATGGGGTCTCCGGCCGGGCACGGGCATCCGCTTATACTGCCGCGGACATCATCGGAGGATGTGCATGAAACCTGCCCGGCGCCTGGCTTGCTTGTGGTTGCTGACCAGCATCCTGCCGCTGGCGGGATGCGCGCAGCCCGGCTCCGCCGATACGTCCGCCGCCACCTCCACCAATGCGCAAGGCTGCGTTAGGAAGCGCCATCTCGGTCCGCAGGACCCGTTCCAGACACCGCCGCCGCTGATGGAGGCATGCCTGGGCCCATACAAGCTGCGCATCCCGGCCAACTACTTCGGCGACCAGATGGGGCCGAACTTCGACGACAGCTTCGGCCTGTATCTGGAATACCCGTCGCTGCAGCCGTTCGCACCAGGCGAGCGCACGCATCTGAGCCTGGATGTGTCGACGCGGACGGTCGATATCGGTTACCACTATCTGGATCGCGCGAATCTAGGTGACGTCTTGTATGAGCCGAGTTCCAACGAGAATGGCGACCCAGCAGAACGTCTTGAAGGCAGAATCCGCGGCAAGGAAATCCATGGGCTGACGCCCTATTATGCTGATATGGAGAAGTTCTCCGCTTACTATCGTAAGAAAGGTTACGACGAATCGCATTCGGATGAGCCGACCAGCATTTTCAATGTGGCTAGCCAAAAAGACTGGTATGTGGCGCGGGACGACAAGGGACAGGTCAGCACGCTCATCAAATGCACCTCCCACGAAGTGACCCCGTCCGGTGTCGAGTTCCGCGACGGAAAACTGGTGCGCAGCCGTGGTGAACCGTTGCCACAGTGCAGTCATCTGTTCGTTCTGAAAGAGTTGAAAGTCCTGGTGGAAATCCGTTACGTCCGCTTCGCATTACCCGATTGGCGAAAGATTGAAACAGCCGCGCGTGATGATCTAAGGAAGTTCATGGTGGAAAGGCCGAGGTAGTTGAGTGCAAATGACTCAGAATAAGGAGTATTTCTGATGGCGGGGCTTGATGAAAAGGATATCGAAATCCTCAAATCCTATGCGCAAGATGGAAACCGGGAGCTCTACTGGAACTATCTGGCGCACAAACAAGGCAACGACGGCTACGGCTTGCTGGCGCTGGGCGTAGTTCGCAACGACAACGCGCCAGGCGCTACCGCCAACGTGTTCGCGGATCGACAGGCTCGTGAGGATGGTGTCCGCATGAGCGAGCGCCAATGGCATGGTTTTGGGATCGACTTGATGAGGTCTGACTTCGAGCAGCGTGAGATCTATCAAAAGAAAGCGCATCGCCCCGATCTGGCGCTCAACCTCCCGGTCAAGGACGTCGAAGCCGTCCACGACGCCACCTTCCAGAAATATGGCATCGATCCCGACGGCTGGACACCGCGAAAATTGCTCGACGCCGCACGTCGTCATGGCGGCGAGGCTGCGGCCGAGAAGGTCTGGTCGTCCATGCTCGACAACTCTGAGATGGGACTCAAGCGCCTGGGAGACACCATCAAGGGCATCAAGGACCACGATGACGCGCAACTCGATGGGCGCGCCTATCTATGGGGAATGGGCGTTGCGCGGATTGGTGCCGACCTAGCGCTATCGAGTGCCGATCCAGATAGGATCGGAATCCGCGACCTTTCCTTCATCTACGATCGACAGAACCGAAGGTGGAGCGCCGAAACCAACAGCGACGGGCTGATCGGCAGGCACCCCGTGCGCGATCCCCAGCAAATTCGCGAACTCGACGACACGCGCGAACTGCGCCTGCAGCGGCAACAGCTACGGCAGCAGTTCCATCCGGACGATCCATACAGGCATCAGCCCGTCCTGCGCAGCCCGCAGACCTTGGCCGAAACCGATCCGATGCGGCCCACGAACGCCGAGCCACTGGCGGCGCGCGAGACCGATCCCAGCCAGCCAGACCATCCACGGCACGCGTTGCATCAACAGTGTGTGGCCGGCACGCATGCGCTGGATCGGCGGCTTGGGCGCAGCCCTGACGCGGCCAGCGCATGCATGGCGGCCAGTGCGACTGATCTGGCCGCGCGCAGCGGTCTGACGCAGGTCGACCACGTGTTGTTGAGCGAACGTGGACGTACTGCGCAGGCGGGGGAACTGATGTTCGTAGTGCAGGGCGATCCGAAGGATCCGGCGCATCTGCGTGCGCAGATGCCGACCGAGGACGCGGTGCGCACGCCGGTGGCGGTGTCGTTCGAGCGGCTGGCCACATTCGATCGGGAACAGGCGCTGGCGCAGACGCAGCAGCAGGCGACACGCCAGCAAGCCGCGCAGCTGCAGGAATCGCAGCAGGAAACGCAACGTCAGGGCGCGGCGGCACTGCGCATCTGAGCGATCTGGTGCGCGTCCTGACGCGCCGCTGTCAGCGTTGTTGCCTGGTCAGCTTCCAATGGATGACGAGATCGTCGCAACGACCGGCGCACCCGATTTCCGCGCCCGGCCGTGCGCCGCACCTCACTCCTGCTTCTTGCACGGATCGTCGCGGCCCAGCAGGCGGCCCAGGCGCGACCGCGGCTCGCACGGCGGCGGCGCCGGTTGCGCGGCCTTGGTCGCGGCGGCGGCGGCGGCCGCGCGCTGTTGCTGCAACTGCGCCAGTTTGGCCTTGATCTGCGGCATCGCCGCCAGCGCGGCCTTCTCGCCTTCCAGGATGGCGGCATTGCGCTGGGCGAAGTCGGCCGCGCCGATGTCGTTGACCTTGGGCCGGATCACGATGTCCGCGCGCGCCAGTTCCTGCTGGCCCAGGCGCTGGCCCATGATCGCGATCGACTGATTGACGGTGCCGAGCATGCTGCCCGGGTTCTTGCCGGTGGCCTTGCTGGAGATGTCCACCGCGACCACGAAATCGGCGCCGAGCTGGCGCGCGGCGTCCACCGGCACCGGGCTGACCACGCCGCCGTCCACGTAATGGAACTTGCCGATGGCCACCGGTTCGAACACCCCGGGAATGCTGCTGGAGGCGCGCACCGCCTGGCCGGCGTTGCCGCGCACGAACACGGTGCGCTCGCCGTCCTCCAGGCGCGTGGACACCGCGGCGAAGGGCTTGGCGAGCTTCTCGATCGGCTTGCCCTTGAGCTGGGCGTTGACGTAGTCCTGCAATGCCTGGCCCTGCACCAGGCCACCGGAGAACAGGCGCATGTCGCGAATGCTGCTTTCGTCCAGCGCCACCGCGGCCTGCTGCATCTGGAACGCATCCATGCCGCTGGCGTACAGCGCGCCGACCACGCTGCCGGCGCTGGTGCCGGACACCACCACCGGCTCCAGGCCGTTGGCCTGCAGCATCTTGATCACGCCGATATGGGCGAAGCCCTTGGCCGCGCCGCCGCCCAGGGCGATGCCGATGCGCAGCGGCTTGGCCGCCGCGGCCGGCGCCAGGCCGGTCACCACGGGCGCCGGCGGCGCCGGCTTGGGCTCGCCGCCGCATGCAGCGAGCAAGCCGAATAGGGACAGGGACAGGAACAGGCGCGGGGAACGGGAGGCGGTCATGGGTGCGGCGTCGTGGAAGGAGAGGGCGGAGCCGGCGCGAGCATACCGGGATCGGCCTGCACCGCCCACGACCGGAGGTCATGCCGACCGGCGCACGCGCCGTCGCCGGCTACCAGCGCAGCAGCCGCGGACCGAGCGCGGCGCCGAGCAGGGTCGGCAGGGCCAGCCCCAGCACGTACCACAGCGCCCAGAACGGCGCCGCCATCTCCGGGCAGTGCAGGCAATAGGCCATCGTCGCCAGCGCGCCGCCCAGCAGCCCGCCGGCGGCGCCGGCCGCGCGCAGGCGGGTCGGCGCCAGGCCGCGCAAGGCCCAGAACACGCTGGCGAAGGTCGGGACCGACAGCAACGCGATGTTGAACGGGCAGCTGTGCCAACTCTGCCCCAGCAGCAACGGCAGGCGCAGTTCCGCCGGCGCCGTCCACAGGACCGCGATGGCGGCGAGCCACACCGCCACGACCGGGCCACCGATCGCGATGGCCGCGGCGCCGACCCTCCGGCCCGGCGTCGCCAGGCGCCAGGTGACCACGCCGGCACCGGCGGCCAGGCAGGCGGCGAAACCCAGCTTGGCCCAGAATGCCGGCTGGCCGGCGGCGGCGGCCAGATCCGGGCGAATGCCGAACACCGCGCCCATCAGCAGCAGCGCTCCCAGCAGTCCGCACGGCAGCGCCAGCGCGAAGCGCCGCGCGGAGGCGTGCCGGTCCACCTGCAGCGGCTCGCGCGCGAGCAGCGCGATCAGTTCTTCGGTCTTCATGTCGCACTCCTGATCTTCAGCGCCAGCGCCTTGAGTCCGCGATGCACGCCGACCTTGACCGCCGATTCGGACATGCCGGTCAACCTGGCGGTCTCGCTGACCGACAGGCCTTGCAGTTTCACGTGCACGATCGGCAGGCGGTGCCGGTCCGGCAATTGCTCCAGCAGCCGGCCGATCTCGTGGCGGGCGTGGGCCGGGGCGTCGTCCACGTACGCGAACAGCTCGGTGGCGGCGTCCAGCGGTAAGGGGGGCGGCCCCTTGCGTGCGTGCGCCCGGTAGAAGTCCAGCAGCTTGTAGCGGGCGACCGCATACACCCATGCGGTCAGCGGTTCGCCGCGGCGATAGGTGTGGCGGCTGTTGTGGATGGCCAGCAGGGTCTCTTGCAAGATGTCCTCGACGTCGTCCGGTGCCTGGCTCAGGCGTCGGCGCAGGAAGCCGCGCAGGTGCGCGCTGAGTTCGTCCAGGAACGTGCGATAGCCGCGCGCGTCGCCGTCCAGGCCGGCCACGAATAGAAGATGCAGGCGCGCTTCCACCGCCTGCAGCGCGTCCAGGCGGCTCATCGCGCCCTGCCGCCGGCGGCAGGGCCGGGCGCATGGCGGGAAGCACGGATGGGCATGCGCTGCGCTCCAAGGCGGCCGGGCGGTCGCCGGACCACCACGATACGCCCGCGCTGGCCTGCCCGCAGGCCCCGCATCCCGCGCCCAGCGGCCGCCGCCACGGTCGCGGCAACGTCTGGCGCCAGCGCCAGGCAGGCAACGCCCAGACCAACCGGTGCCGGCCGAGCGAGGCCGGCGCGCGGGCCCGCCGCCACGACGGAGGGTGGCGCAGGCGCAGGCGTTCCGGGCGCGGCGGTTCCCCCTGTCTGGCGATTCACTGCTGTTTCCGGTCGGTGGTCATTGCGACGGTAGTTCGCCGGAGTCGCGCCGGCGGTTACAACCGCCACGCGCTTTTTTCGATCGGCGCGCGGCTGTAACCGCGGCGGCGCTTGTGGCGAATGCTGGGAGGATCCGGCCGCACCGCGGTCGCGATCCGGTTGCTTCCCTTCGATCCCTGCCACAGGAGCAGTCCCATGAAGAGCCACAACGCCGCCTCGCTCGCCCTGACCCTGGCCGCCCTCGTCGCCGGCGCGGCGATGGCGCAGTCCGCGGACCCGCATGCCCCGCCCAAGCCGATGGAGAAGTGCTACGGCATCGCCAAGGCCGGCCAGAACGATTGCAAGGCCGGCGCCGGCACCAGCTGCGCGGGCACGTCCAAGCGCGACTACCAGGGCAACGCCTGGAAGAACGTGCCGGCGGGCACCTGTGTCGGCATCAAGACGCCGAAGGGCCACGGCACGCTCGCTCCGGTCGGTGCCTGAGCGCGGCGCCGCGGCCATGCAGCTCGGCGCCGGCATCGGCCTGAAGCCGCAGCACTACGCGCAGGCGTTGGACTGCCCTGCGCCGGGACTGTGGTTCGAGGTGCATCCGGAGAACTACCTGGTCCAGGGCGGCCCGCGCCTGGCCTGGCTGGAGACGATCGCCGCGCGCCATCCGCTGGCGCTGCACGGCGTGTCGCTGTCGCTGGCGGCCGATGCCGATCCGGATG
This sequence comes from Xanthomonas sp. DAR 35659, assembly GCF_041242975.1. NCBI lineage: Bacteria > Pseudomonadati > Pseudomonadota > Gammaproteobacteria > Lysobacterales > Lysobacteraceae > Xanthomonas > Xanthomonas medicagonis. The sequence goes on from NZ_CP162488.1 coordinate 127,163, forward strand.
CGCTGCACCTGCGCCGCCTGGCCGCGCTCGCCGAGCGGGTCCGGCCGTGGCAGGTGTCCGAGCACCTGGCCTGGTCGGCCTGGCGCGGCCGCTACCATCCGGACCTGCTGCCGATCCCGCGCAGCGCCGCGGCGCTGGCGCGCGTCGTCGCCAACGTGCAGAAGGCGCAGGACGCGCTGGGACGCACACTCGCGATCGAGAACCCGAGCCACTACCTGGCCTTGCCCGGGCATGCGTGGAGCGAACCCGACTTCCTGGCCGAACTGGTACGCCGCAGCGGCTGCCGGCTGCTGCTGGACCTCAACAACGTACACGTCAGCGCGCACAACCTGGGCTACGACGCCCATGCCTACCTGGACGCGTTCCCCGCCGACGCGGTGGTGGAAATCCACCTGGCCGGGCACGCCGAGGACGCGGTGGACGGCCAGGCGTTGTTGATCGATTCGCACGATGCGCCGGTGCACGACGCGGTATGGGCGCTGTATGCGGACTTCCTGGAGAAGGCCGGACCGCGGCCGACGCTGATCGAGCGCGACGACAAGCTGCCCGACTTCGCCGTGCTGCTGCGCGAGCGCGAGCGCGCGCAGCGGCTGCTGGAGCGCGCCGCCATCGACCGGCGCGCGTGCGCATGAGCGCGCTGACGCACTTCCAGGACGCATTCGTCCGTGCGCTGTACGCCGATGACGACGCCGGCGGACTGGTCGCGCAACCGGGATTGCGCATCCATCGCAACAGCGTGCTGCGCGCCTGCGTCGATGCGCTGCAAGCGAACTTTCCGAGCGTGCAACGGCTGGTGGGAGCGGCATGGTTCGAGGCGACGGCGCGCGCCTACGCTCGGCGCTGTCCCCCGGACGACGTGCGCCTGCTGCACTACGGCGGCGACTTCGATGCGTTCCTCGCCGCGCTCCCCGAGGCCGGGCAGCTGCCCTACCTGCCGGGGGTGGCGCAACTGGATCGCAGCTGGCGCGAGGCGCATGTCGCAGCCGATGCCGCCGTCCTCGATCCGCAGTCCGTGGCCGCCTTGCCGCCCGAACACCTGGCGGGCGCGCGCCTGGCTCTGCATCCGAGCGCGCGTTGGCACTGGTTCGCCGGGCTGCCGGTGTATTCGATCTGGTGCGCGCAGCGCGACGCGGTATCCGTGCCCGACGACCTGGCCTGGGCCGGCGAGGGCGCACTGCTGCTGCGACGCGACGGCCAGGTGCGCTGGCAGGCGCTGGACCGGGGCGGCTGCGTGCTGCTGGAGGCCTGCCAGCGCGGGGCCACGCTGCAGGACGCGGCGGCGCAGGCGCAGCAGGCCGATCCCGCGTTCGCACTGGCCGACACGTTTGCGGCGTTGCTGAGCAGCGGCGCGTTCCGTTCCCTCACCCCTGCTTCCATGCAAGGACGTCCATGACCTCCATCCTCCCTCCGCATGGCCTGCGCGCGCGCTGGAACCGCCTGGCCGGCGCCGCCTCGCAGGCGATCGGCCATTCCGCGCTGGCGTTGCTGTTCCGGCTGTCGATCGCCGCGATCTTCTTCCTGTCCGGACGCACCAAGGTCAGCGGCGTGCTGACCATCACCGACAGCACCTATGCGCTGTTCCGCGAGGACTACCGCGTGCCGCTGCTTGCGCCGGAACTGGCCGCGCACCTGGCCGCCTACGCGGAGCACCTGTTCCCGCTGCTGCTGGTGCTGGGCCTGTGCACGCGGCTGTCGGCGCTGGCCCTGCTGGGCATGACCGCGGTGATCGAAATCTTCGTCTATCCCGATGCCTGGCCCACGCACTTGAGCTGGGCCGCGCTGCTGGCGTACCTGCTGCTGCGCGGCGCCGGCCGCCTGTCGCTGGACCGGTTGCTGCGCATCGCATGACGGTCGCATCGCGCTGTAACCGCGGCGGCGCTTGCGGCGAAGTACCTGCTGCCATTCCGGCATGCGTCCATCCTCGAGGAATCTCCATGATCGCCAACCATCCCGTTACCGGCTTCGCCGCCACCGCCGCCCTGCTCGCCATCGCCGCCGCGAGCGTTCCGGTCACCGCCAGCGCCGCCGCCAAGGGCGATGCCAAGCTCGTCGCCTGCTATGGCATCAACAGCTGCAAGGGCCAGTCCGATTGCAAATCCGGCAGCCACGAGTGCAAGGGCCAGAACGCGTGCAAGGGCCAGGGCTTCAAGGAGGTGACGGTGAAGCAGTGCACCTCGGCCGGCGGCTCGCCGACCGCGCCCGCCGCCTGACGCGGCGCCCTGTTCCGGCCGGTGCCGCGCGCCCCGGTCGGGACGACGAACGAGACTCTGCAGCGGATGGACACGATCGCGCCTTTCCACGGTTTCGGGCTGGGCCTGCGCCCGCCGCACTATCCGCGCTATCTGGAGGAGCCGCCCGCGCTGGATTTCGTCGAGGCGATTTCGGAGAACTTCATGGTGTCCGGCGGCCGCCCGCTGCACGTGCTGGACCGGGTGCGCGAGCGTTACCCGGTGGCGCTGCACGGCGTGTCGATGTCGCTGGGCTCGGCCGATGGGCTTGACCGCGACTATCTGCTGCGGCTCAAGCGCCTCGCGCGACGCGTGCGTCCGTTGTGGGTGTCCGATCACCTCAGTTGGAGCGCGGTCGGCGGGTTCAACACGCACGATCTGCTGCCGCTGCCCTACGACGGCGAAGCGCTGGACGTCGTCTGCGCCAACATCGCCCATGCCCAGGATGTGCTGGAGCGGCCATTGCTGCTCGAAAATCCGTCCACCTACCTGGCCTTCGCAGGCGCCACCATGAGCGAAGCCGCATTCCTGCGCGAGGTGTGCACGCGCACCGGCTGCTATCTGCTGCTCGACGTCAATAACGTCTATGTCAGCGCGGTCAACCACGGCGCCGATCCGCAGGCCTATCTGGATGGGTTGCCGTGGGAGCGCGTACGCCAGGTGCATCTGGCCGGGCATAGCCAGGGCCGCGAGCTGCTGATCGATACCCACGCCCAACCGATCTGCGATCCGGTGTGGGCGCTGTACGCGGCGGTATGCCGGCGCATCGGCCCGATGGCGAGCATGATCGAGCGCGACGACCGGATTCCGCCGCTGGCCGAATTGCTGGACGAACTGGACATCGCACGCGGCATCGCCGCCGGCGCGGTGCGCGCGGCCGCATGAGCCTGCTGGCGTTGCAGCGTCGCTTCTCGGGTTGGCTGCGCGACCCCGCGGCCGATGCGGATGCCTGCCTGGACACGCGCCAGCGTGCCGGCCTGCGCGTGTATCGGCACGCCTACCGCGCGCAGCTCGGCGACGCGTTGCGCGACACCTACGCCATCACTTTGGCCTGGCTGGGCGACGCCGCGTTCGACGCGGCCGCGGCCGGCTACGTGGCGCAGCATCCCCCGTCGGCCTGGAACATCGGCGCCTACGGCGACCGGTTCGGTGCCTACCTTGGCAGATGCCATCCCGAGCGGCCGGAGATCGAGGACCTGGCCTGGCTCGACCTGGCCTTGCGCCGCTGTTTCGATGGGGTCGACGCAGCGCCGGTGACATTCACGACATTGACTGGCCTGGACTGGGAGCAGGCGCGCCTGCGCTTCGTGCCGACGCTGCGCAGCCGACGGATGCGCAGCAACGCCGCCGCGATCTGGCGCGCGCTGTCCGAAGCGCTCAAGCCGCCGGCCGCAGTGCGGTTGCCGGCGGCGACGGTGATCCGGGTCTGGCGCAAGGGCTTGTCGCCCTGTTTCCAGAGCATGCTGCCGTTGGAGGCGCGCATGCTGCGCGACGCGCGTGCCGGACTGGCGTTCGGTGCGCTGTGCCGGCACGCGCCCAGCGACGATCCGGCCGTCGTCGGGCGGGTGCTGGAGCAGTGGTTGCGCGACGAACTGCTGGCGGCGGTCGTCCCGGGATAGGCGGCGTTCGCGCCGCATACCCGTGCCGCCGCGAGCGCGGCGGCACGGGGTGGCCTCAGAAGTTGTTGTCGCCGTCCAGGATCCGCCCGAAGCCGCCCAGCACCGAGCCTTCGCCGCGGTTCTGCCCGCCGCCCTGCGGCGCGGCGGCGAACATGCGCCCGGCCAGGCGCGAGAACGGCAGCGACTGCAGCCACACCTTGCCAGGGCCGGTCAGCGTGGCCAGGAACATGCCTTCGCCGCCGAAGAACATGCTCTTGATGCCGCTGACCGGGCGCACGTCCATGTCCACCGTGGAATGGAACGCGACCACGCAGCCGGTGTCCACGTCCAGGCGTTCGCCGGCGGCCAGCTCGCGCTCGACCACGCAGCCGCCGGCATGCACGAACACCCAGCCGTCGCCTTCCAGCTTCTGCATGATGAAGCCCTCGCCGCCGAACAGGCCGGTCATGATCTTGCGCTGGAAGTGGATGCCCAGCGACACGCCGCGCGCGCCGGCCAGGAAGCTGTCCTTCTGGCAGATCAGGCGGCCGCCGTGCTGGTCCAGCTTCATCGCCAGCACCGTGCCGGGATACGGCGCGGCGAAGGCGACCTTGGCCTTGCCCTGGCCCTGGTGGGTGAACACGGTGGTGAACAGGCTCTCGCCGGTGACCAGGCGCTTGCCGGCCGAGAACAGCTTGCCCATCAGGCCGCTGCCCTGGCTGTTGGAGCCGTCGCCGAACACGGTGTCCATCTGCACCGCCGCGTCCTTGAACATCAGCGCGCCGGCCTCGGCCACGGCGCTCTCGCCCGGATCCAGTTCGATCTCCACGAACTGCATCTCGTGGCCGACGATGCGGTAGTCGATCTCGTCGGCGCGGCCGCCGGCGCCGGGCGGCGGCGGCAGATCCGGCGGCAGGCCGGCCGCGTTGGTGTCGCGCAGTTCGTCGATCTGGCTGGCCGGCTTCCAGCCGCTCTGGCCCTGGCGCCAGGCCAGCGCGGCCGGATGGGTGCGGGCGAAGGCGATGGCGTCGGCGTCGTCGAGCGGGCCGGAACGCGCCTGTTCGCTGCCGGTGAGGAAGTACCACTGGGTCATGGCGAAGCTCCTGATGGGCGAAAAATGCGTGCCGAGTCTAGCCCGTGCGCCGGGGACGTCCGCATCTGTCTCAAGGCATGGGGACGGCTGGCGGAAGGCCGCCTCGGGGGCGATGGCACGCTGCGACGGTACGCAACGCGACATGCGCGCGAACAGGTGCGGCCGCTCCGGCCGAAGTCGCGCCTTGCAGGCAGGCTGCGGCGGACGAGCACCGGGCGGGCGAACGCAGCCATCGCCTTGTCGCACCGAGCGGACGTGACCCCCAACGCGCGCAGGCCGCAACTCGCTGGAGCTTCGACTCGATGGCTTGGATCGTTCCAAACACCAACGCGCATCACATTTATCGTTTGTTTATCTAGCGTATGTTCGCCCCCGGGGGATCGATGACACACGGCCGACATGTCTCCACCTCGAGCCAACGCGGCAATCGGGGGGACCTGTCCAGCGTGTCGGACCGTGTAGGCCTTTCAACGTCGGAGGGGACACATGCACTGCTCAACACTGCATCGCACCGCCATGGCGAGCGCGCTCGCCATGGCCTTGTTTTCGCCGTTAGCCGCGCTGGCGCAGGACGCGCCGCCACCGCCCGCGGAACGGACCGACCCGTCCGCCGCGGCCGGGAGCAATGAAAAGGCGAGGACGCTCGACTCGATCATGGTCACCGGTTCGCGCATCAAGCGCGCGGAGGTCGAGGGACCGGCGCCGGTCACGGTGATCACCGGCGCGCAGATCATGAAGGAAGGCTTCACCACGGTGTACGAAGCGCTCGGCTCGCTCACCGAGGTCACCGGCAACGTGCAGAACGACTACGACTGGGGCCAAAGCTCGGTCAACGCCAGTCCGCTGAACCTGCGCAATCTCGGCCCCGGCCGCAGCCTGCTGCTGATCAACGGCCACCGTGTGGCCGACTACCCCATGCCGTACCAGGGCAAGAGCAACTTCGCCAACTACAACAACATCCCCACCGGCATCGTCGATCGCATCGAGGTGCTGTCCACCGGCGCCTCGGCGATCTACGGGTCCGATGCGGTGGCCGGCGTAGTCAACGTCATCCTGAAGAAGGACATCGACGGCGACACCCTGCGCGCGCGCTACGGCACCACCACCGAGGGCGGGCGCGACGTCCGCGATGTGTCCTGGTCCGGAGGCCGCCACGGCGAGGACTGGAGCGTCGCTTACACGATGCAGTACTTCGACCGCAAACCGCTGTGGTCGCACGAACGCCCCTTCATGGACGAGGAATCGGATTCGCCGCGCCGCAACTGGAGCTACGGCGGCGTGCGGCAGAACACTGCGACCAATACGCCGCAGGCCGGCATCCGCCTCTTCGACGTGACCAACAATGTGCGGATTCGCCCGCCGAGCGGCGCCTGCGATCAGTTCGACGGCGAGTTCTACGAACACAACCGCATCACCTACAACGATTTCAACGGGGCGCAGACCGACACCGGCTGGCAGTGCGCCAATCGTGCCGCGTTCCAGCACTGGACGCTGCGCAACGGCAGCAAGGACCTGTCGCTGTATCTGTACGGCACCAAGCAGTTCGGCGACGTCGAAGCCTGGGCGACCTACGGCTACTGGGATTCGACCGGCAAGAGCAATACCTTCATGCCGGCCTGGGCCAGCCCGGACTACATCGACCGCGACAGCGGCCAGCGCCGCAGCCTGTTGCGCTACTTCGCCCCGGGCGAGATCGGCGGCGAGGACAGTGCGCTGACCAAGTCCAAGGAAAAGAACTGGGATTTCAGCGTCGGCCTGCGCGGCACCGTGTTCGGCGATCGCTTCGACTGGGAAGTGATGGCCGGCCGCGCCGAATACGAGATCCAGGAGCGCTTCCCGATCATCCACAACCCGCGCGCCTCGGAATTCTTCCTGGGCCCGTCGCTGGGCATCGATGCGACGAGCGGCCTGGAGATCCATGCCCCCGGCTACAACCGGCTATGGAATCCCGTGTCGCGCAACGACTACGAAGGCATCCGCGCGATCGGCGACAAGAAGGCGCGGACCTGGCTCAGCCAGGCCAGCGCCGTGCTCAGCGGCGATCTGTTCGAAGGCTGGGCCGGCCCGATCGGCTTTGCCGGGGTGCTGGAAGCCGCGGAGCAGGGCTACAAGCTGACCCCCGACCCCAACACCCTGGGCCTGAACCCCGTGTACGAAACGCCGTTCGGCAACGTCGAGACGGGCGGCGGCGAGCGCAAGCGCTATGCGGCCGGAGTGGAATTCAAGATTCCCCTGCTCAAGAACCTGATCCTGTCGGCCGCCGGTCGCTACGATCGCTACGACGCGGTCGCCGACGATGCCGCCACCACCTACAACGCCGGCCTGGAGTGGCGTCCGTTCACCAGCCTGCTGCTGCGCGGCAGCTATGCCACCAGCTTCCGCGCGCCGGACATGCACTTCGTCTATGCCGACCCCAGCGAAAGCGTGGCCGACCAGGTCGACTACCTGGCCTGCCTGACCGATCCCAACCGCCAGACCAGCAACTGTCCCGGCGGCGATGGCGACCCGTACCACATCGACAATCCCGTGATCGCCCGGCAGGGCTCGCAGGATCTGCTGTACGAAACCGGCGACTCGCTGACCTACGGCTTCGTCTGGGACGCGTTCGACGGCTTCTCGCTCAGTGTCGACTACTGGCGGATCAACATCGAGGATGCGATCGACGACGTCGGCGCCGACCAGGTGTTGCTGGACGAGGCGTACTGCATCACCGGGCAGCAGCCGGCGGACAAGCCGGCGCGGACCCCGCCCAGCCAGGCGCTGTGCGACCTGCAGCGCAGCCGCGTGACGCGCGACGCCGACGGCGTGGTGACCCGCGTGGAGATCGGCCCGATCAACCGCGCCAAGCAAAGCGTGAGCGGTGTCGATCTGGCCTCGCGCTACAGCGTGCAGACCGCGCGCTTGGGCAATTTCGACTTCGCGCTCAACTACACCCGGCAGCTGACCTACAAGTACGCGCAGTTCGACGGCGATCTGTTCGAGAACACCCGCGACCGCGAACGCCAGATCCGCTACCGCGGACGCGCCAGCGCGACCTGGACCCTGGATCCGTGGACCGCGGTGCTGTACGTGGACTGGACCGCGGGCACCCGCAGCGACCGCTTCGGCGGTTGCACCGCGCTGCCCAATGGCTTCCGTCCGGACGTGGCCACCGACTGCACGGATCTGCGCACGAACGCGGCGGGCGAGCGCAGCATCAGTTACGGACAGAAGAGCGAGCTGGTGGGTTACTACAACCAGGACCGGATCTACTGGAACGCCAGCCTCGGCTATCAGGCCACGGACGCGTTGCGCCTGAACGTCTACGTCAACAACATCCTCAACGATCATTATCAGGACAAGTGGTGCGGTGGCTTCGCCTACTGCGTGTCCAATCCGGTGGGGCGCGAGGTGGCTGCCGAGGTCGTCTACCGCTTCGATTGAGGCGGCCACCGCGCCGCCGTCCGAACGAAGCGCCCGGCGTGGCCGGGCGTTTCGCCTCGCGGCGCTGGCGTGGGGCAGGCGACCCCTTCTCGCGGGGCGGTTTCAGCGACAGGCCGGCCGATCGATCACCGCAGCGCCTACAGCGCGCTGGCGGGCCGTACCTGTAACGTCTCGGCTTCCGCCGCGCAATCCTTGGCCGGCGCCAGGCCGTGTGCGCGGGCGGCGGCGATCTCCTTGCGCGCGCCTTCCAGGTCGGCGCGGAAGCCCGGGTCGTCGTGCAGCCGCGCCACCGTGGCCGCGCCCATGAAGCGGCCGGCGAGTACGTCGCTCTGCCAATGCACGTTGCACACCAGCCGGCTCTCGCCGTAGTTGCGGCCGCGCGCGATCAGCGCATCGGCGCGCTCGGGCGCGATCTCGCTCAGGGTCAGCGCCCAGGCCCAACCGATGGCACTGTGTCCCGACGGATAGGAGCCGCTCTGGCGCAGGTCGTCGAGGTCGTCGGGGGTGCAGACCGCCTGCTGGTTGCGCAGGAACGGCCGCGCGCGCTGGTACTGGCGCTTGGCCGCCTTGGTGGCGGCGCTGGCGTCGATGCGGCTGCGCTCCAACAGGGTGTACAGGTGCGGGGTGCGCTGCGCATCGATCGTCACGCCCAGCGCGCAGGCGAACTGGCCGGCACCGCTCGGAAAGCGCAGATCGGCGTCGCGCGAGGCCTGCTGCCAGCGCGCGCTGCCGCCTAGCGCCAATGCCTCGCGGTTGACCGCCAGATCCAGCGCCTCGCCGGGCGAGCCCTCGGCCGGCGGCGGCGGCAACAGCTGCAAGCTGTCGGGGACCGCCGCGGCAGGCAGATAGCCCACCGCCTTGGCCGCCACAGGCGAGGGCGCACGCAGCGCGGGGCCGCTGCAGGCGGCCAGGGCGAGCGCCAACACGACGGCGACGAAGCGGAAACGGCAGGTGGGCGACACGGGCATGCGAACTCGGACAGCGAAGGCGGGCCGATCAGTGTACGGCCCGCCGCACGGTGCCAGGGCGGATGCATCGGGCGTCAGGCGTTCGATGTGGTGTGGGAGCGGCTTCCGTCGCGACGGCTCTTCACGAGAAGGCCCCGTCGCGACGTAAGGGCACCTCTAATGACGTCGGAAGCTTTCTGTAGGAGCGGCTTTAGCCGCGACAGGCGTTACCGGGAACGCTTCGTCGCGGCTAAAGCCGATCCTACAAGGAAAAATAGCATCTGACTCGATGTATGGCGGAAGCAGGTTGTCAGAGGCGCATTGAAGTCGCTCCCGCGTGTGCTAGCCCAGGCTGGCTGCATCCATCCCGGCCTCAGCCCCCGTCGCGCTCCTCGCGCGGCGGGAAACGCAGCACCACGCCGCGCGGCGGTGGCGCAGGCTGCCACAGCACCGGCACCTGCGCCGGCGGCGGCGGTTCCAGTTCCTGGTCCAGCGGCACCAGCGTGTCCTCCTCCTCGTCTTCCCAGCTGTAGCGCTGGCGCGGCGGCAACGGGTCGCGGTGGCGCAGCAGCAGCGCCGCGATCACCCCGCCCACCGCGCCGCCCAGGTGCGATTGCCAGGACACGCCGGCCTCGTGCGGCAGCACCGTCACCAGCATGCCGCCATAGAACAGGAAGGCGATCATGCTGGCGGCGATCGCCGCGCGGTCGCGGCGCAGCAGCGCCAGGAAGAACACCAGGAACAACAGGCCGTGGGTGACGCCGCTGGCGCCCAGGTGATGGCTGCCGGGGTCGCCGAGCAGCCAGGCGCCCAGGCCAGCGCCCAGCCACAGCAACGGCAGCCCGGCCAGGGTGGCGCGCGGATACACGCTGCCGGCCAGGGTGCCCAGGATCAGCAGCGCGCCGGCATTGGCCGCCAGGTGCTCCAGCGACCCGTGCAGCAGCGGCGCCGTCAGCAGCCCGAGCAGGCCGCTGGCCTGCTGCGGCCCCACCGACCAGGGCCGCCAGTCGAACAGGCCCTGGCTGGCGAACACCGCCACCAGCAACGCGACGAGGGCCAGGCTGGCATTGAAGGCGCGCAGGATCCGGGCGCGGTCGAAACGGCCCTGCGCCTCGTGCTCGGGCGGGGGCGTGGAGAGCGAAGAGGTGTCCATGGATCCCTGGATGGCGGCGCCTGGCGCACAAGGCAAGGCGCCGCCGGTGGGAGGGACTGGCCGCGGCCGCGGGACAATCCGCGGCCGCGGCGCCGGCGCCGGGTCAGTGCGCCGGCTTGGCCGGACGCAGCAGGCTCAGCACGATGGTCGCGCCGATCACCACCGCCACCGCCAGCAGCGACACCAGCACCGGGATCTTGTACAGGTCGATGATCAGCATCTTGGTGCCGATGAACACCAGCACGATCGCCAGGCCGTAGGGCAGCAGGTGGAAACGGTCGGCCATGCCCGCCAGCAGGAAGAACATCGCGCGCAGGCCCAGCACCGCGAACACGTTGGAGGTCAGCACGATGAACGGGTCGGTGGTGATCGCGAAGATCGCCGGGATGCTGTCCACCGCGAAGATCACGTCGGTGATCGCGATCAGCATCAGCACCGCGAACAGCGGGGTGAACCAGCGCTTGCCCTCCTGGGTCACGCTCAGCGCGTTGCCGTGGTACTGCGGGGTCAGGCGCAGGTGCTTGCGCATGAAGCGCAGCACCGGGTTGGCCTCCAGGTCCGGCTCCTTGCCCGCCGAGAACCACATCTTGATGCCGGTCAGCAGCAGGAACGCGCCGAACACGTACAGCAGCCAGTGGAACTTGGTCAGCAGCACCGAGCCGGCGAAGATCATCACCGCGCGCAGCACGATCGCGCCGAGCACGCCGATCACCAGCACGCGCTGGCGCTGCTCCTCCGGCACCGCGAAGTAGCTCATGATCATCAGGAACACGAAGATGTTGTCGACCGCCAGCGACTTCTCGACCAGGTAGCCGGTCAGGAACTCCAGCCCGTACTGGTTGCCGGTGGCCACGTCGATGGTCTCGCGCAGGTACCACCACAGGCCGGCGTTGAACGCCAGCGCCAGGGCGATCCAGCCCAGGCTCCACCACAGCGCCTCCTTGAAGGTGACCTTGTGCGGACCGCCGTGGCGCATCAGCACCAGGTCCGCCAGCAGCGCCACGATCACCACGATCGCGAAGCCGCCCCACAACCACACGTTGCCTATCGTTTCCATTGGGGATTTTCCGTCTATGAACAGGGAACCTCGGGGCCGCGGCGGCGGAGGCGTTCCGGACGGAGACGACGGATGTCGTCCAGAGGGTGCCTTCGCCACTGCGGCGAAGGTCTCGCTCGCAGCCGATGGACCGGCTGCCGTTGCACCGGAGCCCGCGGGCTCGAATTGACGGCGACAACGTCGGGAGCTACTCCCCTTCTGCGCGCATTCTTGCCGCTGCCGGCGGTGCCGTCAATGTGGGCGGCTACAATGGCGTTCATGAATAGTCCCCTGCCCGTAGTCCGCCTCAAGAACGCCTGGCGCTCCAGCCATCCTTGGATCTTCCAGAAACTGGTCGAAAAACCCGCCGCCAAGCCCAAGCCGGGCGCGCTGGTGGACGTGGTCGGGGTGGACGGCGCGTGGATCGGCCGCGGCTTCTACAACGGCCACTCGCGCATCGCCGTGCGCATCCTCGAGACCCATCCGGACATCGCCGTCGACGAGTCCTGGTTCGCGCGCAAGATCGCCGAGGCGGTGTCGCTGCGCCGTGACGTGCTCAAGCTGGACGCGGTCAGCGACGCCTGGCGCGTGGTGCATGCCGAGGGCGACGGCCTGTCCGGCCTGGTGGTGGACCGCTACGGCGACCTGCTGGTGGTGGAGTTCTTCAGCGCCGGCATGTTCCGCCACCGCGAGTGGATCTACGCCGCGCTGCGCGCGCAGTTCCCCGGCGCGCGCTTCTACAGCTTCGCCGAGGAGCACGTGCAGAAGCAGGAGAGCTTCGACTACCGGCCGGTGTCCAGCAGCGGCGAGCGCCCGGAGCCGGCGATCATCAGCGAATACGGCGTGCGCTTCCGCGCCGATCCGGCCGGCGCGCACAAGACCGGCTTCTTCGCCGACCAGCGCGAGAACCGCCAGTGGCTGAGCCAGCAGGTGGAGGGCAAGCGCGTGCTCGACCTGTGCTGCAACACCGGCGGCTTCGCCGTCTACGCCAAGGTCCGCGGCGCCACCGAGGTGGTCGGCGTGGACATCGACGAGGACGTGATCGAGATCGCCAAGGGCAACGCCCGCCTCAACGACGTGCGGCCCAAGTTCGTGCAGGCCGATATCTTCCCGTACCTGCGCGATGCCGCCGCGCGCGGCGACCGGTACGACGTGGTGATCCTGGACCCGGCGAAGATGACCCGCGACCGCGACCAGGTGATCCCGGCGCTGAAGAAGTACCTGGACATGAACAAGCTGGCGCTGGGGGTGGTCGCGCCGGGCGGCCTGTTCGCCACCTTCTCCTGTACCGGCCTGGTCGCCGAGCACGAGTTCCTGGACATGCTGCGCCGCGCCGCGTACTTCTCCGGCCGCACCATCCAGATCCTGAAGGTGGCCGGCGCCGGCGCCGACCATCCGTTCATGGCCCACGTGCAGGAATCGCGGTACCTGAAGGCGGTGTTCTGCCGCGTGCTGGACTGAGCGAACGGCCGCGGCGCGCCGGCACTGGCCGCGCGCGTTGCGGCATCGCGCCATCGCTGTTGCGCGAGGCCGTGGATGTGCCGGCATCGTCGTCTCTCGATGAGAGCGTTTACAGCGCCGCCGCGAACGCGCGCAGCGGCCAGGCATGCGACACCCAGTCCCCGGCGGTGATGTGTCTTGGTCTCTGCCGACGCCACGCGCGCTATCGCGCTGTCAGGCGTTGTCGCCCGGCGGTCCGCGGATTCGAGGCAACGCCGCAACCGGATCGCAGCGCTCAAGCGGCTTCGCAACGTCGCGCACACCGCGCGCCATCCCGCATTGGCGATGACCGCCGCGCGGCCGTTTTGCGCAACGTCCATCACTGATAACGCTTACACCGTGGTCCGCATCTCAGCGAATGTCTACGTCACGTTGCTTTGTTGCGCCGCACGGTGACAAACGCTGGCACACCGGATTAGGTTTGCGCGGTCGGTGATAGCGCTATCACGATCCGGCAAGAGCTGACGCGGCGAGCGCCGCGGCCAGGCCGCACGGTTCCGTTTCGCGTTGGGTACCGGCATTCGTTGTAGCGGGCGGCTGTGCCAGCGCCCGGATCGCAAAGTGGGTGGGTGCGCGATGGCGCGCCCGGCACCTTTCGGGGGGAAGGCGCGATTCATCCATCGATCGAGCAGTAGGGGATCACATGCAGGCATGCAGCGATGCGTGTCACGTACCAGGGACCGCTTCGACGTCGGCATTCGCCGCGTCGTACGCCGCGGACGGCGATGTCCGTCCGACTCCAGCACCGAGGACATTCTGATGCGTCAGCAGTTGAAGAAGTTCCGCTCCAAGGCCATGTTCACCTTCGTCGGCGGGGTGCTGGTGATCAATCCGGCGTTCGCCCAGCAGGCGCCGCAGACCCAGGCGCAGACCCCGACCCCGACCAGCCAGTCCTCGTCCTCGACCGACGCCACCACCCTGGACACGGTCAGCGTCACCGGCATCCGCAACAGCCTCAACCAGTCGATGGGGATCAAGCGCGACAACGCCGGCGTGGTCGATGCGATCAGCGCCGAGGACATCGGCAAGTTCCCCGACACCAACCTGGCCGAATCGCTGCAGCGCATCACCGGCATCTCGATCGAGCGCCGCGACGGCGAAGGCGCGCAGGTCACCGCGCGCGGCTTCGGCCCGCAGTTCAACGCGGTCACCCTCAACGGCCGCGTGATTCCCGGCGCCGACGCGTTCGGCGCGCCGGGCGCGGTGCCGATCGGCGGCGTGGACGGCGGCACCCGCGCGTTCAACTTCGCCCAGCTCGCCTCCGAGGCGATCACCGGCCTGGAGGTGTACAAGACCAGCCGCGCCAATGCGCCCAGCGGCGGCATCGGCGCCACCATCAACATCCTCACCGACCGCCCGTTCAATCACAACGGCGTGGTCGCCAGCGCCGGCGTCAAGGCCGCCTACGACGATTCGCAGCCGTTCGACAACAAGGTCACGCCGGAAGTGTCCGGCATCTTCAGCTACACCAACCCGGACAAGACCTGGGGCATCGGCCTGAGCGGCAGCTACCAGAAGCGCCGCGGCGGCTCGGTACAGGCGACCGAAAATGCCTGGAACATCCAGCGCTGGACCGGCACCGATCCGGCGCTGCGCCCTGACGCCAACGTGCAGAACGCGCCGGCGATCGGTCAGCTCTACGGCATGCCCAACGACCTGCGCTATGCCTTCGCCGATTTCGAGCGCGAGCGCCTCAACGGCCAGGCGGTGCTGCAGTTCGCGCCGACCGACGCGCTGACCCTGACCCTGGACTACACCTACTCCAGCAACGAGATCCGCGAGGACCGCGGCGAGCAGGGCATCTGGCTGCAGCGCGCCAACAGCTTCACCGACCTGGTGTTCGACACCGGGCAGGCGGTGGCCACCCCGGTGTACCTGCGCGACGTGCCCAACGGCGCCAAGGACTTCGGCATGGAGCAGCAGCGCAACATGCAGAAGTACAAGCTCGGCTCGCTGGGCTTCAACGCCGACTGGCAGGCCACCGACCGCCTGCGCCTGACCTTCGATGCGCACAACTCCAAGACGCAGAGCCTGCCCAACGATCCGGTCACCGGCGGCAGCGCCACCTATCTCAGCTACGCCGGCACCAACAACTGCACCAGCGGCACCCAGTGCGGCGGGCAGTGGGCGCAGGAACTGTTCTTCAACAACAGCCTGCCGATCGGCGCGCGCACCTGGTATCCGACCGCGGCCGATTCGATCGCCGGGACCAACGGCCTGCTCAACCAGGACTTCAGTCCGGCCGAAATCGGTTCGCAAGTGCTGCGCATCTATTACCAGAGCCAGGTGACCGAGGTGAAGGAAGGGCGCGTCGACGGCCAGTTCGACTTCGACAACGGCCGCTTCCAGTTCGGCGTGGACAGCGCCAAGACCACCATGAACCGGCGCACCAGCGATACCTATTCGGCGCTGGGCGACTGGGGCGTGGCCAATGCCGGCAACGAGCCGGGCATGCTGGCGCTGTTGCAGCCGGTCGGGATCACCGGCATGTTCAAGGACTTCAATGCCTCCGGCGCCGCGCCGCATGCCTGGCGCGGCAACGCCGACCAACTGGCGCAGTGGGCCGGCAACGCCTACGGCGCGACCACGCGCTACAACCCGCTGTTCAGCGCCGACAACCAGGTCGAGGAAAAGACCCGCGCCGCGTACATGCAGTTGGAATTCGACGGCACGCTCGGCAGCATGACCACCAATACCCGCATCGGCGTGCGCTACGAGAAGACCGATGTGGTCTCCACCTCGCAGGTCGCGACCCCGACCGCGCTGGAGTGGCAGGCCAACAACGACTTCCAGTTGTTGCGTTCCGACGAAGTGCAGCCGTTCAGCGAGAAGCACAGCTATAGCTACGTGCTGCCGAACCTGGATTTCAGCATCAACCTCACCGACGAACTGAAGGCCCGCGCCTCGTTCGGGCAGAGCATCGCGCGCGCCCCGTACAGCAACCTGCTTGCCGGGCCGACGCCGGGCACGCCGAGCGGCTCGATCCTGATCAATCCGTCCACGCGTGCGTCCGGCAGTGCCCAGAACCCGAGCCTGGATCCGCTGGAATCCAACAACCTGGACCTGGCGCTGGAGTGGTACTTCGCCGATGCCAGCTACGTCTCGCTGACGTTCTGGGACAAGCGCGTGTCCAACTTCATCGGCACCAGCGTCACCCGCGAAAACCTGTACGGCCTGCGCGATCCCACCTCCGGGCCGGACGCGCAGGCGGCGCTGGCCTTCCTGCAGAGCGGCGCCTGCGCCGCGCAGGTCGGCGCCGCCGGCAACGACGTGGCCGCGGCCTGTTCGGCCAACGACACCTCGCTGTTCTCGGCGATGGCGCTGCTGCGCAACGCCGCGGCCACCGGCGGACTCGGTGCGTACAACGGCAGCTCGGCGCAGAGCCTGGCGCTGGAGAATGCCTACGACATCGTCGCCGCACCGAATGACCCGCTGTACGAGTTCGACGTGTCGCGCCCGGTCAACCAGAACAAGGCCAAGATCCACGGCTGGGAAATGGGCGGACAGTACTTCTTCGGCGATACCGGCTTCGGCGTCTACGCCAACTACACCATCGTCAAGGGCGACGTCGGCTTCGACAACACCGTGCTCGACCGCGACCAGTTCGCGCTGCTCGGCCTCAGCGACACCGCCAACGTCATGCTGATGTACGAGAAGTACGGCTGGAGCGCGCGCCTGGCCTGGAACTGGCGCGACGAATACCTGATCGCGGCCAACCAGGACGGGTCCAACCGCAACCCGTACTACGTCGAGCCGTACCAGCAACTGGACCTGAGCGTGAGCTACGCCATCACCGACAACCTGTCGATCGGTTTCGAGGCGATCAACATCACCAGCGAGGACGTGCGCTGGCACGGACGCTCGAAGAAGCAGGTGATCAAGGTGCTGGACCAGAGCCCGCGCTATACCTTGGGCGTGCGCTACAACTTCTGAGTCCGGCCGGCCGCGCGCGGCGGTGGCCGCGTGCGGCAACGCGCGTGCGCCGCACCGCGTCTTGCGGGCGCGGCGCTTTGCTGCAATGGTCGCGTGGCGCGGCGTCCGCCGCCGATCGTCACCGACCCGCTGGAGACCAGATGGCCCGCTACGAACTGCTCAACAACGTCGCCCACCAGGACCTGCGCGTGATCCTGCGCTTCGGTACCGAGTTCGGCGACGCCACCGGCGTGGTCCAGGCGTTTCCCACCGAGTTCGCCGAACTGCAGCGCGAGTATCCGATCCTGCTGCGCAAGCGGGCGGACGGGGACGGCTACCAGGCGGTGGCATTGCTGGGCTTCGAGCAGCACGAGAACCTGTTCCTGCACGGCGAGCGCTGGAATGCCGCCTACCTGCCGGGCATCGTCGCCAAGGGGCCGTTCCTGATCGGCTTCCAGGAGCAGTACGAGGACGGGCAGCTGCGCCGCGAGCCGGTGATCCATGTCGATCTGGACCACCCGCGCGTGAGCTTCGGCGAAGGCGAGCGGGTGTTCCTGCCGCAGGGCGGACACAGCCCGTACCTGGAGCACATCATCACCGTGCTGCGCGGCATCCGCGACGGCGTGGAAGGCGGCGATGCGATGTTCGCCGCCTTCGATGCGCTGGGGCTGATCCAGCCGTTGCGCATCGACGTGCAACTCGGGCAGGCGCACAACGTGCACCTGGCCGGACTGTACGGCATCGACCGCGAGCGGCTGGCCGCGCTGGATGCGGCGTCGTTGCACGGATTGCACCAGGCCGGCTACCTGGAAGGGGCCTACCTGTTGCTGGCCTCGCTGCACAACATGCGCCGGCTGATCGCCGAGAAGCAGCGTCGCCTGCAAGCGCTGGACACCGCCGCGGCCGCCGCCGGGCAGGCCGCCTGAGCGTCGTGGCGGACCTGGCGGCGATCGCCGAACGCAGCGACTGCCGAGCCACGGCGCTGCCGCTGGCCGAATTGCTGGAGGCCGGCGAACCGGTGGTGTTGCGTGGGCTGGTGCACGAGTGGACGCTGGTCCAGGCCGGATTGCGCGGCGCCGACGCGGCGATGGACCTGCTGCGCGGGCACAGCAACGGATGCGCGCTGCAGTATTCCTACGGCGCGCCGGACATCGCCGGGCGGCCGTTCTACAACGAGGACTTCACCGCGTTGAACTTCGAGGTGCGGCGCGGCGACCTGTCGGGCCTGCTCGAGGAGATCGCCGCGCACCAGGACGATCCGCGGCCGCCGGCCTACTACCTGGCCTCGCTGCCGGTGGACGATGCCCTGCCGGGCTTTCGTGCCGGCAACGACGTGGACTTCGCCGCGCATTGGGTGCAGACGCGGCCGAGCATCTGGATCGGCAACCGCATCACCGCCTCCTGCCACTACGACGCGCCGCACAACCTGGCCTGCTGCGCGGTCGGACGGCGCCGCTTCACCGTGTTCCCGCCCGATCAGATCGGCAATCTCTACCCCGGTCCGCTGGAACCTACGCCGGGTGGGCAGGCGATCAGCGTGGTGGATTTCGCCGCACCGGATTTCGACCGCTACCCGCGTTTCCGCGAGGCGCTGGCGCATGGCCGCAGCGCGGTGCTGGAACCGGGCGATGCGCTGTTCCTGCCCGGGCTGT
Organism: Xanthomonas sp. DAR 35659; assembly: GCF_041242975.1. NCBI lineage: Bacteria > Pseudomonadati > Pseudomonadota > Gammaproteobacteria > Lysobacterales > Lysobacteraceae > Xanthomonas > Xanthomonas medicagonis. The sequence continues at coordinate 145,705 of NZ_CP162488.1, forward strand.
GGTGGCACCACGTGGAAGGGCTGGAGCCGTTCAACGTGCTGGTCAACTACTGGTGGAGCAGCGTGCCGGCCTGGCTGCCGCCGCCGCTGCCGGCGCTGTACCACGCGCTGTGGGCGCTGCGCGACCGCCCGCCGGCGGAGAAGGCGGCGTGGCGTGCAGTGTTCGACTACTACGTGTTCGGGCCGGCCGAGCGCGCCGGCGCGCATCTGCCGGAACAGGCGCGGCAGGTACTGGGGCCGATCGACGACGCGCGCGCGCGGCAGCTGCGCGCGATGTTGCTGGCCAGGCTCAACCGCTGACCGCGCGCGATCGCGCGGTCGGCCCCCACATTCACGAGCGCAGGAGAGACGAGCCCATGGCCCAGATACGCAAGGTGGTGATCGCGGGCGGCGGCACGGCGGGCTGGATCGCCGCCAGCGCGCTGGCGCACCAGTTCCGCGACCTGCTGGACATCACCCTGGTCGAGTCCGAGCAGATCGGCACGGTCGGCGTCGGCGAATCCACGGTGCCGCCGATCCGCAGCTTCCACCGCTTCCTGCAGATCGACGAACAGGAGTTCCTGCACACCGTCGCCGGCACCTTCAAGCTCTCCATCTCCTTCGAGAACTGGCGCCGGCCGGGCGAGCGCTATCTGCATCCGTTCGGCATCACCGGGCAAAGCACCCTGGTCTGCGCGTTCCATCACTTCTGGCTGGAGGCGCAGCGGCGCGGCATGCCGTCGGAGTTGGGCGACTATTGCCTGGAGACGGTGGCTTCGCGCGTGGACCGCTTCGCGTTGCAGCAGACGCCGCCGGTCAATTACGCCTATCACCTCGATGCCGGGCTGTACGCCGGCCTGTTGCGCCGCCACGCCGAGCGCCACGGGCTCAAGCGCGTGGAAGGCAAGATCCAGCAGGTGCGGCAGGATCCGGAAAGCGGTTTCGTGCAGGCGCTGCTGCTGGAAGACGGCACCCTGCTCGAGGGCGATCTGTTCATCGACTGCACCGGCTTCCGCGGCCTGCTGACCGAGCAGACCCTGCACAGCGGCTACGAGGACTGGAAGCAGTGGCTGCCGTGCGACCGCGCGGTGGCGGTGCAGACCGAGGCGGTGGCGCCGCCGGTGCCGTACACCCGCGCCATCGCCCACGCCGCCGGCTGGCGCTGGCACATTCCGCTGCAGCATCGCGTCGGCTGCGGGCTGGTGTTCTCCAGCGCGCACATGTCCGACGACGAAGCGCGCGCCAAGCTCCTGCACGACGCCGCCGCGCCGGCGATCAAGGAGCCGTGGCTGGTGCCGTTCCGCAGCGGCCGCCGGCTCAAGGCCTGGAACAAGAACGTGGTCGCGCTCGGCCTGGCCAGCGGCTTCATCGAGCCGCTGGAATCGACCAGCATCCACCTCACCATCGCCGCGGTGATGCGGCTGATCACCCTGTTCCCGACCGACGGCATCGCCCCGTCGATGGTGGACATCTACAACGAGGTCAGCCGCGCCGAGATGGAGCACGTGCGCGATTTCATCATCCTGCACTACCACGCCAACCAGCGCGACGAGCCGATGTGGCAGGCCTGCCGCGAGATGGCCCTGCCCGAGTCGCTGCAGCAGCGGCTGCGCGCCTGGCGCGAACGCGCGCACGCCTGGCAGGGCAGCGACGAGCTGTTCCGGGTGGATTCGTGGATCCACGTGTTGCTCGGCCAGGGCATCGTGCCGACGCAGCATCACCTGCTGGCGCGCGCGCTGCCGGACCGGGAACTGCAGCGCTTCCTCGACGCGATCCGCCAGCCCATCGACGACGCGGTGGCGCGCATGCCGTCGCAGGAGGCGTTCATCGCGCGCTACTGCCAGGCCGGGCCGGAGGTGTGGGCCGGTCGCACCCCGTCCAGGATGCCGACGCCGGCCTGAGCGCACTCGCGCGCCGGCCCTCACCGCGCGTAGGGCCGATCGTGGTCCGGCCCCGCATGTGCACGGGCGCTCGCCCGCTGGTGTGACGGGCGCGCGGGCGCTAGCCTTGGCGGTGAGCGTCAGCGGTGACCGCGGAGGCATCCGCCGCGGATGCCGCGCATGGCTTGCCGCGACGAGATTCCTGCGAGGCCGCGATGTCCCCATCAACGCCGCATGCCTGCCCGGATCCGGCAGCGCCACTGCGCTATCCGCCCGGCTATCCGCCGACCGGCGGGCGTGCGCGATTCTTCATCGGCGTGCGGTGGCTTGGCCCGGACCTGTCGTTCTTCGGGCGACTCGGCGCCCAGCAGAAGGCGCGCAGCGCCGCGTTACTGGATCTCTGGGGCGGCGGCGCGCGGCAGCAGGCGGCGTGCGTGATCGGCGCGATCCTGGCGCGGCGCCTGCGCTGGCCCGGCACCTGTTTCCTGCCCGACGACGCGTTCGTCGTCGTGTGCGGCGGACCGCGCTTCGGTGTACTGGACATCGACTACGACGCCGAAGACGCGATCGGCGAAATCGAGGAGCAGCTCGGGGTCGCGATGCCCGCCGGTTTCTGGGAGGGGACGGCGACGCAGACCCTGGGCGAGGTGGTCGATGCGCTGCTGGCGGCAGGGGCATGCGTTGGCGCAGCCCGCACGCCGCATGCGTCTGGCTGATCGCCGTCACGCGCAGCGGCCCGGTCCGAGCGAACCGGACGGCGGGCGTCACTCCCCCGATACGCGCACCTACCCGCCGTGGCGGGTCGCGGCAGGCGCGGCATGGCTATCATCGAACCGCCGCTCTCTCCGGGAACTTCCGCGCATGAACCTGCACGTCCTTGGTCTTTCCCTGTCGCTGGCGCTGGCCGCGGCGTTGCCGGCGCAGGCCGTCGACTTCACGAAAGCGGAAATGGCGCGCGCCACCGCGTTGCAGCAGCGCTTGCTGACGCTGGACTCGCATCTGGACACGCCGGCCAACTTCGAGCGCAGCGACTTCGACATCATGGCGGCGCACCCGGGCACGCGCATGGCGCAGGTGGACTACCCGCGCATGCGCGCCGGTGCGCTGGATGGCGGCTTCTGGGCGATCTACACCGGCCAGGGCGACCGCAGCGCGCAGGCGCACCTGGACGATCGCGACGCCGGGCTGGCAAGGCTGCTGGCGATCCACAGGGTGGTTGCAGCGCACCCGCAGCAGTTCGCCCTGGCCACGACGCCGGCCGATGCGGCGCGGATCAAGGCCGCCGGCAAGCGCGTGGTGTTCCTGAGCATGGAGAACGCCAGCCCGCTGGTCGCCGATCCGTCGCTGCTGCGCTTCTACCACGCGCAAGGCCTGCGCCTGATGAGCACCGTGCATTTCCTCAACAACGAATTCGCCGACTCGGCCACCGACCCGAAGGGGCCGCAGTGGCGGGGCCTGAGTCCGGCCGGGCGGGAACTGGTGCAGCAGGCGCAAAAGCTCGGCATCGTCATCGACCAGTCGCATGCCTCCGATGCGGTGTTCGACCAGTTGATCGCGCTGTCGCCGGTGCCGATCCTGCTCTCGCACAGCGGCGCGCGCGCGGTGCATGCGCATCCGCGCAACATCGACGACGCGCGGTTGAAGGTGCTGGCCGCGCACGGCGGGGTGATCCAGCTCAACTCCTATGGCGGCTATCTGATCGACACCGGCGCCAGCCCCGAGCGCAAGGCCGCCGAGCAGGCGTTGAGCGCGAAGTACGGCGACTGGGAGCACCTCAGCCTGGCCGAGGGGCGCAAGCTGGAGCAGGAGATCAGGGCGCTGGATGCCAGGTATCCGGTGCGGCAGGCGACGCTGGACGACTTCTTCGCGCATCTGGAGCATGTGCTGGCGCTGGTGGGTCCCGAGCATGTGGGCATCGGCATGGACTGGGACGGCGGCGGCGGGGTCGCCGGCATGGAGGACGTCGGCGACCTGCCGAAGATCACCGCCTGGTTGTTGCGCAAGGGCTACAGCGAGCAGCAGATCGCCGCGATCTGGAGCGGCAACGTGCTGCGCGTGATGCAGCAGGCGCAGGACTGGGCGGCGGCGCAGGCGCGCACCGCAGCGCCCTGAGCCCACTTGGGTCAGCGCGACCGGCGTGTTCCGCGCGGCAGCCGGTGCGCCGGCCGCCAGGTGGCACGCGGCGGTGGCGGTCGATCGAAGCGGTGCATCCTCCGCGCGCCGCTTGCCGGCCCGCGACATCGCTCGATCGCCCAGGCGGGCGCACGCGAAAAACGCTGCGCCAGTTTTTACGTAGGAGCGGCTTCAGCCGCGACAGACACGCACCGCCCCACCACGGCGACCGCCGCCGCCGCGACGAACGCGACCGAACGCTTGGTAGCGCCGCGACTGGCCCTTGGCCATGCTGCACGGCACCCCGCACCTGGCGACAACGCCGCAAACGACAGCGCTTGCGCCCACTGCCACGGCCGGCGCCACCGACGCCGATCCGCAAGACCAAGCCGCACCGGCGCCGCGCCCACGCCATGCCGCACACCGAACCGGCACCGCGCAGCATCGGCTAGCATCGGTGCCCATGCACATCGTCATCGCCCCGGACGCGTTCAAGGAAAGCCTGTCCGCGCTGGAGGTCGCCACGCAGATCGAAGCGGGCTTTCGCGACGTGTTCCCGGCATGGACCTACCGCAAGGTGCCGGTCGCCGACGGCGGCGAGGGCACGGTCGCGGCCCTGGTCGCGGCGACCGCTGGGCGCTGCATCCAGCACACCGTGAGCGGGCCGTTGGGCACGCCGGTGCAGGCGTGCTTCGGCCTCAGCGGCGACGGCCGCACCTCCTTCGTCGAGATGGCCGCGGCCAGTGGCCTGGCGCTGCTGCCGCCGGCGCAGCGCGACCCCCTGGCCGCCACCAGCCATGGCGTCGGCGAACTGCTGTTGGCGGCGCTGGACGCCGGCGCAAGCACGCTGGTCGTGGGGATCGGCGGCAGCGCCAGCACCGACGGCGGCGCCGGCATGGCGCAGGCGCTGGGCGTGCGCCTGCTCGATGCCGACGGCCGTGCGCTCGCGCCTGGCATCGGCGGCGGCGCGCTGGCCGCGCTCGCACGGATCGATGCGAGCGGCCTGGATCCGCGCCTGCGCGCCTGCACGATCCAGGTCGCCTGCGACGTCGATACGCCGCTGACCGGCGCGCAGGGCGCCGCGGCGGTGTTCGGGCCGCAGAAGGGGGCCACGCCGGCGCAGGTCGCGCAGCTCGAGGCCAACCTGCGCCACTACGCCGCGGTGATCGCGGCGGACCTGGGCGTGGCGGTCGCGGCGCGGCCTGGGGCTGGTGCCGGTGGCGGCCTGGCCGCGGCGCTGGTCGCGTTGCTGGGCGCGCCGCTGCGCCCGGGCGTGGAGATCGTCGCCGAGGCGCTGGGCCTGGAGGCCTCGCTGGCCGAGGCCGATCTGGTGATCACCGGCGAGGGCCGGCTCGACGGCCAGAGCGCGCGCGGCAAGGCGCCGCTCGGCGTCGCCCGCATCGCCAGGCGCCTGGGCAAGCCGGTGCTGGCGATCGCCGGCGGGCTGGACGCGGGCGCGGCGCTGCTGCACGCGCAGGGCATCGATGCGATGTTCGGCGCGGTGCAGCGCCCATGCACGCTGGAGCAGGCGCTGGCCGAGGCGGCGGCGAACCTGCGCACGGCGGCGCGCAATGTCGCCGAAGCGATCAGGATCGGCCAGACGCTGGGGAACTAGGCGCTGCGCCGGCGCATCACGGGGGCGACCATGCCGGGCGTCGGCGGGCAGGCGTTGCGAGGGTGGGGCGATCCTTGCCTGCCTGACCGGGAGCGTCATCCAACGTGGCCAGGGACGATGGGCTGCAGGCACGGTTCCCTGGGCGCCGATCTTGATCCCGAGTCGATGGTGCGGGTCTCCACCTCGACCTGGCTCGGCCCACGGGCCCAATCCGAAGCCTCATCGAGCCTTGCGCACCAGGCCGCACTGTCGCGCCGTTGCTGCCTACGACAGTGCCGTGAGGACGAAGCCACTCTCCCTGGCCCAAGGCGCCGATAGCGCCATCAATCCCCATTCAGCTACAATGAAAACGATTACATAAAGGATTTGATCTCCATGAGCACCCAGAATCTTCCCGAGCGCGCGCCGCTCAGCCCGAAGTGGCAGTTCCGGTTCGACTTCTTCGACCGCCACGGCGGCCCGTCCTCGCCCGGCTTCAAGCCGGCGTTCAAGGCGCTCTCGTTCGGCGACCGGCTGAAGGTCAACATGAACTTCTTCGCGTTCTTCTTCGGCTGGATCTACTTCTTCATCCTCGGCCTGTGGCGCAAGGCGATCGTGCTGATCTGCATCTCGGTGCTGCTCGGCGTGCTGTCGTTCTTCCTGCCGCGGATGGTGGTCAATGGCCTCGGCGTCGCCTACTCGGTGCTGGTCGGCATGATCGCCAACTATGCCTACTACCTGGAAGTGAAGCAGGGCAGCACCAGCTGGAACCCCTTCGAAGGCATGCGCTGGTGGTAAGCGCCGGCCTTCGGCGCGCCGGCTGAGCCAGCGCGCCGTGAGTGACGCGGTGGCATCGCCACGCCCGCCGCCGCGGAACCCCGGCCACGACGCAACGCTGTGTCGTGGCCGGACCGGTTGAGTCCGCCGGCCGCGCCGCCTACCGTGGCGCCTCCGCTGCCAGGCTGCCCGCAATGCACCCGAACCCGCCCCAGACCGATGCGGCGCCCGCCGGCCTGTCCTCCGGCCTGATCGCGCTGTTCGCCGCCGCCTGCGGCCTGGCGGTGGCCAACATCTACTTCTCGCAGCCGCTGATCGGCCTGATCGCGCCGGAATTGCGGCTGCAGCCTGGCCTGGCCGGATTGATCGTCGCCTTGACCCAGCTCGGCTATGGCGCCGGCCTGCTGTTGCTGGTGCCGCTGGCCGACGTGGCCGAGAACCGGCGCCTGGCGATCCTGCTGCTCGGCGGCGTGGTGCTGGGCCTGGTCGGGATCGGCCTGTCGCACTCGGCGGCCGGCTTCCTGCTCGGTTCCTTCGTGGTCGGCGTGTGCGCCGTGGCCACCCAGATCCTGGTTCCGTTCGCCTCGCACCTGGCGCCGGAGGCCAGCCGCGGCCGCGTGGTCGGCACGGTGATGGGCGGATTGCTGGCCGGGATCATGCTGGCGAGGCCGTTCTCCAGTTTCGTCGCCGCCACCCTGGGCTGGCGCGCGGTGTTCTTCCTGTCGGCGGCGCTGATGCTGGCGTTGATGGCGGTGCTGCGCTGGCGCCTGCCGCAGCGCCGCCCGGCGCAGCGCGCCTCCTACGGCCGCGTGCTGGCCTCGCTGCCGCGGCTGTACGCCGCCACCCCGTTGCTGCGCCGGCGCGCGTTCTACCAGGGCATGATGTTCGCCGCCTTCAACGTGTTCTGGACCGGCTCGCCGCTGTTGCTGGCGCAGTCGTTCGGCCTGGACCAGCGGCACATCGCGCTGTTCGCGCTGGCCGGCGCCGCCGGCGCCCTGGTCGCGCCGGTGGCCGGGCGCATGGCCGACCGCGGCTGGACCCGCCCGGCCACGGGCTGGGCGCTGGCCGCCGCGGCGCTGTCGTTCGGCATCGGTGCCTGGGCCGCGCACGCGCATGCGTTGCTGTGGCTGGTGGTCGCCGCGCTGATCCTGGATGCGGCGGTGCAGGTGTGCCAGGTGCTGAGCCTGCGCAGCATCTACATGCTGGCGCCCGAGCAGCGCGGCCGCCTCAACGGGCTGTTCATGACCTCGGTGTTCCTGTGCGGCGCCACCGGCTCGGTGCTGGCCGCGGCGGTGTTCGCCTATGCCGGCTGGAGCGGACTGTCGCTGCTCGGCGCCGGCTTCGGCGCGGCCGCGCTGCTGTTCTACTTCAGCGAATTCCGGCGAACGGTGGTGCCTGCGCGGTGAGCGCGGGGTGGTGTGCGGTGTCGTCTGTTTGATCCGGCTGTTCCTTCTCCCGTCGGGACCATGGCCCCCTTTTCGGGGGAAGGTGCCCCGCAGGGGCGGATGAGGGTACGGGCGAAGCCTCGTGCACCCAAACTCCGCGAGACGCTTTCGCGCCGCACCCTCACCCCAACCCCTCTCCCGACGGGAGAGGGGCTAAGCAGTTCCTTCTCCCATCGGGAGAAGGTGCCCCGAAGGGGCGGATGAGGGTACGGGCGAAGCCTCGTGCACCCAAACTTCGCGAGTCGCTTTCGCGCCGGACCCTCTCCCCAACCCCTCTCCCGACGGGAGAGGGGCTTAGGTGGCGGCGATTACTTTTTCCAGAACTGCCATTTCGGCGCCGGTTTTTTCGCCGTCTTGGGGTGCTGCTGCGGGGCGAGGTTGCCTTCCACTTGGGCCAACCGATCCAGCGCATCGAAGCTAAGCGTGATCTGACCGCCGCCGCGCACCGCGACGGTCTGCCCTGGCGCACGCTGTAGCGCATAGCCCTGATCCTCGAGAAAGCCCTCGGTCATCGCCCGGTTGTCGAGCGGAAACTGCGCGACCAGTTGCCCGAGCAAGCGGAGGACGCGCGGATCGTCGCAAGGCGCGAACACCTCGGCCGGAACATCGTCGAGCAGGAAGAACAGCGCGCCGCCCCGGTATGGGCCACGGTAGTAGCAGCGCGCGCTCAGCGCGGCGGCGAGCAGGGCCACCGAATGGCCGTCGTTGTCGTCGTCATCCAGCGGCAGCGAGGCCGTGACCAGCTCGGCCGGGCCCTCGCGCTCGCCGCGCGCGCGCAACGCATTGGCCGCGATCAGCAGGGGCTCCGGCAGGTTGCTGGCGGTATTGGCCCAGGCCCACAGCCAGGTGCCGCTGTCCTCGGCGGCGCTGCCCAGCAACTGCACCGGGAAGTGCAGGTCGTCGCCGAAGTGGGCGATGCCCTCGGACAACTCCAACCGCCAGCTACGCTCGCCGAGCACGTCGGCCAAGGCGATCTGGCGGGCGAAGGCGCTGCCGATGTGGCGCGCCAGGGTCGCCTGGAAGGCGGGCGTCACGATTGCGCGCCCTCACGCTGCAACCGGCTGTTGTGCCGCCCGTAGAGCAGGTAGGCCACCACGCCGATCGCGTTCCACAGCAGGAACCAGCCCTGCGTTTTGTACGGCAGGCTCCAGAACAGGTACAGGCAGCCGCCGATCGCCAGCGGTGCGACCACCCACGCCAGCGGCGTGCGGAACTTGCGGGCGCGCCCGGGTTCGCGCACGCGCAGTACCAGCAGGCACGCGGCGACCGCGATGAACGCGGCCAGGGTGCCGGCGTTGGCCAGCGCGGCGATCTCGTCCAGCCGCGCCACGCCGGCCAGCGCCGCCACCAGCACCGCGGTGAACAGCGTGGTCGCCACCGGCGTGCCGGTGCGCGCGCTGACCTTGGACAGCCCGCGCGGCAGCAGGCCGTCGCGCGACATCACGAAGAAGATCCGGCTCTGCCCGTACAGGAACGCCAGCAGCACGGTCGGCAGCGCGATCACCGCGGCCGCGGCGATCAGCGTCGCCGCCTTGCCCTGGCCGAGTTCGCGCAGGATCAGCGCCAGCGGCTCGGCGCTCTGCCCGAACACCGTGTAGCGCATCGCGCCGACCGCGGCCAGCGCCACCAGCACGTAGATCAGCGTGCAGCCGACCATCGAGCCGAGGATGCCGATCGCCAGGTCGCGCTCGGGCTTCTTGGTCTCCTCGGCCGCGGTGGAGATCGCGTCGAACCCGTAGAAGGCGAAGAAGATGATCGCCGCAGCCGCCATCACCCCGCGCTCGACACCGTCCGCGCCCACCGACTTGACGAAGCCGAACGGCATGAACGGCTCCATCCGCGCGCTGTCGAAATGCGGCAGCGCGATCGCCACGAACATGGTCAACGCGACGATCTTCACCACCACCAGCACCGCGTTGACGGTGGCGCTGGCCTGGGTGCCGACCATCAGCATGCCGGCGACCACGAAGGTGATCAGCACCGCCGGCAGGTTGACGAAGCCGCCCTTCACGTGCGGCCCGGCGGTCAGCCACAGCGGCAGGTCCACGCCCACGCCCTTGAGGAAGCCCACCGCATAGCCGGACCAGCCGACCGCGACCGTGCTGACCACCAGCGAGTACTCCAGGATCAGGCTCCAGCCGACCACCCAGGCGATGCTCTCGCCGAGCGCGACGTAGCTGTAGGTGTAGGCGCTGCCGGCGGTCGGCATCATCGTCGCCATTTCCGCGTAGGCCAGCGCGGCGCAGGCGCAGATCGCGCCGGCCACCGCGAAGGACAGCAGCACCGCCGGCCCGGCCAGGTGCGCGCCGACCCCGATCAGGGTGTAGATGCCGGTGCCGACGATCGCGCCGATGCCCAGCGCCACCAGGTGCGGCCAGCTCAGCGTCGGCACCAGCCGGCGTCCGGCCTCGTGGACGGTGACCAGATCGAGCGACTTGCGCCGGAACAGGAACGACATGCGGGCCTCGGAGACGACAGGACAAGCCCGCGAGTGTCGCCGAATGCGGTGCAGCAAAGCTATCGGCGGCGGCCACGGGCGGCGTGCTGCGGATGGCGCGGTGAGGGTGTCCTCGCCGACTCTGGCCGCGCGGACCACGCGCCCGCCGCGGCGGGGCACCGTGCGCGGACGGGTGGGACTCGACTCGCGCGCGCAAGCGGGCTTACGCACTGCGGCTCCCCGCCGCACCGTCCCTCAGGGCAGGCCGTTGCGCCCGTGGGCCAGGAACCCGGGGCGTGCCGACAGGCGCTCGTAGTACGCCGTCACCGCCGGGAGCGGCGGCCGCGCCATCGGCGTGGCCATCCAGCGCTGGGTGGACAGGCCGAGCACGATGTCGGCCAGGGTGAAGTGCGCACCCGCCGCATAGGCGCCGGTGCGCTGCAACTGCGCATCGAGGATGCCCATGTGCCGATGCCAGTCCTGCGTGCTGCGCGCGATCGCCGTGGCGTCGCGGTGGGCGGGGCTGTCGCGCACCAGCGCCAGGAACGCGTAGCGCCAGGCGGCGTTGAGGTCGGTGGCCTGCCAGTCCATCCACTGTTCGACCAGGGCGCGCGCCTGGGGCGCGTCCGGCAGCAGGTCCGTGCGCCGCTGCCGCGCCGCCAGATAGCGGCAGATGCTGTTGGATTCCCACAGCACGAAATCGCCATCGCGCAACACCGGCACCAGCGCGTTGGGGTTGAGCGCGCGCAACCCGGGGATATCCGCGGAGGCGACGCGGCTGTCGTGGTGCTGCCGGTCGATCGCCAGGTCCAGTTCCGTGCACAGCCAGAGCACCTTGCGCACGTTGATCGAGGACGACTTGCCGTAGAGAGCGAGCATGCGGACGCGGCGCGAAAGGGGCGTCGAGCGTGCCTCAGCGTGGCGTCCCGCGCAACGCGGCGGCGAACGCGCGGACGCGCGGACGGGCCGTGGCGCTTGCCGGCCACGGCCTGCGTGCCGCGCTGCCGCGTCCTCGCGATCGGTCCGCATCGCGCGTTGGGGCCACCGCGTGGCCGCCGGGAGTGGCACGTGCGCGACCGGCACGCGCGGCGCAGCGCCTGAGACGCGGCCGGCTACACTGGCGGCATGCAAACCGATTTCCATTTCCTGATCCTGGCCGGCCTGCTGTGCGTGGTCGTGGCGCTGTTGCTGGCCGTGCTGCTGCGCCGTTCCAACCACACGGCGCTGGAGCAGGTCCTGCGCGAGGAACAACGCAACGGCCGCGGCGAACTGCGCGAACAGCTCGACAGCCTGGCCCGCCAGCAGGACGCGCGCAGCGAGAGCTTCGCCCGCCATCTGGCCGACCTGTCCACCCGCACCGACCAGCGCCTGGACCTGCTGCGCGAGGCGCTGACCGAGGACGCGCGACGCGGCCGGATCGAGGCGGGCGAGGCGCAGCAGCGCGTGGCCGAACTGCTGAACCAGCGCCTGGTCGAGATGCGCGGCCAGCTTGACGCGTTCGGCCAGCAGCAGGACGCGCGCATGCTGCACTTCGGCCAGCAGCAGAGCGAGCTGATCGCGCGCATCGACGCGCACCTGACCGCGCTGCGCGAGACCCTGGTCGAGGACGCGCGCAAGGCTCGCCTGGAAGGCGCCGAATCGCAGCAGCGCTTCGCCGACGCGCTCGGGCAGCGGCTCAACGAACTGATCCAGCGCAACGAGCAGCGCATCGGCGAGATGCGCGGCACCCTGGAAGAGCGGTTGAAGGAGTTGCAGGCCGACAACGCGGCCAAGCTCGAGCAGATGCGCGGCACCGTCGACGAGAAACTGCAGACCACGCTCAACACGCGCCTGGACGCCTCGTTCAAGCTGGTGTCCGAGCGGCTCGAGCAGGTCCAGCGCGGCCTGGGCGAGATGCAGCAGCTGGCCACCGGCGTCGGCGACCTCAAGCGCGTGCTGAGCAACGTCAAGAACCGCGGCGGCTGGGGCGAGGTGCAACTGGAGAACATCCTGGAGCAGACCCTGACCCAGGAGCAGTACGCGCGCGGCGTGCGGGTGCGCCCGGAGCGCAACGAAATGGTCGATTTCGCGGTGCGCCTGCCCGGCCGCGGCCACGAGGACACGCCGGTGTGGCTGCCGATCGACGCCAAGTTCCCGCGCGAGGACTACGAGCGCCTGCTCGACGCGCAGGAACAGGGCGACCCGGAGCTGGTGCAGGCGATGGGCGCGCAGCTGGAACGCGCGATCCGGGTGCAGGCCAAGTCGATCTGCGACAAGTACATCGCCCCGCCGCACACCACCGACTTCGCGGTGATGTTCCTGCCCACCGAGGGCCTGTACGCCGAAACCCTGCGCCGTCCCGGCCTGGCCGACCTGCTGCAGCGCGAGTACCGCATCGTCGTCGCCGGGCCGACCACGATCACCGCCCTGCTCAACAGCCTGCAGATGGGCTTCCGTACCCTGGCCATCGAGCAACGCTCCAGCGAGGTGTGGGGCGTGTTGGCGGCGGTCAAGAGCGAGTTCGGCAAGTTCGCCGGTATCCTGGAGAAGGCCGAGAAGCAGATCAGCACGGTCGGCAAGAGCCTGGGCGAGGCCAGCCGCAAGACCCGCACCATCGAGCGCCGTCTGCGCGGCGTGGAGACGTTGTCCGATGCGCAGGCCGCGCCGTTGCTGGACCTGTCGCTGCCGCTGGACGACGCCGAGGCGGACGAGCCCGCAGGCGACGACCGGGAGTGAGCCTGGGCCGCGGCGCGCCGGCCGCGCGATGCGGGCGGGACGGCGCTGGCGGCTGCGGCGTACTGGCCGACGCGACGTGGGGGCGGCGAACCACGGGTTGCCGCGGCCTTGTGCCACTGCTCGGCTGATCGCCTCCGGCCGTGGTCAGCAGGGGGCGCTCAGGTGCGCGATGACGCCGGCATAGGCCGCGTCGGAGATGGTCGGTCCCCATCCGGGGCCTTGCGGCAGCAAGGGCGCCAGCCGCGCGTCGAGAACGTGCTGGCGCGAACTGCCGGCGAGATCCAGCGTGGTCAGCAGGAAGCCGATGGCGTCGCGATGATCGCTGGTGTAGAGCGCGCTCAATCCGATTTCCGTCGAGACATCCACCAGGCGGCCGGGAACACCGAGCAGCTCCTGGTGCGTCTGCTGGAACGCGCTCGGCGTCGGATCGCCGCGTCCGTTGATCGGCAGGCAGGCGCCGCGGAGGTCCCACCGCGGCAGATCGTCCTCGATCAGCACGGACACCTGGTGGCGCGCCAGCGCGCACAGTTCGTCGGACAGGCGCGCGCGATCGAGGAAGTAGCGGTACACGGTCAAGCCGCCGAGCGCCTGCATCGAGCGGATGGTCAAGGAGCGCAGGAAAGCGTCGTCCAATGGCATGAGGAGTTCCGGAAGCGCAGGGCCGAGGCGATCGCGATGGCTGAGCCGACGTCTGCGCTGGTGCTGTATCCACGGTGCCGATGTCCGCGCGTCGGGCGTGCGGGCCTGGGTAAGGATGCGAATGGGGTGGTGCATCCGCAGTATTTCATGGATGGCAGCAGCGATGGCGGTGGTGGCGATTCCGGTGCCACGCGGCGTGCGAGGCAAGCCTTGCCTGCAACGCCGGTCGCGCCATCCATGCTTGGCCTTCTGCGTCCGTCGAATGCACGTGCGCTGCGGGCATTTCGGTAGTGCAACCAAAGCTCAATGACACCGTCGGCGACGGCGACCAGCAGGCGTGCCAAGGTTTATGCTGGCGCTCCCATTTCGGAGAGTCTTCCATGTCCCAGTCGCTGCAAACCATCCCGCTGACCCGCATCGACGGCCAGCCGACCACCCTGGCCGACTTCGGCGGCAAGGTGTTGCTGCTCGTCAACGTCGCCTCCAAGTGCGGGCTGACCAAGCAGTACGAAGGGCTGGAGGCGCTGTACCGCGAAAAGCATGCGGATGGGCTGGAGGTGTTGGGTTTTCCGGCCAACGACTTCAAGGGCCAGGAGCCGGGCAGCGACGAGGAGATCCAGCAGTTCTGCCAGCTCACCTACGACGTGACCTTCCCGATGTTCGCCAAGATCGCGGTCACCGGCGAGGCGACGCATCCGCTGTACCGCGCGTTGATCGCCGCGCAGCCGCAGGCCGAGGGCGAGGGCCCGATGCGCGAGCAATTGCGCGGTTACGGCATCGACCCCAATCCGGCGCCGGGCGTGCTGTGGAACTTCGAGAAGTTCCTGGTCGGCCGCGACGGCCAGGTGCTCGGGCGTTTCGCACCGGACGTGACCGCCGAGGATCCGCGTCTGCGTGCGGCGATCGAGGCGGCGCTGGGGTAACGGTTTGCGGCGCGTGACGCCGTGAGGTGTGGTGCCTGGGGATCTGGAGACGCTTTGGGGCTTCCGGGTGGCTGGTGATCGCGCCGAAAAGGGTATGGGTCCGCTGCGGTTTTCCGGCTTCGTTCGTCGCGGCTGAAGCCGCTCCTACAGAAGAAGGCCTGCGCTCGTAGTGGCCGCCGGTTTGAATGTCGTGGCGTTGCCGAACCGGTGCGGTTGCCATGCCGTTAGCTTGTCCTGCCGCTGCCGCTGCCGCTGCCGCTGCCGCTGCAGTTTTGGCTTTTGCTTTTGACTTGTCGGGTTCCCTTCCGTAGCGGCGGAGGGACCGGGGAAACACCCCGAAGGGGCGGCGCACATGGATGTGCGCCGTCCGCGGCAGGGGCAGGATGCCCCTTCCGCGGATCCCCGGAGCCTCCGCGGACCCGGAGCGCGTAGCGCGGAGGGCGCGAAGGCAGGGCGTGTTTTCTTTTGGTTACTTTTCTTTGCACGAGCAAAGAAAAGTAACTCGCCGCAAGGCGAAAGCCTTTGCTGTTGCTTGGGATTTGCGTGTCGGACGAGGGGCGTTGTAGGAGCGGCTTCAGCCGCGACCAGGGCCATGGCGATGGTCGGTCTGTCGCGGCTGAAGCCGCTCCTACAAAGAGCGTTAGAGCATTAGAGCCATAGCCAGAGCTTCCGCTGACGCGGGTCACTTTTCTTTGCTTGTGCAAAGAAAAGTAACCAAAAGAAAGCACACCCCGCAGCGCGCCCTCCGCGCTGCGCGCTCCGGGTCCGCAGCCACGACGGGGATTCGCGGAAGGGGCATCCTGCCCCTGCCGCGAACGGCGCACATCCATGTGCGCCGCCCTTCGGGTTTTTCCCCGCCGTGGCTGCCGCGCCGAGGGGACCCGGTAGATCAACAGCCAAGCAACAACAACAACAACAGCAGCAGCAAAAGCAACAGCAACAAAAGCAACAGCAACAAAAGCAACAGCAACAGCAACGACCCCGCTGTACTCGGCGCTGGTCGGTGGTGCGCTGGTCGGGCTAGCGATCCTGGAATAACAGCGGCAACAGTGGTGGAAGGTTGGCGTCCTACGATCACTGTTCGCCCCGTTTGCCAAGCCGGCGACACTGCCCGCTCACGATGTCGATGACGCGGTATGGATCGCGAGGAAAGCCAGTCACAACATCCGGCCGAAGCTGGCTCTGCGTGCACTCAAGCGACTCAGCGGCCCCCACCGCAGCGTTTCAGGATCGGTAGCGCGTCCATCACCATCGGTACGGGTGGGGACGGCTAGCACGCGCTCCCAATCCCGCGGCAAGGGACGCTCAAATTCGCATGTCCCTTGCGTGCGGATGGCAAGGAACCCCACGCCAAAAAAAACCCGGCCGAAGCCGGGTTTCTCGTGCATCACGAAATCAGGCAGCTCAGCGGCTGCCGCCACGCCACTCCGGGATCGGCATCGCGTCCACCGGTACCGTCGGATTGGTCTCTTCCTCGCGCAGATAGTCCGGCAGATCGTCGTCCTGGCGCTTGTGGTGGCTGCGCAGATCGGCCTCGATCTGATACGTGCGGCGCTGCATCCACGCATCGCGGGTCAGCTGGTACTCGTCCGGCGCGTTGTCGCGCATGCTGTCCAGCGACAGCAACTGTGCGCGCGTGTCCACCAACTGCAGGCCCTGCAGGCCGATGCGGACCGTGTCCTCCTCGACCTGTCGCAATGGCGACAACGGCGCGTCGCCGGCCAGGCCGAACACGTCGCGCACCGTGCGCGGGCCGAACAACGGCAACTCCACATAGCGCGAGCGGCGCCAGCCCCACGCGCCCAGCGTCTGGCCGAAGTCCTCGCTGCGCCGCGGCAGCTTGGCGTCGGTCGCCGGATCGAGGAAGCCGCCGATGCCCAGCGTGCTGTTGATCAGGAACCGGCCCAGGGTCTGGCCGGCCTGCAGCGGACGGCCCTGCAGCAACTGGTTGACCATGGTCAGCGGCGAACTGAGGTTGTCGAAGAAGTTGGTCACGCCCAACCGTACCGGCCGCGGCACCACGTTGACGTAGGCGCGCGCCAGCGGCCGCGCCACCGTGCGGTCGACCACGTTGTTGAACTTGTGCACCTTGCGGTTGAACTTCTCCCACGGATCGTAGCTCTGCGGCACGGTGACGCCGGCCGGCAGGGTCGGATCGGCGACCGGGTTGTACGGGTCGCTGCCGTACAGCGCCGCGTAGTCGTCCTCGGCCGCGGTCGGCGTGGCGCCGCCGGTGGGCGGCACGCTGGCCGGTGCGGCCGCCGCGTCGCCGGCCTCGGCCGGCATCGGCGTCGACGCCTGCGCATCGGCCGCCTGCCTCGCCGCTTCGGATGCCTGCGCGGCCGTGTCGGCGGCGTCGGCGGCCGGCATGGTGCTGGTCGTCGCTGCCGGCGGCGGTGGGGGTGTGCGCTTGGGCGCGCCGGCGCAGGCGCCCAGTGCGGCGACCAGGGCCAGGGAGGTGAGGATACGCAGCACGTTCATGGGGTCAGCTCGCCGCCGGGGGAGATTGGAAATCCAGGGTCGGCGCCAGCCGGTAGGCGGCGCTCAATTCGGTCAGGCCGGCCGGGGCGCCGTGCAGGGCGACCTCGGCCTGGCCCTGGGCGCGCAACCGCGCGGCCAGTTCGGCGAGCAGCGCCAGGCCGGCGCTGTCCACCTGGGTCACCTCGCGCAGGTCCAGCGCGCGCGCGCCGGCCAGCAACGGCAGCGCCGCCGGCCACAATGCGGTGGCGGCGGTGCGGTCGAGCACGCCGCTCAGCGCGAGCGTGTCGCCGTCGCGGCGCAGGCGCGGGTCACTTCTTGCCACTGTCGCTCGCCGGTGCGACCTGCAGCGCGCCATTGCGCAGGTCGGCCGCGACCTGCGCGATCGACTTGGTGCGCAGCGGCGTGTCGAACTGGTTGCGGAAGGTTTGCACGTAGGACACGCCTTCCACCATCACGTCGAAGATCTTCCAGGTGCCGCCGTTGTTGCGCAGCAGGTAGTCGACCGGAATCGGATCGCCGCCGCTGCGCAGCAGTTCGGTGGAGACCTTGGCGCCGCGGCCGCCCGGCAACGGCGATTCCGACTTCACCCGCACCTGCGGCTTGCCTTCGAAGGTCAGCAGCGAGCTGCCATAGCGCTGCATCAGGTTGTCGGCCATCGCGTCGGCGAACAGCTTGACGTCGGCGTCGGAGGCGCCGCGGCCGTGCACGCCCAGCACCAGGCGCGCGGCGTAGTCGCGGTCGAAGGACTTGTTCATCTCGCTGTCGATGAACTGCTTGAGCGCGGCGCTGTTGCTCTTGAACTCGGCGCGGCGTTGTTCCAGCGTGGTCAGGATGCGGGTGCTGTTGTCGAGCACGACCTTGCTCGCCGAGCCCTGCTGGGACGCCGACGCGGCGGGCGCGGCCTGGGCCAGCGCGAGGGTGGGGGCGGCGAGGGCCAGCGCGGCGGCCAGCGCGGTGCGGAGCAGTGTGTTGGTCATGGCTTGGGTTCCGTTTCCGTAGAGGGAGTGGCGGGGTTCGCTGAGGCTGCCGCATCGGGTGTTGCGTTCTTGTCGCCGCCGCCACTGCCGCCGCCGAACATGTACTTGCCGACCAGCTGGATCAGGTCCACCGCCGGCTGGGTGAAGGCGATCTCCTGGCCCGGCTTGAGCGTGTCCGGATCGCCGCCGGGCTGCAGCCCGACGTAGCTTTCGCCGAGCAGGCCGCTGGTCAGGATGCCGGCCGAGGTGTCCGCCGGCAGGTCCTTGTAGCGGTCGTCGATGGCCAGGGTCACGACCGAGTCGAACTTGGCCGGATCCAGCTCGATCTTGGCCACCTGGCCGATGATCACCCCGCCGATCTTCACCGGCGCCTGCTGGCGCAACTGGCCGATCTGCGAGAAGCGGGCGATCAGCTCGTAGCGACCGCCGCCGAAGCCCCACTGGCGGTTGGTGGAGGCGAGCGCCAGCACCAGCAGCGAGGCCAGGCCCAGCAGCAGGAAGGCGCCGACGGCGAACTCGAGACGGGGACCACGGATAGCCATAACGTGTCTACCTTGTTGATTCATCCGGGCCGCGGCGACAGTGCCGCAGCCGTTACAGCATGGCCCGCCGGCGCGGCGGGCCGTGGCCTGCGGTTCCTACTGGAACAGCAGCGCCGACAGCACGAAATTGAACATCAGCACCAGCAGCGAGGCGTTCACCACCGCGCGGGTGGTGGCCACCGAGGTGCCCTCGATGGTCGGCTCGGCATGAAAGCCGACGTAGGACGCGACCAGCGCCGCGGTGCCGCCGAACACCGCCGACTTCAGCATCGCCACGCCGAAGTCGTCCCAGAAATCCACGCTGCTGGCCAACGCCGACCAGAACGTGCCGCGGTCCAGGCCGAGCACGTTCACCGCCTCGAAGTAGCTGGCGCTGATCGCCAGCGAGCAGAAGATGCCGGTCAGCAGCGGCACGGTCAGCACGGCCGCCCAGAAGCGCGGCGCCACGGCCTTGGCCACCGGGTCGATCGCCATCAGCTCCAGCGCCTTGATCTGGTCGGTGGCGCGCATCAGCCCCAGTTCGGCGGCGATGGAACTGCCGGCGCGGCCGATGAACAGCAGCGCGGTCAGCACCGGCGCCAGTTCGCGGTACAGCGACAGCCCCAGCAGCGTGGACAGCGCATCGGACGCGCCATAGGTCTGCAGCGTGCGGTAGCCCTGCAGGGTCAGCACCAGGCCGACGAAGGCGCCGCCGACCGCGATGATCGGCAGCGAGCGCGCGCCGACCTTGTAGATCTCGCGGACCAGCTCGGCCAGGAAATCGCGGGTCGGCAGCGAGCCGCGCAGCACGGTGACCGAGAACAGCCCGGCGCGGCCCAGCGCGCGGATCGAGGCGACGGCGCCCATCAGGCGGCACTCCGCGCGCGCGCCGGCGCATCGAACGGAATCGGGCCGTCCGGGCGGCCGTGCAGGAACTGCTGCAGCAGCGGATCGGTGCTGGCCTGCAGCGCGTCCGGGGTGCCGGCGAAGACCACCCCGCCATTGGCGATGGCCACCGCCTGGTCGCAGATCGGCAGGGTTTCGTGGACGTGGTGGCTGACGATGATGCTGGTCAGGCCCAGGGTGTCGTTGAGGCGCTGGATCAGGCTCATGATCACCCCGGAGGCGATCGGGTCCAGGCCGGTCAGCGGTTCGTCGTAGATCATCAGCGGCGGGTCCAGGGCCAGCGCGCGGGCCAGCGCCACGCGCCGCGCCATGCCGCCGGACAACTCGCGCGGCCAGGCGTCGGCGGCGGCGAGCAGGCCCACCGCGTGCAGCTTCAGCGCCACCAGCCGCTGCAGCACCGGCTCGGGCAGGCGGGTGTGTGCGCGCAGCGGCAGCGCCACGTTCTCGGCCACGCTCAGGTCGGTGAGCAGCCCGTTGCCCTGCAGCAGCACGCCGATGCTCTTGCGCGTCTCGCGCAGCGCGCGGCTGCCGCGCGGCAGCGGCTGGCCGAACACCTCGACCGTGCCGGCGACCGGAATCAACTCGCCGGTCAGCGCCGCCAGCAGCGTCGACTTGCCGCTGCCCGACGGGCCGAGCACGGCGGTGATGCTGCCGCGCGGCACCGCCAGCGAGACGTCGCGCAGGATCGCGCGGCCGCCCCGGTCGATGCGCACACCCGACAACTGCACCAGGTTGGATTCGGAAGACGCCATCGCGGCCCTTAACGAAAAATCAACATAGGATTGAACCAGTCCGCTGAACTTAACCGAACTGGGCCGTGCAGTATTGTCGCACTCGCGGCGCCCGCGTGCGCACGGTCCGGGAATGCCGTACATGCAACAGCGTGTATCGATGTGCGCCGCGGTGGCGGCCGGGAAGGGCGCGTCGCCGTCTGCCGACCACCCCGCTTCGCGTCGCCGCTGTTGGGATGCGTCTCGCGCCGCCGCGCACGGCGTCGGCACTGATGGGGGGCACGTCGGTGGCTGTGATGGGTAGCCATCGACAAATGCGTAAGCCTGGGTCGAAGTCGGTGCGCTGGCGTGATGGCGGCCGACAGTCGCTGCCGCAGGAAGGAAGGGCGCCGCTTGGCGCCAACGCAAGCGTTGCGTGGACGCAGCTCGCGATGCATGAGCCCGATGCCACGGGCAGCGGCGCACAGGTACATTCCGATTCGGTGCATGGAGGTTGTCGTGCACTGCGCCGACGCCATGCGTTCGCTATGCCGATGTGGACAGTTGCGCGCCCATGCTTGTATCGGGCGCGATGGAACGCGAGGATGCATGGCGGTAATCGCGCCGCCGACAGGGAGGAGTGGATGGAGCTGCTGACGCTTGAGCATTTCGCCGGAAGCGTGAACGAGACCTTCGCCGCGGACTTGAACGAAGGCGAGGTTCCCTTCGTGCTGGTCGAGGCACGGCCGCTGCCGGTCAAGTCGAACATGCATCGCGCGCCGTTCTCGCTGCTGTTCCGCAACACGTCCTCGTTCCTGTTTCCGCAGCAGACCTACCGCATGCGCCATCCGCGCCTGGGCGAGGTGGGCATCTTCCTGGTGCCGGTGGCGCGCGAGCGCGACGGCTTCCTGTACCAGGCGGTCTTCAACTGACCGATACGGCCGCGCCTGGCGCGGCCTGCCACCGCATGGCCAGGTGGGTCTGGCTGGAGCCGGTGGCGACGAAGCCCAGCCGCGCGTACAGCCGCTGCGCGGCGGGATTGGCATGCAGCACATGCAGCGACAACGCGCATCCGGCGGCCTGCGCCAGCGCCTGCGCATGCGCGACCAGCGCCGTGCCCAGGCGGTGGCCGCGCCGCTCCGGCAGCAGGCTGATGTCCACCAACACATGCGGCGCGGCGCTGCGGTCCAGATACAGCCGACCGGCCGGCCCCTTTGCGGTATCGACGATCAGGAAATCGGCGGCGGCGAATGTATGCAGGTAATGCGCATGCTGCAACGCGAACTGCTGGTCGAGGAAGGCGCGCTTGGCGGACTCCGGCCATGGCACCGCCGCCAGTTCCTCGCTGCGCGTGCTGGCGTAAAGGGCACGCAGCCAGGGCAGGTCGTCGGCGTGCGCGGCACGCAGGTGGGCGCCGAGCGCGAGCAGCGCGCGCGGCTGCTCGATGGCGTCGGGCCCGGCGGGAAAGTCGGGGCCCGACGCGGTCGTGGCC
Organism: Xanthomonas sp. DAR 35659; assembly: GCF_041242975.1. NCBI lineage: Bacteria > Pseudomonadati > Pseudomonadota > Gammaproteobacteria > Lysobacterales > Lysobacteraceae > Xanthomonas > Xanthomonas medicagonis. The sequence continues at coordinate 167,292 of NZ_CP162488.1, forward strand.
ATGCCGCAGCTCAACTGAAGACGGGATAGTCGCCCGAGAGCGCGATGCAGAAATTCACCGCCAGGTAGGGCTGCCGGTTCTCGTGGGCCTGGCCGGTGCCGGTGGGCAGCAGCATGGTCGGGGAGAACTGCTTGTCGGGCGCGACCGCCAGGAACGGGCGCTCGTTGTTGACGTTCAATGATGACAAGCCCGCACCGCTGACAGGCGCGCCGGCCTTCTTGGCCGGATCGGCCTGCGAGAATGCGTTGACCCCATGCTGATGCATCGGGATCTCCGTACTCGACAGGCTCACCCCTGCGGAACCGAACGTGCTACCCAGCGTGTGCGGGGTCAGGCCCGGACCCGGACCCTGCTGGCAGCCGGCGCGCGCGGTGAAGTTCGGCAACTGGAAGGTGCTGCTGCCGTTGCCGCCGTAGGCCACGCCGAGCAGCGAATACAGCGCGCTGTTCTGCGTGATCGGCAGGACGGCGCCGTTGCACAAGGCCCAGCCATACGGGTTGTAGTCGAAGCCGAACAGCTGGATTTCGCCGAGATAGGGTTCGGTCATGAGCGGATTCCTCCGATGGAGCGGATGCGTGCCGCAGCCATGCCGGCGCGGCGCGGGGATCAGGCCTGTTGCGGGAAGATGCCAGTGGTGGCGATGCAGTACTGCACCGTCAGTGTCGGCATGGTGTTGTCGTGCGGCTGGTTGCCACCGGCATAGGAGGTGCTCTGCCCGGACATCGCCACCATGCTGGCGCCGGTGAGGTCGCTGGCGTAAAACGCCGCGCCGTTGACCGCGCCGGGCACCAATCCAGCGGGCGCCGGTGCGGTCGCCGCCACGGTGGTGGCCTGGGCGGTGTGCGTATGCGCAGGCATCTGCAGATCGATCAACGTCACCGTCTCGGTACCGGCACGCTGGGCAAGCACGTAATTGCTGAGTCCTGGTCCCTGACCTTGGTGGATCGGCAAGCGACCGCGCAGGTCCGGCACTGCGAAGGTGCTGGTGCCATTGCCACCGTAGGCCGTGCCCAGCAGTACGTACAAGGGTTCATATTCGGCGATCTGCAGCAGCGTGCCGTCGCAGGCCTGCCAACCTTGGGGCGTGCGGCCGAAGCCGAACATGCGGATTTCGCCGATGAAGGGAGTACCCATTAGATTCTTCCTGGTCGATGAGGCGCTGCGCGCACTGCTGCGCGCCGCGCGCCCGAGTGCGGATGCGCCTAGCTGCGCGAAGGGAAGATGCCGGACAGCGCGATGCAAAAATTGATCGTGGTGTACGGCTGTACGTTCGGATGCGCTTGGCTGCCGCCACTGTTGGCGATCGTGGATTGCGACAGCGGCACCGTCGCGCCGGGCGCGGCATACAGCGCATGCGGCGTCCCTGGGCCAGGACTGACGATGTTGTTCGCGAACAGGCGACCGACCGGTGCGCGGTTGTCGCCGTTGGCACTACTGCAATCCATCAGGTGGGTATGCGCGGGCAGGTTGCCGCTCACCAGGGTCACCGTCTCGGCGCCAGCGGCTTGACCCATCGGCAGCGCAGACGGCTGCCACGCCGGATCGGCCGACGGCCCATAGCCCATCGGCGTGCGCCCGCGCATGTCCGGCAAGCCGAACGTGGTCTTGCCGTCGCCACCGAAGCGTGTGCTGAGCAGACTGAACAAGGCCTGGTTCTGATTGATCGGCAACAATTGCCCGTTGCATTGCGCAAAATATTTCGGCGCAAACGCGAAGCCGGTCAGCATGATCTGACCGATGAAGAACTCGCTCATGCGGATCTCCCCCCGGAGTTGTGGCGGCAGACCTCGTGTCTGCCGCCGGACTACTTAAACACGACTTGCGCGACATGCAAGCAACGATTTCGATGAACCAGACAGATACGGCGCATTTGTTGCTTTACGTGACGGACGACTTGTTGTTTCAATAGCCGCGCAACGCGCGTGCCGGCCCTTGTCGGACCGATATCCGCGTTGTCCGAGGCACCAGGATGGCTGCCAGCGCCCATGGGGTGGCGCGTTTTTGGGGAATCGAAATATGTCTACGAAATGCACCGCTTCAAGCGGCGTGCGACTGACGTTGCGTTGGCTGATGGCGCTGCTGCTGCTGGCGACGTCGCAGGTCTGCCTGGCTGCCTACTGCACGACGCCTCAAACCGCGACCGTCAACGCGGGCCAGTCGGTGACGTTCGACGTCAGCAACTGCGATGGCCCCGACAACTTTGGCATGAGTGATGGTGCGCAGCCCTCGCACGGAAGCTACTCCCTCACCGGCCAGCTCGATGGTGCCGGAACGCAGCGCGTGACCTATACCAACAACGGGGACGGCGCGACCTCGGACTCGTTCTATTTGTTGGACCAAGACAACGGTCAAGTTGTCTTCAACATCACCATCAACCCCTCGCGCACCGCCAGCATCGCGGTCTCCCCATCCAGCGCCAACGAGGACAGCGGTACGGCCTTCGTCTACACGGTGACGCTGAGCCAGACCAACAGTTCGGCGACCACGGTGAACCTGACCCGCAGCGGCACTGCGGCCAGTGGCACCGACTACTCCGGCGCCGTGACCAGCGTGGTGGTGCCGGCCAACACCACCTCGGCCAGCTTCAGCGTCACCCCAATCGCCGACACCACGGTGGAAGCCGACGAGACGGTGATCTTCAGCGTCACCAGCGGCACCGGCTATTCCACCGGCAACCCGTCCAGCGCCACCGCCACCATCGTCAACGACGACTTCCCGTCCGCGAGCATCACCGTCTCCCCGGCCAGCGTATCCGAGGACGGCTCCGCCAATCTGGTCTACACCGTCACCCTGGACCAACCGTCCCCCTCGGCGCTGTCCATCGGCTTCAGCGTGGGCGGCACCGCGACGTCCGGCACCGATTACGCCGCCGTCAATTCGCCGCTGGTGATCGCCGCCAACCAGACCACAGGCACCATCACGGTCGATCCCACTCCCGACACCACAGTCGAACCCGACGAGACGGTGGTGATCAGCCTCAACGCCGGCAGCGGCTACACGGTCGGCTCGCCGAACAGCGCTACGGGCACCATCCTCAACGACGACCAACCGACGCTGTCGATCAACGACGTCTCCGTGAACGAAGGCAATGCCGGCACCACCAATGCCACCTTCACCGTCTCGCTCAGCCAGCCCGCCGGCGCCGGCGGCGTGAGCTTCGACATCGCCACGGCCGACGGCACCGCCACCGCGGGCGTGGACTACGTCGCCTCCAGCCTCACCGGGCAGACCATCCCCGCCGGCAGCAGCAGCGCCACCTTCACCGTGCTGGTCCACGGCGACACGCTCAACGAACCGAACGAAACCTTCTTCGTCAACGTCAGCAACGTCGTCGGCGCTACCGTCAGCGACGGGCAGGGCCAGGGCACGATCGTCAACGACGATGCGCAGCCGGCGCTGTCGATCGACGACGTCAGCGTCAACGAAGGCAACAGCGGCACCACCACGGCCACCTTCACGGTGAGCCTGAGCGCGGCCAGCGGGCAGACGGTCACGGTCAACTACGCCACCGCCGACGGCACCGCCACCGCCGGCAGCGACTACGTCGCGCGCTCCGGCACGCTGACCTTCGCGCCGGGCGTCACCGCGCAGAGCGTGGCTGTCACCGTCAATGGCGACACCGCGGTCGAGCCCAACGAAACCTTCAACGTCGGCCTGTCCGGCGCCAGCAACGCGAGCATCGCCCGCGCCACCGGCACCGGCACCATCCTCAACGACGATGCGGTGGTGACCATCTCGCCGGCGTCGCTGCCGACGGCCACCGCCGGCACGGCCTACAGCCAGACCCTGACCGCCAGTGGCGGCACCGCGCCGTATGGCTTCGCGGTCACCGCCGGCGCCTTGCCGGCGGGGCTGACCCTGAACACCGCCGGCGTCCTGTCCGGAACGCCGACCGCCAGCGGCAGCTTCAATTTCACCGCGACCGCCACCGACAGCGCCGGCAGCCCCACCAGCGGCAACCGCGCCTACACGCTAACCGTGGCCGCGCCGACGCTGACCCTGCCGGCGACCACCCTGCCCGGCGGTACCGCCGGCCAGGCGTACTCGGCCGCGATCAACCCGGCGACCGGCGGCATCGCGCCCTACACCTACGCGGTCAGCGCCGGCGCATTGCCGGCCGGCGTCACGGTCAACAGCGCGACCGGCGCGCTCAGCGGCACGCCCACCGCGGTCGGCAACTTCAGCTTCACGTTGGTCGCCACCGACAGCACCACCGGCGTCGCCGGACAGGCCGCCCGCAGCTACACGCTGGCGATCGTGGCGCCGACCTTGGCCATCGCGCCACCGACGCTGCCGGCCGGCAGCGTCGGCAGCGCCTACAGCCAGACCCTGAGCGCCAGCGGCGGCACCGCGCCGTACAGCTACACGCTCAGCGCCGGCGCGCTGCCGGCCGGGCTGACCCTGACCACGGGCGGCGCGCTGTCCGGCACGCCGACCGTGGCCGGCAACTTCGCCTTCACCGTCAGCGTCACCGACGCGGGCGGCTTCGGCGCGACGCAGGCCTATACCCTGGCGATCGCGTCGCCGACGCTGACCATCGCCCCGCCGACCTTGCCGGCCGGCGTTGCGGGCACCGCCTACAGCCAGACCCTGAGCGCCAGCGGCGGCACCGCGCCGTACAGCTACGCGCTCAGCGCCGGCGCGCTGCCGGCCGGGCTGACCCTGACGACGGGGGGCGTGCTGTCCGGCACGCCGACCGTGGCCGGCAATTTCGCCTTCACCGTGACCGCGACCGACAGCACGGCCGGCGTGCCCGCGCAGGCGAGCTATGCCTACACCCTGAGCATCGCCGCGCCGACCCTGGCCATCGCGCCGCCGACGCTGCCCGCCGGCAAGGTCGGCATCGCCTACAGCCAGGCGTTGAGCACCAGCGGCGGCACCGCGCCGTACAGCTACAGCGTCAGTGCCGGCACGCTGCCGGCCGGCCTCACCCTGACCGCCGCCGGCGTCCTCGCCGGCACGCCGACTGCCGCCGGCACGGCCAACTTCACCGTCAGCGCCGCCGACGCACGCGGCTTCGGCGCGGCGCAAGCCTATACGCTGGCGATCGCCGCGTCGGTGCCGGCACCGGTGGCCGTGGAAGACAGCGGCGCCACGCTGGTCGATACCGCGCTGACCCTGGCGGTGACCGGCAACGACACCGGCAGCATCGACAGCATCGCGGTGACCACCGCGCCGAGCCACGGCACCGCGGTGGTGAACGGCGTGCAGTTGGTGTACACGCCGGCGACCGGCTACGTCGGCGCCGATACCTTGAGCTACACCGCGACCGGCCCCGGTGGCACGTCGGCTCCCGTGGCGGTGGCCATCACCGTCAACGCGCGCCCGGTGGCGGTGTCGGCGACGGCGGCGGCGGTGCCCGGCGAAGCGCAGACGGTGGACCTGACCCGCAACGCGACCGGCGGTCCGTTCGTCGCCGCCGCGCTGGTCGCGGTATTGCCGGCCAATGCGGGTACCGCCTCCATCACCCGCAGCGGCCCCGCCGCCGTCGCGACCGGCACGCCGACCACGGCCGCGGCCGAAGGCCCCAGCTTCGTGCTGACCTTCACCCCGAACCCGGCGTTCTCCGGCCAGGCGACGGTGCGCTTCACCCTGTCCAACGCGGTGGCGACCTCCGTCCCCGCCGACATCGTGTTCGTGGTCGCGCCGCGGCCCGATCCGACCCAGGATGCGGAAGTGCGCGGGCTGATCGACGCACAGGCCGAGTCGACCCGGCGCTTCGCCAAGGCGCAGATCGACAACTTCCAGCGCCGTCTGGAGGCGACCCATCGCGGCGAGCGCGGCTTCGACAATGGCCTGAGCTTCCAGTCCACCTCGCGCTCGCATTGCCGCGAAGCCGAGCGTGGCGTGACCGCGCAGCCGTGCAGCCAGCCGACCTGGGATGCGGACGCGGATGCGCGCGACCCGGCGGATGCGGGCACGCCGACCGCCAGGACCGCGGTCGAAGGCGATCTCGGCCTGTGGGTGGGCGGCGCGATCCGCTCCGGCAGCCTGGACAAGCAGACCCAGCGCGCCGGCGTGGACTTCCAGACCGATGGCCTGAGCGTGGGCGCCGACTACCGGGCCGCGGACTGGCTGGCGCTGGGCGCGGGCCTGGGCTGGGGCCGCGACGACAGCGATGTCGGCCGCAACGGCAGCCGCAGCAAGGCCACCGCGTACACGCTGGCGCTGTACGCCAGTATCCACCCGGGACGGTACTTCTTCTTCGACACCCTGGTCGGCTACCAGTTGCTGTCCTACGACCTGCGTCGCTACGTGACCGACAACGGCCAGTTGGCCGAGGGCAATCGCGACGGCAGCCAGTGGATCGCCTCGGTGTCCACCGGCGCGGACCTGCAGCACGGCGACTGGCAGATCACCCCGTACGCGCGGGTGGACATGGCGCGCGCCACCCTGGATGCATACAGCGAAGCGGCGATGGCGCCGTATGCGTTGCGCTATGCGGACATGGACGTGTCCACCACCACCGGCAACCTCGGCTTGCGCCTGGAGTGGCGGCGCGAGATGTCCTGGGGCCAGTTCACCCCGCAGTTGCGCGTGGAATACCAGCGCGACTTCCAGGGTCGCGGCGATGCCACGCTGAGCTACGCCGACATCGTCGGCCCTGGGCCGCTGTACCGCACGGGGCTGAGCGTGTTCGACCGCAACCGGCTGATGCTGGGGCTGGGCGCGGTGTTCACCACCGAGCAGGGCCTGTCGACCCGCGTCGAGTACCGCGGCGTGACCGACGGCGACAGCGGCAGCGACCAGACCTGGATGTTCAACGTCGAGAAGAAGTACTGATGCCGATAGCCCCTCTCCCACCGGGAGAGGGGTTGGGGTGAGGGTGCGGCGCGAAAGCGACTCGCGAAGTTTGGGTACACGAGGCTCCGCCCGTCCCCTCATCCGCCCCTGCGGGGCACCTTCCCCCGAAAAGGGGGCCGTGGTCCCGAGGGGAGAAGGAAAAGCCAGTAGCCCCTCTCCCACCGGCCTGATTAGCGCTGTGTCTCAGCTGGCATACGCAGTTGCCGCTCTGTGAGCCGTCCCGCGCTGGCCAAGGCACGGGCCAGGCGCGGCACCATGGCCGCCAGGTTGAAGCGGCGGTTGAACCGATAGGCATGCGCGCGCAGGTAGCGCGCGCCGTATTTCGGGAAGTCCACCGCATGGTGGGTACCGCTAAGCGCGGTCTTGAGATTGCGCAGGATCGTATTGACCCACCGCAGACGAGGCTGCTGGGCGCCTTTGCGGCCGCCTCCGGTCACGATGGCATCGTGTGTCAGGCCTGCCCAGCCCACACCTGTGAACGCTGTCAGCCCATCACTGACGACATGGGTGCCCGGTGCCAGTGCCTGCTGGGCCCACGTGTTCACGACGCTTCTCCGGAAGCTGGAGACCACGTCCAGGCGCAGATGGCGCGGGCGCCCTTGATGCAGGGAAACCGCTGCGATAAACGGCACCTTGTTCCGCCACTGCGGTTCTCCTGGGCCACCGGCGCGTTCGCCGCCCAGATAGGCATCATCGATCTGGACCTCTCCCTCGAGCCGCCGTGACTGCTCACGATCGGCCATCGCCGACATCAGTTTGTGCTTGATCCGCCATGCAGTGCGATAGCAGACGCCCAACTGCCGAGCCAGTTCCAACGCAGCAACTCCATTCTTGGCTTGGCTCACCAGATAGATGGCCAGCCACCACGCTCGCAAGGGCAGTTTGGTGTCTGCCATGGGCGTGCCGGCGGTCAAGCTGGTCTGTACCCTGCAGCGCGTGCATTGCCACAGCTGCTGGTGGCCTCGCTCAAAACGACTGGCATGGGTGTGACCGCATTGCGGGCACACGAAGCCAGCAGGCCATCTGGCCTGAATCAACGCCTCGACACATTGCGTCTCGGAGCCGTAGCGGCTCAGAAAAGCCGGAATCGAAAGCCCCTTCTGGAACTGGATCCGATTGAACGTCATCGCCGTATCTCACTGAAGATCCTGCATTTCTAAACCTAGGCAGCATCACCAGCTGAGACACAGCGCTAATCAGGTCCCACCGGGAGAGGGGTTGGGGTGAGGGTGCGGCGCGAAGCGACTCGCGAAGTTTGGGTGCACGAGGCTTCGCCCGTACCCTCATCCGCCCCTGCGGGGCACCTTCTCCCGGTGGGAGAAGGAAGAGCAGCCAGCCCCCCAACGACGCCGCGCGCGCGCATCCGGCACAATGCCGGCACGCATGCACGCCTCTTCCGCGCCCGATTTCCGCCTGTACCCGTCCAACGCGCTGGATACCCTGGCTGCCCTGCTCGCCGAGGAACTGCGCCGGCCGGTGCCGGGGCAGCCGTTGCTGGCGCCGGAGGTGGTGCTGATCCCGCAGGTGGCGATGCGCCGCTGGCTGCAGTCCACCCTGGCCGCCACGCACGGCGTCGCCGCCAACCTGGAATTCCTCACCCCCGGCGAATTCGTCGCGCGCGCGCTGGACGCCAACCTCGGCGCGGCCGCCGACGACCTGGACGTGGCGACCACGCAATGGCGGCTGTACGCGGCCCTGCAGGCCGACCTGGGCAGCGACGCGGCGCTGGCGCCGCTGGCCGGCTACCTGGCCGATGGCGACGCGCTCAAGCCCTGGGCACTGGCCGGCGAACTCGCCAACGTGTTCGAGAAATACCAGGCCTGGCGCCGCGACTGGCTGCTGCGCTGGGAAGGCGGCGCCGATCCCGACGATCCGCAGGCACGGCTGTGGCGCCGCATCGCCAGCGGCCGCCAATACCGCGCGCGCCGCATCGGCCAGTACCTGGACCGCTACGCGCGCCCCGACGGCCCGCTGCCGCACGGCCTGCCGCAGCGGCTGTTCGCCTTCGCCATCCTCAACGTCTCCCCCGACGTGCTGCGCGTGCTGGCCACGCAGGCGCGCGTGGGCACGCTGCACTTCTACCTGCCCACGCCGACCCAGGGCTACTGGGGCGATCTGCAGACGCTGTGGCAGCGTCGCCGCGAGGACGGCGCGGTCGCGCTGTTCGCCGCGCAGGTGCAGGAGAATCCGCTGCTGCAGGCCTGGGGCGCGGCCGGGCGCGACTTCATGGCGCTGGTCGGCGACTACGAGGTGGTGCATCCGCTGGCCGAGATCGCGGTCTATGCCGATCCGCTGGCCTCCGGGCATCGCCCGCTGGCCGAGGGCGGCCTCGGCGACAGCCTGCTGCGGCGCATGCAGAGCGATCTGTTCCATCGCCGCGCGCCGGCCGCACCGGCGCCGCTGGCGCAGGTGGATCTGGCCGATCCCAGCCTGCAGGTGCACGCCTGCCACACGCGCCTGCGCGAACTGCAGGTGCTGCACGACCAACTGCGCGCCCTGCTCGACGACCCGCGCTTCGACCCGCCGCTGCAGCCGCGCGAGATCGCGGTGCTGTCGCCGGACATCGATCCCTACGTGCCGTACCTGGACGCGGTGTTCGGCGGCCACGGCGACGACGACGCGTTGCCGTACGCGCTGGCCGACGCCAGCCCGTTGGCCAGCGAACCGCTGGCCGAGGTGTTCCTCACCCTGCTCGGTCTGCCGTTGTCGCGCTTCGGCCTGCACGAGATCCTCGACCTGCTGGCCAGCGCGCCGATCGCCGAAGCCGCCGGCCTGGACGAGGCCGGGCTGGAGCGCCTGCGCGCCTGGCTGCACGCCGCCGGCGCGCGCTGGGGCCTGGATGCGACGCACCGCCAGCAGCACCACGCGCCCGCCGACGAGGCCTACACCTGGCGCTTCGCGCTGGACCGGCTGCTGCTCGGCCACGCCAGCGGGGCCGAGGACGACATCGCCGGCGTGGCGCCATGGCCGCAACTGGAAGGCAGCGCGCTGCTGGCGCTGGACACGCTGCTGCGGCTGCTGCGCGTGCTGGAGCGCCATCAGGCGCTGCTGGCCGAGCCGATGACGCCGGCGGACTGGCGCGAATGCCTGCTCGGCCTGCTCGACGCGCTGCTGCCGCAAGCGCCGTCGGCACCGCGCGCGCAGCGCGCGCTGGACCGGCTGCGCACGCTGATCGACCAGTTCGCCCGCGATGCCACGCGCGCCGAGTACACCGGCAAGGTCCCGGCCGAGGTGGTGCGCGCGCATTTCGCCGCGGCGCTGGGCGAATCGGACACGCGCGCGCCGCTGCTCACCGGCGGCATCAGCTTCGGCCGCATGGTGCCGATGCGCCTGCTGCCGTTCCGGGTCATCTGCCTGCTCGGCATGAACGATGGCGACTTCCCGCGCCGCGACCGGGCCGCCGGGCTCAATCGCCTCACCGCCGAACTGGGCAGCGACCGCCGCCGCCACGGCGACCGCTCCACCCGCGAGGACGATCGTTTCCTGTTCCTGCAGCTGTTCGCCTCGACGCAGGACGTGTTCTACCTGAGCTATCTCGGCTCCGACGCGCGCGACGGCACGCGCCGCGAACCGTCGGTGCTGGTCAGCGAACTGCTGGCCAGCGCCGCGCAATCCCACGCCGAGCCGACGGCGATCGACAAGCTCGTGGTCCGGCATCCCTTGCAGCCCTTCGCCGCCGCCGCGTTCGGCGCGCTCGGCGAGGACGGCGCCGACCCGCGGCGTTTCAGCTATCGCCGCCAATGGCGGCCGGCGGTGGACAGTCTTGCCGCGCAGCGCCAGGCGCTGGCGCCGTGGATCGACCAGGCCTTGCCGGCCGTCGCCGCCGCGCCGCCGGCGAGCCTGTCGATCGACGACCTGCGCCGCCTGTTCGCCGACCCGGCCGGGCAGTTCCTGCGCCACCGCCTGGGCATGCGCCTGCCCGATCCGGCGGCCGAAGACAGCGACCTGGAGCCGCTGCTGGCCCCGGACGGCGCGCTGGAACACCACGACCTGCAGCAACAGGTGCTGGAGGCGGTGCTGGCCGACGCCGCCGACGCCGGCCTGTATGCGCGCCTGCGTGCGCGCGCGCTGCTGCCGTCCGGGCCGCTCGGCCGGCGCCTGCTCGACCAGCGCCTGCGCGAACTGCGTCCGTATGCGCAGGCCTTCGCGCAGTGGCGAGGCGCCGCGCCGGCGCAGTCGCGGCGCCTGCAGGCGCAGATCGACGGCATCGCGTTGCATGGCCGCGTGCCGGGCTGGTACGACCACGGCGTGGGCCGGGTGCAGGTCGGCGCGGTGGGGGGCCGGGCGGCGATCCGCCACGGCCTGGAATGGCTGCTGCTGCGCGCCGCCGGCGAGCACGCGCCCTACGTGCGCTTCTTCGACGACGACGGCCTCGGTCCGCATCCCATGCACGGCGATGCGATCGCACCGCTGTCGCAGGCCAAGGCGCAGGCGGCGCTCGCTGCGTTGCTGCGGCTGTATCGGCAAGGCCTGCAGGCGCCGCTGGCGTTCGCCCCGTACAGCAGTTGGAAGTTCTACCAGGCCGCGCGCACCGGCGACCTGGCCAAGGCGGTCAAGGACGCGGCCGCGCAGTGGCAGGCCAGCTTCGGCTGGAGCGAAGCGGCGAGCCCGGAGTTGCGCCTGGTGCATCGCGGCCGCGACCCGTTCGCCGACGCGCAGCGCTTCGCCGCGTTCGCCGCGACCAGCCACCTGCTGTACTCCCTGCTCGAACGCGGCGACGCGGACGACGCGCCGGACCCGGCACAGGTCGCCGACAGTTGGCACCACTGGCGCGGCACGCAGGAGGACGCCGAATGAACGGCTCCCCCGCCGACGATCCCTACCTGACCTTGCCGCTGCACGGCGTGCGCCTGATCGAGGCCAGCGCCGGCACCGGCAAGACCTTCACCCTGGCCACGCTGTTCACCCGGCTGGTGGTCGAGCGCCGGCTACGCATCGGCCAGATCCTGGCGGTCACCTTCACCGAGGCCGCCACCCAGGAACTGCGCCGCCGCATCCGCGAACGCCTGGCCCTGGCCGCCACGCTGGTGCCCGACCCGACCCTCCCTGTAGGAGCGGCTTCAGCCGCGACAGACACCCCGAACGCCCTGTCGCCCACCGAAACCGCCGACGCGCCATCACGGCAGAACCCGCCCCCACAGCAAGCACCAGACGCCGCCCTCACCCGCGCCATCCTCGCCGCGCACCTGGCCGCCAGCGACGAAACACCCACCGCCCTGCGCCGCCGCCTGCAGCAGGCGGTGGAGGACATCGACCTCGCCGCCATCTTCACCATCCATGGTTTCTGCGCGCGCGTGCTGCGCGAACATGCGCTGGAAAGCGGCCAGACCTTCGCCGCGCCCGAACTGCTGGCCAACGACCGCGAACTGCTGGCCGAAGTCGCCGCCGACCTGTGGCGCCAGCGCGCCGCCGACCCGGCGATGGCCGAGGACCTGGTCGCGCTGTGGCCGGGCGGGCCGCAGGCATTGGCCGGCGACCTGCGCGAACTGGTGCGGCATCCGCGGCTGCTGCCGGCCGTCGCCACCACCGCCGACGATCCCGCCGCGCTGCTGCAGGCCGCGCACGACGCCGCCAACGCCTTGGCGGCCGCGTTCCATGCGCATGGCGTCGCCTGCTTCGAGGCCATCATGGCCGCGCTCGACGCGGGCGCGCTCAGCAAGGTCAGCTACAAGCCCGAGTGGCTGACGGCGTTGTGGCAGTGGTTCGCCGCCTTCGCCGAGGCGCCGGCCGCCGGCCTGCCGCCGCATCCCAAGCTGGTCAAGCTGACCGCCGCGGAACTGGTCGCCGGCACCAACAAGAAGTTCGCCGGCAGCACCCCGACCTCGCCGCTGAGCCACGCGATCGACACCTATCTGGCCGCCCTGGCCCGCGTCGAGGAATGGCGCGGCCGGCGCCGCATCCGCCTGCTGCACGCGCTGCGCGACGACGCCAGCGCCCGCCTGGCCCTGCTTAAGCGCCAGCGCCGCGTGCAGACCTACGACGACCTGGTCGACGGCGTGGCGCAGGCGCTGCAGGGCGCGCAGGGCGCGGCCTTGGCGCGGCGCCTGCGCGCGCAGTATGCGATCGCGCTGGTGGACGAATTCCAGGACACCGATGCGCGGCAATGGGCGATCTTCTCGCAGGTGTTCGGCGCCGCTGCGGCGCACGCCGGCGGCGAGCACGGTACGCCGTCCGACGAGGACGCCCTTGCTCCGTCCGGCGAGGCGCCGGCGCGCCTGCTGGCGCTGATCGGCGATCCCAAGCAGGCCATCTACGGCTTCCGCGGCGGCGACGTGCAGACCTACCTGGCCGCGGCCGCCACCGCCACGCCGGCGCCGCCGCTGGCGCACAACTTCCGCTCGCGTCCCGCGGTGCTGGCGGCGATCGAGGCGTTGTACGCGCGCGCCGGCCATGCGCAGGCGTTCCTGACCGACGGCATCGCCTTCCACCCGGTGCAGCCGGGCGGCACCCGCCGCGACGATGATCTGCAGCGCCATGGCGCCACCGCGCCGGCGCTGACCGTCTGGCGCGCGCCGCCCCCGCCGTTGCCGGACAAGGGCAAGCCCAAGCCCTGGAGCGCCGGCCGCGCGCGCGCGCTGTGCACCGCCGCCTGCGTCGCCGCCATTCGCGGTTGGCTGGCCGATGGCCGCGCCGGTACCGCCACCGTCGGCGGGCGTCCGGTGCAGGCCGGCGACATCGCGGTGCTGGTACGCAGCCACGGCGAGGCCACCGCCATCCAGCAGGCGCTGGGCGCGGTCGGCATTCCCGCGGTGGCCGCCGGCCGGCGCAGCCTGTTCGCCACCGACGAGGCGCTGGAGGTGCTGACCCTGTTGCAGGCGCTGCTCGACCCGGGCGACGACAGCCGCCTGCGCGCGGCGCTGGCGACGGTACTGATCGGCGAGGACGCCGCCGCGATCGCCGCGCTGGAACACGAGGGCGACCGTCACCGCCGCTGGCAGCAGCAGGCGCTGGACTGGCGCGAGCGCTGGCAGCGTGGCGGCCCGCTGGCGCTGCTCGGCGACCTCGGCGCCGCGCACGCGCACCGCCTGCTGGCGCTGGCCGATGGCGAGCGCCGCCTGACCAACTACCTGCAACTGGCCGAGGCGCTGCAGGAAGCCGACACCCGCGCGCTCGGCGCGCACGGGCTGGTGGACTGGCTGGCGCGGCGCATCGCCAATGCCGACGACGGCGACGAGACCCAGCAACTGCGCCTGGAATCGGATGCGCGCCGGGTGCAGATCGTGACCCTGCACAAGAGCAAGGGCCTGGAGTATCCACTGGTGTTCCTGCCCTACGTCGGCATCGGCCGCAGCGAGCGCGGCGCCGGCCGCCATTGCGCCGTGCACGCGCCGCCGCTCGGCCGCCAGTTGCACTGGAATACCTCGAAGTGGAACGGCGGCGCCGACGACCCGGCCTGGAGCGCCGCCGAAGCGGCGTGGAAACAGGAACAGCGCGCCGAGGACGCGCGCCTGCTCTACGTCGGCCTGACCCGTGCCGAGCACGCGCTGTGGATCGCCAGCGGCGCCTTCCACCAGCACGAGCGCAGCGCGCTGGCGGCCATGCTCGCCGAGCCGGATGCGCTGCAGGCCGCGGCCGGCGAGGCGATCGTGATCGACACCACGCCGCCTCCGGCCAACCTGCCGCGGCTGCCGCCGGCCGAGGACGTGCAGGTGCCGCCGGCACGCGCGCCGCAGCGGCGCATCGCGCCGGAGTGGTGGGTGTACAGCTTCACCCAACTGGCCAACGCCGATGCCGGCGCCGCGGCCGATCCGATGGCCAGCGCCACCGTGGTCGGCGGCGGCGGCAACGACGAGCCGTCGGCGCGCGAGGCGGCGGGCGGGGCGCCGGACACGGACACGGAGACGTTCGATCGCCGTTTCGCCGGCAACCGCTTCGGCGTGGCGATGCACGACGTGTTCGAACGCTGCGACTTCGCCGCCTGGCGCGCGTGGCGCCCCGGCCAGCCGGCGCCTGACGGGCAACGCGCGGCCATCGTCGAAGCGCTGCAACGCGGCGGCTACGCCCAGGACGAACTGGAGGACGGCATCGCCATGCTCACCGCCCTGGTCGGCCACACCCTCACCGTCGCCTTGCCAGAAGGCAGTCGCCTGGCGGCCGTGCCGGCCGCGCAGCGCCGCAACGAAATGGAATTCCACTTCGCGATGCGGCCCACCCGCGTCGACGCGCTGCTGGCGCTGCTGCACCGATTCGGCGTGGTCGGCGAACGCCAGGCCTTCGGCGCGCGCCAGCGCCTGGAAGGGCTGATGACCGGCCTGATCGACCTCACCTACCAGCACGACGGACGCTGGTACGTGCTCGACTACAAATCCAACCGTCTGCCCGGCTACGACGCCGACGCGATGGCGCGCGCGATGGCGCACAGCGAGTACGAACTGCAGGCGCTGATCTACACCGTGGCGCTGCACCGCTGGCTGCGCTTCCGCCTGGGCGAAACCTACGATTACGCCCGCGATTTCGGCGGCGTGCGCTACCTGTTCTGCCGCGGCCTGGACGCTACCCGCGATCCCTCGCCGGGCGTGCACGCCTGGCGCTTCGACCCGGACCTGGTCGAAGCCGTCGACGCCCTGTTCGCCGGCGCCCCTGAGCCCCTCTCCCCGCGGGAGAGGGGTTGGGGTGAGGGTCCGTCCGCTCACGGAGGCCCCACTCCATGAGCAAATCCAACCTGCTGGCCGCCCTGCACCGTGCCTTCGCCCAGCACCTGATCCAAGCCATGCTGCCCGAGTTTGCCGCCGCCCCGCCTAAGCCCCTCTCCCCCCGGGAGAGGGGTTGGGGTGAGGGTCCGTCCGCTCACGGAGG
Source organism: Xanthomonas sp. DAR 35659 (assembly GCF_041242975.1). Classification (NCBI taxonomy): domain Bacteria; kingdom Pseudomonadati; phylum Pseudomonadota; class Gammaproteobacteria; order Lysobacterales; family Lysobacteraceae; genus Xanthomonas; species Xanthomonas medicagonis. The sequence continues at coordinate 182,892 of NZ_CP162488.1, forward strand.
CCCCACCGCGTGAGCAAATCCAACCTGCTGGCAGCCCTGCATCGCAGCGGCACCCTTCGCACCCTGGACCACGCCTTCGCGCAAAGCCTGAGCCGCCTGGACCCGGAAACGCCCGATCCGGTCCTGGCCGCCGCCGCCTTGGCCTCGCTCGCCGTGGCCGGCGGCCACGCTGGCCTGGACCCGGCCCGCGCCAGCCTGCTGCTCGACCCGCGCGACGGTCCATCGCCCGCGCTGCCGGACCCGGACGACTGGCAGCGTGCCCTGGCCGCCTCGCGCTGGGTCGCGCAACCCGCGCCGGACGACGCGGCGGCCACCGACTGCCCGCTGGTGCTGGAACAGGGCCTGCTCTACCTGCGCCGCTACCGCGAGTACGAACGCCGCCTCGCGCAGGGCCTGCGCCGCATCGCCGCGCAATGGCTGCCGACCTTCGATGTCGCAGCGTTGGCACCGCTGTTCGCGCAATTGTTCCCGCACGCAATTCGCTCCGCACCCGATCACCTCGCCGACCGCCAGGCCCAGGCCGCCGCGCTCGCCCTGCGCCGCGCCCTGTTGCTGGTCACCGGCGGCCCCGGCACCGGCAAGACCACCACCATCGCGCGCCTATTGCTGCTGCGCATCGCGCAAGCCCAAGCTGCCTCGGCCCCCGCGCCGCGCATCGCCCTGGCCGCGCCCACCGGCCGTGCCGCCGAACGCATGGCCGAAAGCCTGCGCGCCGCCGTGGCGCGCGCACTGGACAACGGCATCGCCCCGGCCCTGGCTGCCGCCCTGCCGGCCGGCGCCAGCACCCTGCACCGCCTGCTCGGCGTGATCCCCGACCTGCCGCGCTTCCGCCACGACGCCGACAACCCGCTGCCGTTCGACCTGATCGTGGTCGACGAAGCCTCGATGGTCGACCTGCCGCTGATGTGCAAACTGGTCGAAGCGGTGGCCGACGGCACCCAACTGATCCTGCTGGGCGATGCCGACCAGTTGCCCTCGGTCGAAGCCGGTGACGTGCTCGCCGCGATCCTGCAGGCCGCCGGCCCGGGCGACGCGCTGCAGGCCGACGACGCGCAGGCGCTGCAGCCGCTGCTCGGCCCCACCCACGGCGTCACCGCCGGCGGCGGCCTGGCCGGCCATCGCGTGCACTTGCTGCGCGGCTATCGCCATGCGCAAGGCTTCGCCCTGGCGCCGCTGGCCGACGCCGTGCGCGCCGGCGACGCCGACACCGCCCTGGCCCTGCTGCGCGGCGGCGAGCTGGCCGGCGTGCACTTCCACGAAGACCACGACGACCCGCTCGTCGCCCGCCGCGACGCCCTGCTCGCGCACTGGCGCGCGCTGGCCGATGCCGAAGACCCCGCCGCCGCCCTGCGCGCGGCCGCGCGCCTGCGCCTGCTCAGTGCGGTGCGCGCCGGCGCGCAGGGCGCACGCGGCCTCAACGCGCGCATCGAACAACTGCTGGCCGACAGCGGCGGCGGCCCGCGCCGCCTCGGCGCCGCCTCGCCCTGGTTCCATGGCCGCCTGCTGCTGATCACCGAAAACAGCTACCGCCACGGCCTGTTCAACGGCGACGTCGGCATCTGCCTGCGCGACGCGCAAGGCGCGCTGGTGGCCTGGTTCGAAGGCGAGGGCGACGGCCAGGTCCGCGGCTTCCATCCCGCCGCCTTGCCCGCCCACGAAAGCGCCTTCGCCATGACCGTGCACAAGGCCCAGGGCAGCGAGTTCGACGAGGTCTGGCTGCAGCTGCCGGTGCGCGATGCCCGCGTGCTCAGCCGCGAACTGCTCTACACCGGCATCACCCGCGCGCGCCGCAGCCTGCACCTGGCCGCCAGCGAAGCGGTGCTGCGCGCCGCGCTGGCGCGGCATGCGGCGCGGATTTCGGGGTTGGCGTGGCGGTTGGGTGGGGTGGAACAGGCTTCCACACCGTCTTCGTCAGTACCTCAATCGGAAGGCCCGCCACTTCCCGTACAGGGCACATTGTTCTAGCCGATTCGCACGGGTACAACGTTGATCCGATCCACCTGCCGCGGCGTCATGGAAGTTGAGCGATGAAGGTATTTTTCGATCGTCATGCTGCATTGCTGGAAAAGGCATTGAATTGCAAGCTGCCCGAGGCAGACGCATTTTGGCTCAGGTGCGCCGCTCATGGCGACGGAGAAATCGTTGACTGGACAACTGCCAATATCGGCTCAATTTCGTTCTACGCCATGCTGATAGATGACGACTTCTATTCAGATGGGAAAAATGAAAAGCTGAAAGATTTTCTTGGCGCATTTGGTAAAAATAACATGCTCCAATTGAATAGGGAGAAAGCCATTGGCTTGAAGGGCGAGCTCAAAGAAAGCAATCTATATCTGGATGTTTGCGAATTGGCATCTTCGGATGCCCATGACATCAAGAAATTCTTGGGTAGAATTTTCAATTCAAAACTGGGCTTCCTGGTTGCTTCAAGGAACCCGATAGGCGTTGATGACATTGCTTCCATCAGTCGAGCCATCCTCAAAGAAACTAATTTGAATGATGTGCTAGGTGGCATAAAGGAATATGGCGATGTATTTTTTGGTCTTGCCATGGAGAGTGATGAAGTGACGAGAAGCCTGGTCTTTCTGGGGAAAAGGGGCCTGCTTCAAGAGCTTCCTGCTTTACAGGACGACTACCCAAATGAGGATTTTTCCAGCATTGAGGAGTCTATCGCGGTGTTTGGCGATAGGTTTGCTGGGAGATCTGAATTTTCGCGGTTGTACGCGAGTGGCGATCTCTGAAAGTAATTTCGCAACTTTCCCAAGGCGCCAGCCACGTCTAGATTTTAAAAGGCAGGGCGGGCAGGTCGTAGTGATCAAGAATGGTCTATCGAGATGGCACTGGATTTCTATTTATTTTCCAAGAAAACAGCAAGAACCGAATCTTTTAAGATTGATGGGGTGGACCTTCATTTATTCGAGAAAAGCTTTCTCGATTTGCAAAAAAGCACGGGTGTATTCATTGACCCATATGGTAGATGCAAGATTCACCCGGAACACCTGAGGATAATAGTAAGTTCGCTTGATGGTGTTCGCGGCGACAAGGTTTGTAGATTTATCGATTTCTTGAAGGAGGCTATTGATCAACATGAATTATTAATTGCAGATGGAGACTGAGTAATCGTCTTCCTAGTCAAGCATCATGCAAAGACGCCGCAGTTTCAAGCGGAAATTTTTACATCGAAACATATCGCTAAGAAAGGGCTTCGGCAATGAATTTTCATGATGCGTTGCTTCAAAGCCCGGAGGCAAAGTATCTTGAATTTGTAGATTTGACGGAATCTGCCAACCGACAACGGATTCAAGCCGCAAAAAAGTACCGAATGGAGTCTCGCGTGAAAGCGACCAAGGTTCGAGTCATCTTGGCAGTTGGCACATTGCTGCTGCTCGGCAGTTGGCTATGGATCGGCTTCGACAAGTACGTTGGAGACCACGAGGTTGGAAGCGCCTGGGAGCCATTCCTCAAGTCGCGCCCGACTTTGACCGTGCTCTTCACCAACCCCGCGCAGCAGGGGCTGGACAGGGATGCCTTCGACGCCATGGACGCGGCACGCCAGCAGGCATTCCGTGACTACTGCGCTATCCGCTTCGGCATCGCAGACCCGCATCGGTGCGAGCAAGCCGTCGAAGACCGGCGCCTGTAAAGACGGGAAACGCATGGACAGTTTCGACTTCTTTGTTGATAGCTTTATCGAAAAAGAGCAACGTGAGCGTTGGCGCTTCTTCAGGGCCAAAGGCTGGGCTAGAGTGCGTGAAAATCTGGGCCAACTTGAAAACCACTTGGATCAGAAGAAGACCATCCTCGTACAGAAGAATTCTTTCGAATTTGCAGCGCAGAAAATACAGGAATTCAAATTTTTGTCCGGGAAGTTGATTGATTTCAGGGTTGATGAATTGGTAGTACATCCGCCATTTCTGGATAGGGTGTCAAGCAACTCTCTATTGGTTTTTGAGAGGGAGAGAATCGCTTTTTATTTTCACGATGAGGGTTGGGTCTATTTCTGTCGATGATCAACGACAGAGCCAATAAGATGCGCAACTGAAGTGTAGTGCGGACCAATGATCCTGGGAGCGCACGATGCACGCGGCGGCTGCGCGCCGTCAGGACGGACAGTCTCGCGGCAGAGGTCCCGCTGTCAGCCGATCCCACCGGGAGGCACATCGCCATGGAGGACCAATGGCGTTAACCTGTCGAAGAATTTTTCAAAACAGATGCCATGACCCTTGCCAGACTCCAGCAAGTCAAAGCAACGATTGAAGACGTAGGCTGGACCATTGTGGCGCCAGAGGACGACATTTTTGAAGTTTTTGACAACCAAATAATTTGGACGATTCGCTATCGAGAAAGCGAAGTGTTTACGGAACTGATATTTCAGCTTGTCGCTGCTTTCGGTGGGAGAACCGAAAGACTGGCCGACTTGCTGTTCTTCAGGGTGGAGGGAGACTCCGAGCACTATTATTTTTACAAGATAAAAACCGATGATTGGAAAGCTGTCTTAAGTGAATTTAGAAGAAGGATTTCGTTGATCCCTCCGAATTCTTGAAGCGCATCGACAGCCCGCGCTTTGCGCTGGAGCGGGATGGGGGCTACACAGCGCATCGACAGCGTAACTGGGTAAGCGCTACTTCCAAGTGCGGCCGCAGGCCGCGTCTGGCAGCAACGCACACCGCGGCCATGCTGCCCGCGAGAGAAGTGGCAGCGTCGGCGCTACAGAATTGAATTTCGGTCATTCGGGTTTCGGCGTCGATCGGGACACTGCGTGGGATCGCAGGCAGAGTCATCGCCTGCGTCCCTGTCCCCTCGCACTCACCTGGCCGGGACGCGCCGGTACTCGTCGCTGCCGGTATTGAGGCGCCCATCGGCCTCGTCGATGGCGAAGTTCACCGTTTCGCCGTCGTTGGAGACCTGCAGCACGCCGTCCTTGTAGATGGCCGGGTAGCTCTCGGTCTTGGGCTTGCGGGTGAAGAACCGCGGCGTGGTGTTGCGCACCATGAACGACTCGCCGTTGCGCTCGATGTCGATCACGTCGTCCTGCGACTCCACGTTGACCCAGTGGCCGACGAACTTCTCGCCTTCCACCTTGGCGCACCCGGTCACCAGCAATGCCGCGGCCAGCGCGGCTCCCATCCACTTCGTCATCTGCAGCGCTCCGGTTTGCAAGTCGGGGCAAGGATGCGCAGTGCCGGATGTATGGGAGGTCAAAATGCCGAGGGTACGTCGCCTATGGCACAGTGCAGACCGGGAGGGCCGGCCGCCTTGCCATCCCGTCCGCCGCGTCCGCGGCACACCCGACAGCCCCATGTCAGGGTCCTGCCGTACCCGTGTCGCAGCGCCGTCGTCACCGGATGGCGCGATGCGGCAGGATGATGGCTGCACCTAAGCCTGATGCCGAGACGCCGATGTCCCTCGATGCTGCCCGACTGCACGCACTGCGCACCGCCCGCCACTGGTCGCAGGAGCAACTGGCCACGCTGAGCGGCCTGAACCTGCGCACCATCCAGCGGCTCGAATCGGGCGGCAAGGCCTCGGTCGAGTCGGTGCGGGCGCTGGCGGCCGTGTTCGAGGTACCTGCGGAGAGCCTGCTGGCGGGCCGCCCTGCGCCTGGCCAACCGGCGCTTGGCGCGATCCGCGAGGGCGTGCTGCGTGGCCTGGACTTCGGCGGCACCACCGCGCGGGCGGAGTTCTGGTGGTTCGCGCTCGCCGTGGCCATGCTGCTGGCCGTCGCGCAACTGCTCGCCGACGCGGCCGGGCCGCTGCCGGCACAGTTGGCCGGCCTGCTGGTGCTGCTGCCCTGGCTCGCGGCCTGCACCCGTCGCCTGCGCGATGCGGGACTCAGCCCCTGGTGGCAGCTGATCAGCCTGGCGCCGGTCGCCGGCATCCTGGTCCTTCTCTACCTGCTGACCTGTCCGACCAAGCAGGGCGAATCAGGCAAGGCGGCGACGAGCTGAGCCGGCATCGCCGGCACAGGGGCGTCGCCATGTCGTGACCCGAGCGAGGTCGGCTGGCGGCGGATAGTGAACCTGACCGGGCGTCGTCCCATCGTCGCCCGCTGCGCTCTGCGGGAATGGCGAGCCGACGTGCCAAGCCGCGGATTGCCGGCGATCGGGCGCTGATCGATCGCCACCGGCGGACGGATCAAATGCCTCCGTTTTCCTTTGCCCAGCGCGACGCGCTCAATGCCCGGCTTGCTCGCGCGCCTCGATCAACTGCCGGCGTTCGGGCTTATCCGCGCGCTGCGCCACCGCCAGCAGCTTCTGGTAATAGGCGCGTGCCTTGGCGCCGTCGCCGGCCTGCCTGGCGGCCGCGGCCGCGCCGTACAGCGACCAGAAGCGATTGGGCTCCTGCACCAAAGACGCTTCAAATGCCGTCAGCGCGTCGGCGGCCTGGCCCTGCGCCAACAGCATCTCGCCCAGCATTTCCCGGGCCGGCGCCAGCGGGCCCGGCGTGACCGAGGCCAACTGCGTCTTGTCCTCCAGATCGGCGGCCTGGCGCATGCCCGCCAGCGCCTCGGGCACATGCCCTTCCTGCAACGCCAGAATCGCGGCGACCGCGCGCCGCTGGATGTCGGTCTGCCCGGCCCAATAGTCCTCGCCCTGCTTGGCCAGCGTGGCGTGCAACTGGTCCAGCGACGCCATCGCCGCGCGTGCGCCGGCGCCGTCGTTCAGATGCGCCGCGCCCAGGCCGCGGGCGAAATAGGTGATCGAATCGGCGTAGGGAAAGCGGCTGGGCACGGCGTCGAGTGTGGCCGCCTGCGCCCAGTCGCGGCGCTCCAGCGCGTAGCGCGCGGGAATCGCGGCGCGCGCATAGAAGGCGGCCGAGGCCGGCGCCGCGCCGTTCGCCTTGGCCGGATCGAAGCGCGCGAAGACCTGCGCCGACGCGGCGGCCAATTGCCCCGCGGCCCGGTCCTGCCCGGTCTGCAGATAGCCGTAGATCATGTAGTCGCTGGCGTGCAGTTCGTCGGCCGGCTGGCCTGCGGCCCGCGCCGCAGCCGCCGAGGCCAGGTTGGTGTCGATGGACGCCTGCCAGTCGCCGATCCGGGTGAAGGTGTGCGACGGCATATGCAGCGCGTGCGGCGTGGACGGCGCGATCGCGCCGTAGCGCTGCGCGGCCTTCGCGGCGCGCGACGCCAGCGCCGGCTCGTCGTAGGCATGGATGATGTAGTGGGCCAGGCCGGGATGATCGGGATACTTGGCGAACAGCGTCTCCAGGATCGCGCCGGCCTTCAGCTGCTTCGCATAGGTCTTGTCGGCGGGATCGGCGGCCGCGGCCAGCGCCAGGGCGTAGAAGATGCGCGCTTCGGTGTCCTTGGGGTAGGCCGCGGCCAGCCGCTCCATCGCCTGCTCGTAGGCCAGCGTGCGCGCGTCCTGGTCCAGCCGGTCGGCGTCCACGTACAGATGCGCCACTGCCTCGAGATAGGCCCGCTCGCGCGGCGTCCTGGCCTGCAGCGCCCGCCCGGCGTTGACCGCCTCCAACCCCTGCTGCACTTGCGCGGGCGACTTGAACCCGGCGAACGGATTGCTCCAACTGCTCAGGGCGATGCCCCAATAGGCGATGGCGCAGGTGGGGTCCGCTTCCAGCGCGGCGCGGTAGCCGGCGATCGCCGGTCCGAACTGAAAGGAGTGCATCAACGCGACCGCGCGATCGAACTGCGGCTGCGCCGCCGCATTGCACGACGTCTGGAAGTGGACCTCGCCCAGCCGCTCCATCGCGGGGTGGTCGTGCATGGGGTCGTGCGCCGAGGCATCGGCCGCAGCCAGAGCGGCCAGGAAAAACGCGGCAAGAAAGCGTGTGGCGTTCATGACCCCTGACCCTTGAGAGACGGCGCTCGGCGCATCTTTCCCCTGTCCTGCACGAAAGTCCATTGCGCTGCACTTGGCAGGCACCAGCGCCGGCCCCGGAGCGCACAAGGGCCGCTCCTGGCGCATTGCCATTACGTCAGAACCGGCGGCAATCGGTCACGGGAGGAGAGGCTTACGGCAACGCAGCCCGCAGACGGGCCGCCAGCGCGATGCGCTGCTCGGTGGTGTAGGGCACTTTCCGCCCCCCATACAGCCCGTCGTTCGCGTAGCGCGGGAATACGTGCAGATGGTAGTGCCACACATCCTGATTGCCGGCCGGCCCGTTGTGTTGGCGCGTGGAGATGCCTTCGCAGCCGAAGGCGGCCAGCATCGCGTGCGCCAGGCGCCGCGTGGCGCGGAAGACCTCGCGGCCCAGCTCGTCCGGTATGTCCAGCACGTTCTCGTAGTGACCACGCGGGATCACCAGGCAGTTGCCTTGGATGCCGGCGTAGTGGTGTGTGGGCACCAGGGCGAACACGCTGGCATCCACCAGGACAACGGCCGATTCCGGCGCGGGCGAGGGCAGCGTGGCGGCGATACCGCAGAACGGACAGTCGTAGCCGGGAGGAGCGTGCTGCATGAGGCGCAACGGCGAAGAGCGCCCACCGCGGGGCGGGAACGGATTCTGTGGCGCGCTCTGGCTAGCCGTCAATCGGACAACGCGGTGGACTTGGAGCCGAAGCCCATGCTCCTAGGTGATGGTGGTCGGGGAAAGTGCACTCTGACCCAGTTTTCGGGGAAGAAGCGCACACTGAGTCCCCAGCTACCATCGGTCGGCAGAAAGTGAACCTGACCCCGTATTCCCGGCGAGGGTAACGTGGCCGCGATACCGCAGAACGGGCAGTCGTAGCCGGGAGGAGCGTGCTGCATGAGGCGCAACTGCGAAGACAACCCGCTGTGGGGCGGGAGCGGATTCTGTGGCGGGCTCTGGCTAGCCGTCAATCGGAGAACGCGGGTGGTGGACTGGAGACGACGTCAATGCCACCAGGCGATGGTGGCCGGGGAGAAGTGCACTCTGACCCCGGTTTCCGCCGGTTTCCGCCAGTTCCCCGCGTCCACGCCGACGCACTGTGATGGCTGGGTGAATTGCACTCTGACTCTCAGTTCCCAAAATTAATAAAAATTGTGTCGCTATTTCCGTTGGAGCGACTTCAATGCCTTGAGAAAAAATTCATTCTGAAAGATCATTAGTTCGATCCCCTCAGACGTGATTTTAGGGCCATCATGAAGCATTTGCTTATTTTCAACCAAACGATAATCTTCGTTATCTTTAGGCTGCCATTCGAGTTTATCAATCCATGCTACTAGATCGGAAAGAGCCGCTGCCTCGCGGAATGCAGCAAGAAAAAGCTCGAACGGAATAACATTAATATCAGAAACATCTGATGCTGCGCCTCCATAGCCAGACACTGTCACGAGGCCCCGGATGCTCCAATCCAAGCCTACTTCCATGCCAAGCGAATTAAGTATAGATTTCGGGTTGTCTTTGATCCACTTTACTTTCCTTTGGACTTGAATGACCTTGCGATGAATTTCCTTCTTTCTATTTAAAACCTCTCGAGGATCCCCGGGTTGAAGCATCGCGCGCATCTCACACACTAAAAAAATATGCGCTTGCTCATCCCAAAGTAATAGGTCAATCTCCTCCTTTTCTCCGCCAGACCGAAGCATGATGCCCGTTCTTGAGCTATTTAGAGTTAAGCCTTTGCTTTCGCCTAATTCGCGGAGCATCTCTTTTTCGAACGCACCGCTTTGTCTGTCAAAAGATCTAGGATGACGCCTTGCCTGAAGACTAAGTAAATTTCTCTCTATGTTTCCAGACAGCCAGAAGCTTGGCGCTATGAGGAGGCGACTGCAGCCCACTGAAATAAATGGTTGAAGAGCCGGGTCCGGTGAGCTTGTTCCTGATCCATAGGTCAATGCATCGACAAAAATACCGATGGTTTCATCCTGTAAAGAAGAAAGGACTTTAAGGTCCTTGATCAACGCAGAGCGATCGATCACGAGTACAAGATTTTCGTGGCCGCCTCCTCTGTGGTTTAGTCTGCGCGCTCCAAATTGAATTGCAACGAAGTGATATAGCAGCCTAACAGTCATGCTATTCAATAGAAGGTTGGTGCTGTGCCTGTCTCCCTATTCGAATTCCCAGTTCTCGGGGATGATATTCGGCTGCTGTGGTAAACTCTCTGCAAGTTCGTACGCAAAATCTCCATCGTATGTGTAATGCAATAGACGTTTTGATTTAGTAACGGATGCTGCAATCGCGTCGACGATCAACGGAACTACGTCAATACCTCTAAGCCAACTTAATATGATGGTGATGAAGCCAGGTACTTCTTGGCGCTGAACCGCGAGTAGCTCGAGTACTGCATGAGAAGGAGCCGAGTCCCTCTCCACGATAGAAATCTTGTATTCGCTTTCTCCAATATGTTCTATGGATGCACTCCCTGAATGGAGAGAGGCAACAAGCCGATGTGCACGCGAGAAATCTAAGCCTGCAAAATAGAGCCGCGAAGTCGTCTTGTAAAATTCTGGGATCACCTCGCGTGGAAGTCTAATTTCACCAAGCTCTTTGCACTCGTGGTTGAGACGTAAAAATATGTGCTTAAGTGAATACTTCGTTTGGTCCACTAGGTGGCCAAGTAATTGAGGCGATAGATCTTCTTCATCAAATAAGTTCCGTATGCAGTCTTCGGTTACCATCAGACAGTACCAGCGGCTTAGATAGAGGATGTCACTTGGAATTTTGACCGCCGAGAAGAATTGATCAAGCTCAGATTCTAATGTGGATAGAGGCATTGATTTCTTTGATAAGTTAGACGCGGTGAAAATCTGGGGTGCGCACATCTCTTTCATAAGAGTGGCAGCACCAAATGCTATTAAATATTCACATCGTTGCTGCTAGCCAGTAATGGAGATCGGGTTTACTTATCCACTTCCTCGACAGCGCGGGAACTGGCTGCAGCCAAGAAATGCCTCCCCCGTGCGCCTGTTGGTTCGCTGTACGAGTACGCTTCCGCATCGTCGGCAGGTGGGTGATTGAGAGGGGGTTTCGATATTCGAGCCGAGCGCCGGTTCGGTGCGGGAATCGGGATGTATTCCAAGAGCGCTGCCACGATGCGCCGCTTGGATCATGGTCAGTAGCTGCTCTCCGCCGATCAGCTCGATTGGCTTACCAAGCGCAAACCGCGCCGCATCGGCTGTGTATCCACCCACACAAACGATCTTCACCGCGTCCGCTTGGTGATGCGCCAGCAGCCCATACATCTCGCGTACGACGCTGACGCCGACCTGCTGCCGCTTCCACTGCTTGCACTGCACCAGGGTGCGGCGACCGTCCTTGCGCAGGATCAGGTCGATGCCGCCGTCGGCGCCGCCGAGGCCGGTTTCTTCCACGGCATAGCCCTGTCGGCGGAAGGCTTCGCCGACCAGCAATTCGAATTGGCGCCAGCCGCCGGCGGCAAGGCTCTCCAGCGTCGTTCGCGTGTCCAGCAAGCGGCGACGGTGGCGCGCCTTGAAGAAGGAGGCGAGCGCTGCCATCCAGCAGAGCAGCAGCAGGATCCACGCGAGGGGAGCGAACGCGCCTTCCGATTGCTGGGCGATGGCCTGCGACAGCGCACCATCGTGGCGGGAGAACCACCAAGGGATGCCGTCGCGCACGGCGAGGAACCCGGCGATGCCGGCCGCGATGCCTAACGGCCACGGCAACGCCGCCAGTGCGTCGAATCCTGTCTTTCCCCGTTTGCGTCCCATGCGACCCCCGTCCCCGGATCGACCATAGTCCCGAGCGCGGCGGCTGTCTGTAGTGGGCACTGTGTCGTCTACAAATCGAGACACGGGCCACAATATTGGCGGAAGCTGTCGATTCGCGACTGGCAGGCGGGTCGTACGCGCTGATCAGCGACGCGACGTTGGCGCAGCGCTCGCTCACCTGCCCGCCCATCGCCCGACGCCGCCTTCCATTGAGCCAAGCCATCCATGCTAGCGTCGCGCTGCCGAAGGGTCCGGCGTAGCGCAGGGACAGGGAATGAGCATCGAGTCGATGGATCGTCGCGCGCCGTTGCAGCGCACCAAGCCAGTCACGCGTCTGGCCTGGTGGCTGCTCTGGCTAGCCCTGGCCTTGTTCGCCGCCGAGTTCGTCCATTCGGTCTATCTGAAGTACGCCTCGCTGCAGTCGCCGGCCTATGCGATGTTCCTGACCCGGCGCGGTTGGCTGTGGTGCCATCTGGGGGGCGGCGCGGTCGGCTTGTTGCTGGGCGCGCTGCAGTTCGCGACGCAGCGCTGGCGGCGGTGGCCGCGGCTGCACCGTTGGGTGGGGCGGGTTTACTTCGCCGGCATGGCGGTGGCGATGGTCGGAGCGGTCGGCTTGATCGCCACGTCGCCGGCGCCGCTGTCGATCCGGCTGGCGTTTTCGGTGACGGCGCTGGTGTGGGTGGTCACGGCCTCGATCGGCTTGCGGGCGATCTTGCGCGGCCAGTTGTTGCGCCATCAGCGCTGGATGGTGCGGGCCTATCTGGCGACGTTGGCGCCGGTGCTGTTCCGGCTGACGCTTCCCACGGCGATCGGGTTGGGCATGACGCCGTCGCCGGGCCTGATTGCGCTGTTGCTGTGGGCCAGCTGGGTCGTGCCGTTGTCGGTGTATGGCGTGGGCCGCGCGGTTGCCGACGCGCGTTGCCGGCGAAAGCACCTGTCGCTGCTGCCGCGTGGAGCTGGTCTCGGCGCGTGAGGATGTCCAGGCGCATGGCGATATGCGCCAGTCTGCGAACGCCGCTGCCGGCATCGCAAGGCTGATCTGCCGACATCGTGATGCCTGAGCAAGCTGTCGCAAGCGCCCGCGCCTCCGCTGTCGCGTAGCTGCGCACAACGCGCCGTTACCGGCGTCGCCACTTTAGGTGTTGGCTCCAACAGCACGCAGTGCCCGCATCGCGCAGAAAACGCCGCCACGCCTGCGCCCAGGCGTGGCAGCCAGCGGGACGGACGATCGCAGGCGCCGGGGGAGGGAATGCGCCTGCGTTGTCGTCCGCCGCGACCTCAGCGGAGCTTGTCGAACAGTTGCTGGCGCACGGCGACGACGCAGGCGTCTTCGGTCAGCAGGTGCTCGAAAGCGCTGTTGTCGCTGGGCTTGCCGGAGCCCAGGTCGAGCAAGGACACCTGGTTGCTGCCGCGCGCCTTGAACGCGGCGATGGCGGTGGTGGCGTTCTTCAGCGGCACGGTGGCGTCGTTGTCGGAACCGCACAGCAAGGTGGGCGTGCGCGGGGTCCAGGCGAGCAGGTCGTTGCGTTCCAGGTCGCGCAGGAACGGGGCGTTGGCGTTGCTGGCGAAGTCCTTGTAAAAGCCGGGCTGGAAGTACTGACGGATCTTGTCCACGCCAGGCAGGGTGTCGCCGAGCACCAGATCGGTCAGGCTCTGGTTGCCGGGGAACAGTTTCTCGACTTGCTTGGCCCACGGATCCTGGAACACCTGCGACGGGTCGAGGTAGAGGTTGTGGTATGTGTGCTGCATGCCGACGATGGCGTAGCTGGCCAGCACGATGCCGAAGGTGTTCTCGCCCACGGCGTTGTGGCCGCTCCAGCTGTCGCGGAAGGTCTGGCTGAGCGCGTATGGGCCGGAGATCGGCGCGCTGGCGACCAGGTGGAATTCGTCGGACAGGTGCGCTTCGATCTCGCGCTGGGTGGCCATGGCGGCGTGTCCGCCCTGCGAGAAGCCGGTCAGCATGACCTTGCCCGACAGCGGGGTATTGAGCCGCTGCAGCACCTGGCGCGCGGCGCGCAGGGCGTCGATGGTGGAACTGGCCTCTGACGCGGCGTGCAGGTAGGGGTGGAACGGGTAGGTGGACTGGCCGATACCGAGGTAGTCGCTGCTGACCACCACGTAGCCCTGGGTGGCGAGGTGGGTGACCATGGTGTCGTCGCCCTTGGCATCGCGGATTTCCTTGGCCTGTTCGGCGCGGCGCAGCGATTCGGTGCCCTGGCTGTAGCTCACCAGCGGGAACGGCCCGGTGCATTGGCTGCCGCCCGGCACCAGCAGCGCGGCGGAGGCGGTGGCGGGCTCGCCGTCGACGCCGATGGTGGCGTAGGTGAACTCGGCGACGCGCACGTCGCACTTGGCCTGGTCGGTGGATTGGTCGTTGACCAGCAGGGTGCCGATCGCCTGGTGAGTGTAGCTGGTCAATACATTGCTCTTGAGCAGCGTGCCGCGCGCCGGTGCGGCCGACGCGGCCAGGGGCAGCAGTGCACCCGCAACGCCGATGGTGGACAGTACGCACAGCGCCAGCCGATTCCGCAGTGTGGCCATGAAGAACATCCTCGCGAGTGATCCCGGTTGCCGGGTGGGTGGGCGCGAACGCTACTCCGGCGTTGCGAATAGTTTTCTTACAGCGCGCGGCAATGTTTATCTGCAGTATGGATTCGCGCGGCAGACAGGCGAATATCGCGACACTTAGCGAAAACAAATCATGCGCTGCATCGGGGCGATAGCGTGCGGGGCGGCACGTCGCTGGCAAAATTCGCCTTAATTCCGCACGAATGCGATGGATTTCGGCATGCCCGCCAATGTCGAGATAAAATCGCGATGATGCCGGGTGTTTGATTCGGGGCTGGATCTTTCAGTATTCGATAATATCCATATCGAAATTATCGATACGTTGAGAAAAATATCCGATGCGCGTTGCACGCCGGCATGACGATCGCAGGCCATGAGTGCGCGGTGGCGACATCGGTGGCGAGCGGATATCGCCCGGCTCCGCCCTCGGTGATGACACCAGGGCCTGCGTGCGCCGCGTCTTCCTCGGATGTCCAGGCGGCGCGACGCAGCGCAGCGGCGCACAAAAAAGCCGGCGGCCCCATCGGGGCACGCCGGCCGGTGTGGCTGCCTGCGCGGCCGCGCAGGCCGGGCGATGCGGATTAGCGCACCTTGTACAGCACCGCGGCGCCGGGCTTGGGCTCGAACATGGGCACGGTCTGCTGCTTGAGCGCGGTGCCCTTGGCGTCCCACACCAGGGTCTCGGCGGGGTACTCCTCGTTGCGGGTCATGGCGTCGATCTGCTTCACGATCACGGTCGAGCCGGCCTTCACTTCGGGGTTCCAGGCGAACACGCCCAGCCTGCCGTAGAACACGGCCGGCGCGTCGGCGTCGAGGCGCCGGTCGGGGCACATGACCAGGCCGCGGTCGAGCATCACGCGCAGCGCGCCGACCGGTACGGCTTTCACGGTGGGCGCGGTGCGGTCGGTGCTGTGGCCGGGGCAGACGTTGGCCGAGCGGAGCAGCATGTCGTCCACCACTTGCCGGTCGGACTGGGCGAACGCCGGCGCGGCGAGGGCGGATAGCGCGAGCACCGCGAGGGAATGTTTCCAGGGCATGGGCGACTCCTTTCAATGGAGGAAAGACATCAACGGCCATCGCCGCGACGCGAAGAACGGGCCGCGACGGCGCGCGCAGACTCTAGCAACCGCTCCGGCGCCGATTGCAAAGCGGGCGTGAGGGCGCGGCGCGCGCGTTCAGCGATACGGGCCGGGGCCGCGCCAGACCAGTTCGCCGCGGCGGTAGACCTGCAGCATGGTGATGACCTGGCGGGCGTCGCCGATGCCCTTGAGTTCCGGCGAGTCCGGCGGCAGCGCGCGGCATTTGCCGGAGCTGCGGTCGAGGGCGATCTGCAGCGGGCAGACCATGCGGTATTCGGTGCCGGGCAGCAGGATGAAGAGTTCCTTCATGCCCTGCGCCTGCCAGGCGCGCAACTGGCTCTCGCTGCCCAGGTCGTAATAGACCAGATAGCCGCCGACCTCCAGGCTGGGTTGGGCGGCGTCCATGTCGTGGCGATTGCCGCGGCTGCTCGGGCCGGCGGTCAGGCCGTTGTTGTCCGGGGCGGTGTCGGTGTCGAGCGCGCCGGGCGGGCGGCCGGTCCAGGTCTGCGGTCGGCGCTCGGTCGGCGGCGGTGGGGGGCTGGGAGTCTGCGCCTGACTCTGGATCGGGGTGTCCTGGGCCGGCGCCGGCGTGGGCATTGCCGGTTGCGGCGTGGGCGTGGGCGCCGGGGTCTGCTCGGCGCCCTTGGTGGCGGTGTCGGTCGGCGGCACCGGGTCGTCGGATTGCGCGACCAGGGTGGATTGCACGGGCGTGGCGGCGCGCGCGGCGCGCCGATGGGCGGGGGCGTGGGCCGGCGGCGGGGTCGGTTGCGGCGGCACCGGGCGATCGGTGGGCTTGGTCTCGCCGATGAAATCCACCTTCATCCGGCTGCCGCCGGCCGCGCCCTGCGGCGAGGACATGGTCGGCTTGGCCGCGTACAGCAGCAGCAAGGCCATCAGCACGTGCAGCAGCGTGCTGACGGCCAAGGCGATCCAGCGCTGCCAGCGCTCGCTGCGGGTCTCGGCCCGGCTGGGCGCTCGGCTCGACGCGCGGCTCATGCCGTCGCGGCCGCGTCGGGGGTGCGGGCCTTCATGGGGTGTGCGCGGGGAAGGGCGAGCGTGGGAGGGCGCCATCCTAACGCGTACGCCGCCGGCTGCCGTGCCACGGCTCGCGCCGCCCGCCATCGCCCGACACCTCGCGTTCACGCGTTGCCGCGCGCGCCGGTGGGCCGGCGGCGGCACGGTCGATACGGAGCCTCGGGCGACCGAAGCCGGCCGGCGAGACGACAGGCCCGCGACGCGTGCGGCCCGCAGCGCCGGCCGCTGGCCCGCCCTCAGACGTGGGCGCCGACCTTGAACACTTCCACCGCCTGGGTGAGCTGCGCGGCGTGCTCCTCCAGCGCCTGCGCCGCGGTGCTGGCCTCTTCCACCAGCGCCACGTTCTGCTGGGTGGTCTCGTCCATCCTGGCGATGGTCTGGTTGACCTGTTCGATGCCGTGCGCCTGCTCGCGCGAGGCCGCGGAGATGTGGCCCATGATGTCGGTGACGTGCTGCACGCTGGCCACCACCTGGTCCATGGTGGCGCCGGCCTTGTGCACCAGCGCGGCGCCGTGGCTCACGCGTTGCACCGAATCGTCGATCAGGGTCTTGATCTCCTTGGCGGCGCTGGAGGCGCGATGGGCGAGGGTGCCCACTTCGGAGGCGACCACGGCGAAGCCCTTGCCCTGCTCGCCGGCGCGCGCGGCTTCCACCGCGGCGTTGAGCGCGAGGATGTTGGTCTGGAAGGCGATGCCGTCGATGACCGAGATGATGTCGGAGATGCGCTTGGACGCGGCCTCGATGCCGTTCATGGTGTCCACCGCCTGGCCGACCACGTCGCGGCCTTCGGTCGCCACGCCGGCCGCGCCCAGCGCCAGTTGGTTGGCGCGCTGGGCGTGCTCGGCGTTCTGCTTCACGGTGGAGGTCAGTTCCTCCATCGAGGCGGCGGTTTCCTCCAGGCTGGCCGCCTGCTGCTCGCTGCGCTGCGCCAGCTCCTGGTTGCCGCTGGCGATGTCCTCGGCGGCGAAGCCGATGCTGTTGGTGCTGCGCTGGATGTGGGCGACGATGTCGGTGAGCTGGCGCACGGTGCTGTTGGCGTCGTCGCGCATGGTCGCGAACACGCCGTGGAAGTGGCCGCTCATGCGCACGGTGAGGTCGCCGTCGGCGATGCTGCGCAGCAGGGCGGAGAACTTGGCCAGGTTGGTGTCGGCGGTGGCCATCATGGTGTCGAGGTTCTCGACCATGGTGCGGAACGCGTGCTCGAACTTCTCCGGCTGCCCGCGATGGGCGAAGTCGCCGGCGCAGGCGGCTTCGGCCAGCGCCTGGATCTGCACGTTGATCGCGTGCAGGTTCTGCTTCACCCGCTGCATGGCGGCGGTGATCGCGGCCTTCTCGCCGGGGTAGGGGGCGATGTCCTGGCTGAGGTCGCCGATCGCGTAGCGGCCCATCACCTCGGTGATGCGCAACTGGGTCTGCACGTGCGCGTCGACCAGGGCATTGGTGTCGGCGACCATGCGCCCGTACTCGCCGGGGAAGCGCTGCGCGTCCATGCGGTAGCTGATGGCGCCGGCGTCGTGGCGGGTGGCCATCTCGCGCTGCGCGGAGATGACCTCGTGCAGGCGCCGCTGCATCTGCTGCATCGCGCGCAGCAGCTGCCCGGATTCGTCGTTGGCGGTGGCGGTGTCGGGGCTGCCCAGGTCGCCGGCGCCGATGCGCTCGGCCAGGCGCAGCGCCTGCCGCAGCGGCAGCACCACGCTGCGGGTGAGCCCGATCGCGATGGCGGTGCCCAGCAGCAGGGCCAGCACGGTGCAGCCGATCATGAGCAGAGCGAAGCCGCGCGCGGTGGCCATCGCCTCCTTGGCGGCCTGGCGGTTCTTGGCCTCCTGCAGGTCGATGAAGGCGTTGATGCTGGCCAGCCAGTCGACGAAGGCCGGACGCGCCTGCTGCAGCAGCAGCGTGCGCGCCTGCGCGTCGTCGCCGGCCTGGCGCAGGCCGCGCACCTGCGCGATCAGCGGCATGGTGCGCTGTTCCACGCCCTGGATGCGCTGCAGGATGGCCTTCTCCCGCGGATCGGTGGAGGCGGCGAGCAGCGCGTCGAGCGGTTGCGCCGAGCGCCGGTAGTCCGCGGCCAGCTTGTCGATCAGTTGCTCGGTGGCCTGGCGGCCGGCCGCGTCGTCCAGCAGTACCACGTCGCGCAGGGCGATGGCGCGGTCGTGCACGCTGCCGCGGAAGTTGATCGCGTAGCGCTGCTTGACGCTGTTGACCTCGTTGATGGCGGTCAGGCGCCGGTCGATGCTGTGGACGCGCTGGATGCCGACCACGGTGAGCAGGACCATCAGCACGATGATCGAGAGGAAGCCGAGGGCCAGGCGCTGGCCGATGCGCAGATTCGAGAAGGCGTGCATGGAGGGGGAAGCCGGCGTAGAGAGGGGAATCCGGCGGTGAGTGGCGACGGAAGAGCGATCCGGTTGCCAGTGGCCGCGCGGTGTGCGGGAGCGCATGGATAGCGGCGTGCGGCCGGGGAACTGAAGCGCGCCGCGCTGCCCTCGCCGAATCCGAGGGTGGTACCAGGGCGCCTAGCGCCACCATTCCCTATGCCCGCTTCCCGATTCCCCGGCCGCCAGGTCGCCACGACAGGACGCTCGCACACGCCTGCCTATACTCGGCCGGTGTTCTCCAACCAGGCCGACCGCATGCAGCCTTCCTCTGCCTCCACCGCCGGCGCCGCGCCTGGCAGCCTCCGCCGCTCGGTGTCCAACACGCTCAAGGGCTCGGCCGGCAACCTGGTCGAGTGGTACGACGTCTACGTCTACTCGGTGTTCGCCACCTATTTCGAGTCGCAGTTCTTCTCCAAGGAAGACGCGAACGCCAAGCTCTACATCTGGGCGATCTTCGCGGTGACCTTCCTGATGCGGCCGATCGGCGCCTGGTACTTCGGCCGCTTCGCCGACCGCTACGGCCGCCGCCTGGCGCTGACGGTGTCGGTCTCGGTGATGGCGGCCTGCTCGTTCGTGATCGCGGTGACGCCGACCGTGGCCAGCATCGGCGCCGCCGCGGCGGTGGTGCTGGTGCTGGCGCGGCTGCTGCAGGGCTTCGCCACCGGCGGCGAATACGGCACCAGCGCCACCTACATGTCCGAGGCGGCGATCCCCGGGCGGCGCGGCTTCCTGTCCTCGTTCCACTACGTCACCCTGGTCGGCGGCCACGTGCTGGCGCAGGCGGTGCTGCTGGTGATGCTGCACTTCTTCGACAAGGGCCAGGTCTCCGAATGGGGCTGGCGCGTGGCCTTCGGCCTGGGCGGCGTCGGCGCGCTGGTGGTGTTCTGGCTGCGGCGCACGATGGACGAATCGCTGACCGCCGAGCAGATCGCCGCGGCCAAGCAGGGCGGGGCCAAGGCCTCCGGCTCGCTGCACGAACTGTTCGTGCACCAGTGGCGCCCGCTGCTGCTGTGCTTCCTGGTCACCGCCGGCGGCACCGTGGCCTTCTACACCTATTCGGTGACCGGGCCGAAGATGATCCAGACCGCGTTCGCCGGTGGCGACGTGATGGCCGGCACCGTGATCAACCTGGTCGCGCTGACCGTGCTGATGCTGATGCAGCCGGTCGGCGGCTGGCTGTCGGACATCGTCGGGCGCAAGACGCTGCTGGTGTTCTTCGGCATCGGCGGCGTGCTCTACACCTGGTTCCTGGTGATGGAACTGCCCAAGCAGAGCGACTGGCTGGCCGCGTTCGCGATCCTGACCGGCGGCTTCGTGATCCTCACCGGCTACACCTCGATCAACGCGGTGGTGAAGGCCGAACTGTTCCCGACCCACATCCGCGCCCTGGGCGTGGGCCTGGGCTACGCGCTGGCCAACTCGGCCTTCGGCGGCACCGCGCCGCTGCTGTACCAGGCGTCGTTGAAGACCGGCCATGTGAGTACCTTCGCCTGGTACGCCACCGCGGTGATCGCGGTGTCGCTGGTGGTGTACGTGTTCTTCCTGACCAACAAGGGCTCGAACTGGCTGGACCACGAGGGCGAGATGCACGCGCGTCGGCGCTGACCGCGGGCGGCGGCGCGGTGCCGTCCGGACGGACGGCACGAACGCTGAACGGAGCACCCGCGCCGGCGCGTGCGCCTGGCCGTCCCGGCGCCGTCCATGCGACGGCGCCGGGACGACTCGGGTACCATGCAGCCCCCTTACGGGCGTTCCCCCATGGCCGATTCAGACAAGACTCCCTCCTCCCCGGTGACCCAGGCGCAGGCCGAAGACGCCGTGCGCACCCTGCTGCGCTGGGCCGGCGAAGACCCCACCCGCGAGGGCCTGCTGGACACCCCGCGGCGCGTGGCCGAAGCCTACGGCGACTGGTTCAGCGGCTACCGCGCCGACCCGCGCGAGTACCTGATGCGCACCTTCGAGGAAGTGGCCGGCTACGACGAGCTGATCGTGCTGCGCGACATCGAGTACGAAAGCCACTGCGAACACCACATGGCGCCGATCATCGGCAAGGTCCATGTCGGTTACCTGCCGCGCGGCAAGGTGGTGGGCATCAGCAAGCTGGCGCGCGTGGTCGAGGCCTACGCGCGGCGCTTCCAGGTGCAGGAGAAGATGACCGCGCAGATCGCGCAGTGCATCCAGGACGTGCTGCAGCCGCTGGGCGTGGGCGTGGTGGTGGAAGGCGCGCACGAGTGCATGACCACCCGCGGCATCCACAAGCGCGGCGTCAGCATGGTCACCTCGAAGATGCTCGGCACCTTCCGCGAGGACGCGCGCACCCGCGCCGAGTTCCTGCGCTTCATCGACGGCGGCGTGCGCTGAGCGTGCCGTATGCGTTGCCGCGTTAACCCGTCCGCGCCGTCGCCACGCCCGTTGCGCCGCGCTCCTTCGGCATGAAGCACCGCGCCCGTATCGCCCGCTACCGCACGCTGCGCGAGCAGCCGCTGTGGAAGCTGCTCGCCGCCGACCAGGCGCCGGAGGTGATCGGCCTGCTGCAGACCCTGCTGCTGGAAACGGAGCGGCGGCTGCCGGCGGCGGTGCTGCACGAGCGCCTGCAGCGCATGCTCGACGAGCTCAATGCCGACGAGCTGTCGCGCGAACTGCCGCGCACCGCGCAGGCCTACGTGGCGCACTGGCTGGCGCAGGGCTGGCTGGAGCGCCGGCTGCCGGACGGCGCGCAGCAGGAGGAGTACGAACTGTCCACCCAGGCCGCGCAGGCGATCCGCTTCGCCGATGGCCTGGAACACGCGCGCGGCGCGGCCACCGAAAGCCGCCTGGCGCTGGTGATGCAGCAGTTGGCGCAGTTGGCGGCGCTGACCGAGACCAACCCCGATGCGCGGCTGTCGGCGCTGCGCGACGAGCGCGACCGCATCGACGCGGAGATCGCGCGGGTGACCAAGGGCAAGGTCGCGGCGCTGGACGGCAAGCGCGCGCTGGAGCGCGCGCGCCAGGTGATCGCGCTGGCCGACGAGCTCACCGAGGACTTCCGCCGCGTGCGCGACGACTTCGAGCAGCTCAATCGCGATTTCCGCGAGCGCATCATCGACGACGAGGGCGAGCGCGGCGAGATCCTGGGCAAGCTGTTCGAGGGCGTGGACGTGATCGGCGACAGCGATGCCGGCCGCAGTTTCCAGGCGTTCTGGGCCTTGCTCAACGACGCCGAACAGAGCGCCCAGCTCGACGCGGCGCTGGAGACGGTGCTGTCGCGCGGCTTCGCGCGCAAGCTCGATCGGCGCGAGCGCGGTTTCCTGCGCGGCCTGACCGGCACCATGCTCGAACGCGGCGGCCAGGTGCACGACGTGATGCAGCATTTCGCGCGCAGCCTGCGCGGCTTCGTGCAGAGCCGCGGCTATCTGGAACAGCGCCGGCTCAACCAGTTGCTCAAGCAGGCGCAGGCCGAGGCGCTGGCGCTGCGCGACCACATTCCCGCGCAGCGCGGCATCGGCCGCGACCTCAACCTGACCACCAGCCGCCTGCGCTCGTTGGCGCAGTGGCGCCTGCACGACCCACGCCAGCAGCAGGTCGAGGGTGGCATCCAGCGCAACGAGGCGGCGGCGATCTCGCTGGACAGCGTCGGCGACCTGGTCGCGCAGTCGGAAATCGACTTCCGCAGCCTGCGCCGCGACCTGTTTGACCTGCTCGGCGAGCAGCCGCAGTTGTCCATCGCCCAGGTCCTGGCCCAGCGCGAGGCCAGCCAGGGCCTGGGCAGCGTGATCGGCTACCTGTCGCTGGGCACGCGCCATGGCGTGGTCGCCGCCGATCAGCACGAGATCGCGCAATGGCGCGGCGGCGACGGCCAGTGGCGCCGCGCGCGCATTCCGTTGGTGTGGTTCACCCAGGAGAAACGCCATGAACTGGCATGACGACACGTTGGATGGCGACCAGGAACGCGTGCCCGAGGCGGCCGACGACGCGGCGCCCGAGGCCGGCACCGGCCTGTTTCCTGGCGACAGCGGGCGCCTGCCGGTGGAGGCGCGACGCGCGCTGTGCCAGTTGCTCAGCGGCCCCAGCGTGGACGCGCAGCGCCACAGCAAGCTGTGGCCGGCGCTGTTGCGCAGCGAGGCGCCGATCCGCAGCGCGCTGGCCGACCTGTTCCTGGAACTGGTGCTGGACCGCGAGGCCGGCATCGCCTTCACCCGCCAGGCCGACACCGGCGAACTGGAAGCGCCGGTGCTGCTGCGCTCGGCGCCGCTGACCTTCATCGATTCGGTGCTGCTGCTGTACCTGCGCCAGCAACTGGCCGAGGCCGACGCGCGCGGCGTGCGCGCGGTGGTGGAGGAAGCGCAGCTCGGCGAGGCGCTGGCGGTGTACGAGAAGAATCTCTCCACCGACCGCGCCGGCTTCCTGCGCCGGGTCGGCAATGCCGTGCAGAAGATGAAGGACAACCACATCCTGACCCGCCTGCGTGGCGAGGACGACCGCTATGAGGCTTCTCCGGCGCTGAAGCTGCTGTTCTCGGCCGAGGACGTGGCCGCGCTGGCGCAGGTCTATCGCCAGTTGCGCGAAGGCCCGGGCGGCGAGGACGACGCCGAGACGACGCAGGACGCCTGAGCCGCGCCGGCTCGGGGTCGGTACCTTGCCGGCATCGGCATCGGCATCGGCTTGGTTCCGCGCGCCCCCGTCCCTAGACTGTGCGGATGAAATCCTCCGCTTCCACGCCCGCCCTGTTCGCCGGCGATCTGCCCGATCCACGTCTCCAGCAATTCCGCATGCGCCGCCTGCAGGTGCACAACTGGGGCACGTTCTCCGGCCTGACCGAGATCCCGATCGCGGAGCGCGGCTTCCTGTTCGTCGGCCGTTCCGGCTCGGGCAAGTCCACCCTGCTCGATGCGATGTCGGCGCTGCTGACGCCGCCGAGCATCGTCGATTTCAACGCCGCCGCGCGCGAGGCCGAGCGCAGCGGCCGCGACCGCAACCTGGTGTCCTACGTGCGCGGCGCCTGGGCCGACCAGCACGACAGCGAATCGGGCGAGATCGCCACCCAGTACCTGCGCAAGGGCGCCACCTGGACCGCGCTGGTGCTGGAATACCGCGACGGCGAGCACCGCGTGGTCAGCCTGGTGCGGCTGTTCTGGATCGCCGGCAACGGCACCGCCGCGGCCGACGTGCGCAAGCACTACATGGTGGCCGAGCGCGCGTTCGACATCGCCACCGACCTGGACGGTTTCGACCTGGACCTGCGCAAGCTCAAGCAGCGCCTGCACGACGTGCACCATTTCGACAGCTTCGCCGGCTATGCCGAACGCTTCCGCCACCAGCTCGGCATCGGCAACGAGATGGCGCTGCGGCTGCTGCACAAGACCCAGTCGGCGAAGAACCTCGGTGACCTCAACGCCTTCCTGCGCGGCTTCATGCTCGAGGAGCCGAAGACCTTCGACGCGGCCGAGCGGCTGGTCGGCGACTTCGCTGAACTCGACGGCGCGCACCAGGCGGTGGTCACCGCGCGGCGCCAGGTCGAGACCCTGCTGCCGGCGCGCGCGCACCACGCCGACCTGATGGCGGTGCGCCGCCAGCGCAGCGAACTGGACGAACTCAAGCTCGGCATCGACAGCTACCGCGAGCAACGCCGGCTGGCGCTGCTGGATGCGCGGCTGCAGGAACTGGATACCCAGGACCGCGGCCTGGCCGGCGAGGAAGGGCAACGCCGCGCCGCGCTGGAGAACCATCAGCGGCGCCTGGACGATCTGGAAGCGCAGCGCCGCGCGCAGGGCGGCGAGCGCATCGATGCGCTGGAACGCGAGCGCGGCCAGCTCGAAGCCGAGCGCGACCGCCGCGCCGCCAAGCGCACCCAGGCCGAGCAGGCCTGCCGCCAGCTCGAGCAGACCCTGGCCGGCAGCGCGCATGGCTTCGCCGAGCAGGCCGCCCAGGCGCGCGCGGCGCTGGAGGACGGCACCCGCGCGGCCGCCGAACTCGACGAGGCGATCGGCCAGCGCATCGCCGGCAAGGCCGAGGACGCCAAGCGCTTCGCCGAGGTGCGCGCCGAGATCGAGGCGCTCAAGCGCAACCCCTCCAACATTCCCGCGCCGATGCAGGCGCTGCGCGCGCGCCTGAGCGCCGACACCGGTGTGCCCGAGGCCGCCCTGCCGTTCGTCGGCGAGTTGCTGCAGGTGCGCAGCGAGGAATCCGACTGGCGCGGCGCCATCGAGCGCGTGCTGCACGGCTTCGCGCAATCGTTGCTGGTGGACGAGCGTCACTATGCCGACGTGGCCGACTGGGTCAATCGCACCCACCTGGGCATCCGCCTGGTCTACTACCGGGTCCGCGACAACGAACACGCGCTGGCGGCGCGCGCGCCGGCCGCGGGTTCGCTGCTGCACAAGCTGGAGGTGCGCGAGCACGCCTTCGCCGGCTGGCTGCGCCGCGAACTGGGCAAGCGCTTCGACTACGACTGCGTGGACAGCGCCAAGGCGTTGCGCCATGCCGAGCGCGCCATCACCCGCGAAGGCCAGGTCAAGCATCCGGGCGAGCGTTACGAGAAGGACGACCGGCATGCGGTGAACGACCGCCGGCGCTGGCTGCTGGGGTTCGACAACCGCGACAAGCTGGCCTTGTTCGAGGAAGAAGGCCTGGCGCTGGCGCAGCGCATCGCCGCCTGCGACGCCGACGTGGCCGCATTGCGCGCGCGCCGCGAACGCGACGGCGCGCGGCGCCTGGCCCAGCACACCCTGGCCAACCTGGCCTGGGACGAGATCGACGTGGCCGCGCCGCTGCAGCGCCTGGACGACATCGCCACGGCGCTGCGCCAGTTGCGCGAGGGCGACGCCAACCTGCGCGCGCTGGGCGAGGCGATCGACCATGCGCGCGCCGACATCAAGCAGGCCGAGCGCACCTTCGAGGGCGTGCGGACGGAGCGCATCACCCTCGGTGCCGAACGGTCGCGGCTGGAAAAGCAGCGGCTGCACTGCGCCGACGCGGACGCGCGCGTGGTCACGCCCCTGCAGCGGCAGGGATTGGACGAGCGCCTCGCGGGCCTCGGCGTGCTGAGTCTGGACAATCTCGAGGCGCATTTCCGCCAGATCGGCAATGCCCTCGTCGAGCAGACCAGCGCCAGCGACAAGGAACACAACCGCCTGGAGCAGCTGCTGCTCGGCTGCTTCCGCCGCTATTGCCAGCAGTGGCCCGAGGACAGCGGCGATTTCACCGTGAACCTGAGCAGCGCCGAGGATTTCCTCGCGCGCCTGCAGCGCCTGGAACGCGATGGCCTGCCGCAGCACGAGGCGCGCTTCTTCGAGCTGTTGCAGAGCCAGAGCAAGAACAACCTGCTGGCCCTGCAGCGGCATACCGCCGAGGCGCGCAAGTCGATCGCCCAACGCCTGGACGAGGTCAACGCCAGCCTGGAACAGGTGCCGTTCAACCGCGGCACCTTGCTGACCATCGAGCTGAGCGATCGCCGCCTGCCGGAAGTGATCGAGTTCCACCAGCGCCTGCGGGACGTGCTCGGCCATCACCAGACCGAGCAGCGCGAGCTGGCCGAACAGCAGTTCGCGGTGCTGCGCGAACTGGTGCGCAAGCTCGGCTCGCAGGACGGCGAGGACAAGCGCTGGCGCGAGCTGGTGCTGGACGTGCGCCTGCACGTGGAGTTCGTGGGCGTCGAACTGGACGCCGCCACCCGCCAGCAGGTGGAGATCTACCGCAGCGGCGCCGGCAAGTCCGGCGGCCAGCGGCAGAAGCTGGCCACCACCTGCCTGGCCGCGGCGCTGCGCTACCAGCTCGGCGGCGAGGACGGCGAACTGCCACGCTACTGCGCGGTGGTGCTGGACGAAGCCTTCGACAAGGCCGACAACGAGTTCACCGCGCTGGCGATGAACATCTTCGAGAACTTCGGCTTCCAGATGGTGGTGGCCACGCCGTTGAAATCGGTGATGACGCTGGAGCCGTTCATCGGCGGCGCCTGTTTCGTGGAGATCAGCGGCCGCCACGATTCGGGCGTGCTGCTGATCGAGTACGACGAGCAGGCGCGCCGGCTCAAGCTGCCCGAGCGCACGCGCGGCGCGACCGCGGCGGATGCGCCCGCGGCCGTGGCGGAGACGGAGAGGGCGGACGCCGAACAGGCGACATCGGCGCCGCAGCGCCTGCGTGCGCACAGCGCGTCGGTGGTGCGCGCCGCGGCTGCCGATGCGGTGATGTCCGATGCCGCCGTCGCCATGGTCGCCGCCCCGCAGCGCACGCCATCCCAACCGAAGCCCGAGCCTGCGGCCAAGGCCAAGGCCAAGCCGAAAGCCAAGCCGAAAGCCAAGACCAACCCCAAGGCGAACGCCAAGGCCCGCGACAAGGCCAAGACCAACACCAAGGCCTGACCCGCATGGCGCGCGCCACCGCGATGCTGCTGCCCGATGCCGCGCTGGCCGCCTTGCGCGCGCAATGGCGGCTGCATCGCGGCGCCTGGTTGCTGGGCGAGGCCGCGCCGCAGCCGGTGGCGCTGCGCATGCCGACCCAGGCCCAGGCCAGCGCCGGGTTCGAGGCGTTCGGCGCCTGGCTGCGGGCCTGGCGCGACACGGCGTTGCCAGGCCAGGTGCAGATGCGCGAGGTGAAATGGCCGCAGCTCGGTCCGCAACGCCTGCCGTGCGCCTGGCAGGTCGGCGCCGATGAGGCGGCGCTGGCGCTGGGCGAACAGCCGCGCTGGCAACGCGCGCGCCAACGCTGTGCCGTGCTCCTGGCGCGCTGGCCGCAGGCCGCCGGGCTGGCCGCGCGCCTGCACCGTCAGTTCGACCTGCTCGCCGACGCGCCGGAATCGGAGTTCCAGCGCCTGCTCGCCGTGGTCGATTGGCTGCATGCGCATCCGCACAGCGGCCTGTTCCTGCGCCAGTTGCCGATCGCCGGCATCGACAGCAAATGGATCGAGCCGCGCCGCGGGGTCGTCGCCGATTGGCTGGCCGGACTGCGCGGCATCGCCGAGCCGCGCGGCTTCGACAGCCTGTCCGGGCTGCGCCGCGCGCCCGACCGGGTGCGCCTGCGCCTGCTCGATCCGGAACTGCGCGCGCGGCTCGGCGGGTTGGAGGACCTGCAGGCGCCGATCGCGCAGATCGCCGCGTTGCGGTTGCCGGTGCGGCAGGTGCTGATCGTGGAGAACCGCGAGACCGGTCTGGCCTGCGCGGATCTGCCAGGTACGCTGCTGTTGATGGCGCGCGGGTATGCGGTGGACTACGTGCGCGCCATCGACTGGCTGCAGGAAGTGCCGCTGTACTACTGGGGCGACATCGACACGCACGGCCTGGCGATCCTGCATCGCCTGCGCCGGCATGCGCCGCGGACGGTCGCGCTGCTGATGGACGCGGCCGCCCTGCGCGCCACGCCATCGGACCTGTGGGGACACGAACGCCGCCAGCATCGCGCGCAGCGGCTGGAGGCGCTCACCGCCGCGGAGCAAGCCCTGTACACCGATCTGCGCAGCGGCCGCTTCGGCCCCGCGCCGCGCCTGGAGCAGGAGCGCATCGCCTGGGACTATGCGTGGCCGCGCATCCGTGCCGCGCTGGCCGGCTGACGCAACGCCGCGCGGCCGATCCTGCGCCGCCGGCTGCGCTCAGCGCAGCAGCTCCCAGCCCATCTTGCCGATCAGCACCACCACCAGCACCAGGAACAACTGCCGGATCAGCGGCGTGCCGCCGCGCAGCGCCAGCCGCGTGCCCGCCACCGCGCCGGCGACATTGGCCACGGCCATCGGCACCGCCGCCGCCAGCAGCACCTTGCCGCTGGGCACGAAGAAGCACAGCGCGGCGAGGTTGGTGGCCAGGTTGACCACCTTGGAGGCGGCCGAGGCGCGCAGGAAATCCAGGCCGAAGAAGCGGATGAACAGGAAGATCAGGAAGCTGCCGGTGCCGGGGCCGAAGAAGCCGTCGTAGAAGCCGATCGCCGCGCCCATCGCCAGTGCGATCGCCAGTTCGCGGCGGCCGATGTGGCGCGGCCGGTGCAGCGCGCCGAAGTCCTTCTTGACCAGCGTGTAGGCCAGCATCGCGATCAGCAGGACCAGGATCAGCGGCCGTACCGCCTGTTTCGGCAGCAGGCTGACCGCGGTGGCGCCGAGGAAGGAGAACGCGAACGCGGCCGCGGTGGCGTACAGCACCGGCCGCCACGGGAAGCGCACATTGCGCGCGTAGCGCCAGGCCGATGCGCCGGTGCCGGCCATCGCGCTGAACTTGTTGGTGCCCAGCAACAGCGCCGGCGCCTGCTGCGGCAGGGTCGCGAACAGCCCGGGCAACTGGATCAGGCCGCCGCCGCCCGCCGCCGCATCCACCAGCCCGGCGACGAAGGCGATGCACAGCAGCCAGGGCAGTTCGGCGGGGATCAGCTCCAGCAAGGCGGGGCTCCGTGCGATCGGGGGGCGCCAGCATAGCCGCATCGGCGCGCCGGACCGCGGGCGTGCGCCATGGCGCCGCAGCCGGCACAATCGACGCATGTCTCCGTCCGCACCACGCCTCGCCGATCCCTGTCCCTGCGGCCGCCCGCGCGACTACGCGCAGTGCTGCGGGCGCTACCATGCCGGCGCCGCCGCACCCGATGCCGAATCGCTGATGCGCGCGCGCTACAGCGCCTACGTGCGCCGCGATGCCGACTATCTGCGCGCCAGCTGGCACCCGTCCACGCGCCCGGCGGATCTGGAACTGGATACGCACACCACCTGGCTCGGCCTGACCGTGCAGCGGGTCGTCGCCAGCGGTGCCGACAGCGCCGAGGTCGCGTTCCTGGCGCGCTATCGCATCGGCGGCGGCAGCGCCGTGCGGATGACCGAACACAGCCGTTTCGTGCGCGAGGACGGCCATTGGTACTACCTGGACGCGCTGGACTGACGCCATGGCCAGGCCTGGCATCAGGTTTGCGTGGGCCTGGCGGATGATGTCGCAGTGTCCGCCGTTCCTACAGCCGTGATGTCTTTTCTGGGGACCGCGCGCTTGGCCCGGTTGCGCCGCTGGCGCCGCGATGGCTGGGCATTCCTGTGCGGCTGCCTGCTGCTCGCCAGCCACGGCGCCGTGGCGGCACCCGCGCCCATGCCGGCGCTGGAAGGCGCCTGGCGTCCAGTCGTCGCGGCCGACCGCGGGGTGCCGCCCTCGCGTACCGATCCCGCCCTGCAACGTTTCGATCCGACCCGGCTGACCTCGTTGCAAGGCGGCGAGGCCGGCGCCTGGGTGTTGCTGTGGCCGGCGCAGGGCCATTGGCCGCCGGCGCCGTGGGTGCTGGAAGTGCCCGGTCCTGCATTGCAGCGGGTCACCTTGTTCGCACCGGCCGCCGGCGCGGTGCCCCAGCAACATTGGTTGATGCGCGACGACCCGCAGGCGTTGCCCGGCAACGGCCGTCTCGGCTTCCGCATCGAGGTCGCCCCACCCGCCGGGCAACCGCTGCGGCTGTGGGTGGACCAGCGCGGGGTCATGGCCGCGGCGCTGCGTTTCCAGTTGCGCAGCGAGTCCGACTACCTGCGCCAGGACGGCCGCTGGCTGGTGGTCGCCAGCCTGAGTTTCGCGATCATGCTGAGCATGGCGGCGATGGCGTTGGTGTTCGCCTGGCGCCTGCGCGAGGCCACCTTCCTGTACTACGCCGTCTACGTGCTCGGCTACGGCCTGGTGATGGCGCTGGAGACCGGCTACGTGGTGCATCCGCTGGGCCTGGAGACGATCGGCCAGGCCGCACGGTTCTGGGGTCGCCTGGGCGTCACCACGTCGATCGTGGCGGCGGTGCTGTTCCTGGAACGCTTCGCCGACCTGGCGCAGTACCTGCCGCGCGCGCGGCGCTGGCTGCGCGGCTACGCGCTGCTGGTGGCGGTGATCGCGCTGCCGGCGCTGCTGCCGCTGCCGTGGCTGGAGACGCTCGGCCGGGCGCTGGTCAACCCGCTGCTGATCCTCGGCGGACCGCTGTTGCTCGGCATCGCCGTGGCGGCGGCGTGGCGCGGCTCGCGCTACGCCGGGCTGTTCCTGCTCGGCTGGACGCCGCTGCTGCTGGTCACCGCGCTCGGCAGCCTGCAGGGCTTCGGCATGGTGGCGCACTGGACGTGGAGCGAAGAGGCCGCACTGGCCGCCGGCGCGTTCGAGGCGCTGGTGCTGTCGCTGGGCCTGGCCGAGCGCAGCACCTCGCTGCGCCGCGACCGCGACCAGGCGCGGCAGCTGGCCGACCTGGATCCGCTGACCGGCCTGTTCAACCGCCGCGCCTGGCACGAGCGCCTGACCGCGCTGAAGCAGGCCACCCGGCGCCGGCGGCAACCGTTGGCGCTGATGTTCCTGGACGTGGACCACTTCAAGCGGCTCAACGACCGCTACGGCCACCGCGCCGGCGACGACGGCCTGCGCGCGCTGGCCCAGGCGCTGCGTGAGGAATTGCGCGGCGACGATCTGATCGGCCGCTACGGCGGCGAGGAATTCGTGATCGCGCTGCCCGGGATCGACGCGGCGCAGGCCACCCCGATCGCCGAACGCATCCGTGAGCGCTTCCGCGCCCAGGCCGCGCTGGCGTTTCCCGAGCTGCAACCGACGGTGAGCATCGGCGTGGTCCAACTGCGCCCCGGCGACGATGCCAACAGCCTGGTGCAACGCGCCGACGAGGCGCTGTACGCGGCCAAGAGCGGCGGCCGCAACCGCGTGGTCGTCGTGCATTGAGCGGGCGCCAACCGGCCGCAAGCAACCCTGTAGGAGTCAACTGTCATGCAGCAGCGATGACGGGAGGCGGGTAAGAGGCCTGATCGCGTGCGATGGCATTGAGCCAGCGCAGGAACTTGTGCATGCAGGCGACGATGGCGACCTTGGACGGCTTGCCTGCTGCCTTCAGGCGTGCATAGGTGTTGGCTAAGGGGGAGCCGGCGCGGATGGAGGCCCAGGTGGCCATGTACAGGACCCGTCGCACGTCGGCGCGTCCGCCGGTGATGCGGCGTTGGCCTTTCCAGCCACCGCTGTCGCGATTGAACGGGGCCAGCCCGACCAGGGCGGCGAGCTTGCGCGGCGGCAGCGTTCCCAGTTCCGGCAGCCGTGCGGCCAGGGTGGCGCGCAGGATCGCTCCGACCCCAGGGACCTTGGGCAGGGTCGAACATGTTCTGGCCTGTTGCTCGACCTGCCGGTCCAGCGCCCGGATCTGTTGATTCATCAGGGCGATGACCCGCTCGCACTGGTGGCGCACGTCGGGACTGGTGATGTGATCCAGGCGGCGCCGGTGGGCATCGCGCTGGCCGACCACGGTGGTGCGCAGGTCGAGCAGTTCGCGTAGCTGCTGCAGGTGCTCTGGCAGCACGGTCGTGGGCGTGGTCGGGATGTGCTCAGCCGCGATGGCCAGCAGCCGCGCGTCCAGGGCGTCGGTCTTGGCATGCAGGCCCAGTGCGTTGGCCAACGCACGCGGGCGCTGGGCAGACATGCGCACCGCCGGCAGGTCGGCCTGGCGCAGAGCCCGCAGCACCGCCGTCTCATAGCCGCCGCTGGCTTCCAACACGATCCGCTCACAAGCCATCGTGGACAGACGCTGGACCAACTCACGCCGTCCTTGCAGCGTGTTGGGCTGGGTCCAGGCCAGTCCGTCCGGCTGCACATGGATGACCAGTTCGGCCTTGGCCACATCGATTCCGACAAAGCGCCGCATAGACGTTCTCCGCAGTAGACTCAGGGACGAGAGCGCTCCTGCCGATGCCCACGCTTGTGAGGTTCGAGTTCGCGGCTCGGGCAACTGTTCGGGCTTATCAGGCAGGAGAAACGGAGTGCGGCGGCACTGACTCCTACTCGTGCTCGTTTGGCACTGCGGCTAAACGGCCTGCCGCACTCCGCTCTCACCTACAACGATAAAGCCTAGTAAGACACAAGCGGCTTTAGCCGCGACGAGGCGTTCCTTGTAAAGCCCGTCGCGGCTGAAGCCGCTCCTACAACAGCGCGGCTGCGACACCACGTGAGCCGCCCATTCCCCACGGTTGTTTATGATGTCCGGCCTGCCGTTGGCGAGGAATTCCGATGATGCGTTTCGCCTGGGCCCTGCTGCTGGCCGCGCCCTGCGCCGCCGCGCAGACCCTGCCCGCGCCGCCGACGCCGGTGGCGCCCGACCCCGCCTTCGTCGGCTGCCTGTCCACGCTGCGCACGGCTGCCGCCAAGACCGGCGTGACCGCCACCGCGTTCGACCGCTTCACCGCGAACGTGCAGCCGGACATGAGCGTGCTGCCGCTGCTGGACGCGCAACCGGAATTCACCACGCCGATCTGGGACTACCTGGCAGCGCTGGTGGACAGCGAGCGCGTGGCCGATGGCCGCGCGCTGTTGGCCACGCACCACGACCTGATCGCGCGGGTGGCGCAGCAGTACGGCGTCGATGCCGAAACCGTGGTCGCGGTGTGGGGCGTGGAGAGCGACTACGGCCGCCTGGCCGGCAAGCGCCCGCTGCTGGTGTCGCTGCTGACCCTGTCGTGCAACGGCCGCCGCCAGCCGTTCTTCCGCGGCGAACTGTTCGCGCTGCTGAAGCTGCTGCAGGCCGGCGACCTGCAGCCCGAGGGCCTGACCGGCTCTTGGGCCGGCGCGTTCGGGCAGACCCAGTTCATGCCCAGCACCTATGCGCGCGTCGCCGTCGACGGCGATGGCGATGGCCGCCGCGACCTGGTCGCCAGCATCCCCGATGCATTGGCCTCCACCGCCAACTACCTGAAGCTGGCCGGCTGGCAGAGCGGGCAGCCGTGGGGCATGGAGGTGAAGCTGCCGGCCGGCTTCGACCCGGCCCTGGCCGGCCGCACCCAGCGCCGGCCGCTGTCCGACTGGCGCGCGCGCGGGCTGACCGCCAGCGACGGCAGCGCGCTCGAGCTGCCCGCGCTGGCACCGCAGACGCCGGCCGCGGTGCTGCTCCCGGCCGGCGCGCAAGGCCCGGCGTTCCTGGTGTTCCGCAACTACGACGCGATCTACGCCTACAACGCCGCCGAGAGCTATGCGCTGGCGATCGCCCTGCTGTCCGACCAGCTACGCGGCAAGCCCGGCCTGACCGCCGCCTGGCCCACCGACGACCCCGGCCTGGGCCGGCCCGAGCGGCGCGCATTGCAGACCCTGCTGCTGGCGCGCGGCCACGACATCGGCCAGCCCGACGGCATGATCGGCAGCGCCACCCGCCGCGCGATCCAGGCCGAACAGCAGCGCCTGGGCCTGCAGCCGGCCGACGGCCGCGCCGGGCAACGCATCCTCGATGCGCTACGCCGTGAGGCGTCCGGCATGCCGGCAGCGCCGGCCCCGGCCGCGCCCGCCATTCCCCGGACCGTTCCGGCCACCCAGACGCCTGCTGCCACGCCGGCCGCCCCGGCCGCACCCGTGCCTGCCGGCGCGCCATCGCCATCGCCGTTCGGCGGCAAGCCCGCGACCAGCTTCCGCGTGCCGGCGCGCTACCCGGCCTTCGTCCAAACCCCCGCGCCACGGAGCATCCATCCCATGTCCGAGATCCCCGGCCTGAGCACAGGCGACTTCCACGGTTATCCCTCGCTGCTGGTGGAGACGCCGCAGTCCACCGCCGCGATCAGCCTGTTCGGCGGCCAACTGCTGTCGTTCGTGCCCAAGGGCGGCACCGACGTGATGTGGCTGTCGCCGAGCGCGCAGCCCACGCCAACGCCGATCCGCGGCGGCACTCCGGTGTGCTGGCCGTACTTCGGCCGCCAGGACCAGCGCGACGACGTGCCGGCGCACGGCTTCGTGCGCACCGTGCCGTGGCAGTTGCGCGATGCGCGCCGCGAGGCCGACGGCAGCATCGTGCTGACCCTGGCGCCGCCGGACTTCGACGACCTGCCGCTGCGCCTGCGTATGCAGTTGCACATCGGCGCCACCCTGGAGCAGCGCCTGATCACCGACAACGTCGGCACCGCCCCGGCGCGCTTCACCCAGGCGCTGCACAACTATTTCCGCGTCGCCGACGCCACCCAGGTGCGGGTGCAGGGCCTGGACGGCCTCGACTACCTGGACAAGTTCGAAGGCTACGCCACGCCGCACCGCCAGCACGGGGACTGGAGCCTGCAGGATCCGCGCGATCCGGGCCGCAGCGACCGCATCTACACTGGCGCCGGCGGCCGCTACACGCTGCGCGACCCGGGCCTGCAGCGCCGCATCGAGATCGCCACCGCCGGCAGCCGCACCCTGGTGGCCTGGAACCCGGGCGAGGCCGGCGCGCAGAAGATGGCCGACGTCGGCGCGCACTGGCGCCAGTTCGTCTGCCTGGAGGCGGCCAACGCCGGCCCCGACGTGATCGACCTGGCCCCGGGCGCGCAGCACGTCCTGCAGCAGACCATCGCGGTCGCCGCGCTGTGACGGCACGGGCCGTGGTCTCCGTTCGCCAGGCCTGCGCCGGCGAACGTTGGCCGCGGTCCGTCGCCACGACGCGTTCGGCCAACCAGCCGTCGTGCATGCCGATACGCAGTGCCCCATGTTTCTTGTGGGAGGGACTTCAGGGCACCTCTGACAACGTCGGACAGTGCCCTGTAGGGGCGGCTTCAGCCGCGACGGGCTCTACCGGGAACGCTTCGTCGCGGCTGAAGCCGCTCCTACAGGGCGTGCTGCATCCGGTTGGTTGTGGCGAAAGCAGGCGATTGGACGTGCCCTTCCGTCCCGACGCGCCTCCCGACGTGATGGCGCACACGGCGGCCCGATGCGCTCGACCTAAGCCGGCGCACGCTGCCCCCAAGCCTGTCGCCATACCGCATTCGACCCACCCAGCGACGTGCCCGCCGATCGCAAGCGCGCTGCGGGCTCCTTATGGGAGGGACTTACGTCCCGACGCGCAGCTCCGGCAGGCAGCGGCGCCGACACTTCGCCGTGATCTCCCGTGCGCAACGACGTGCGCATGGGAAGGACGCGGCGTCACCACCACCCCAGCGTGTCCCGGTCATCTCCGACCCACGGCTTCCGCGTCGCATCGCCGGCCATCCACTTCATCGCAACCTCTCCCACCGTTCCCCGCAACGCGACGCCGCCGCTTACACTGCCGCGTCCGTCGGAGAGTCGCCGTGCCGTCCTCGCCTCCTGCCGCGCGCACCCGCCGCGCCGCCCTGATCTTCATCTTCATCACCTTGCTGATCGACGTGCTGGCCTTCGGCGTCATCATCCCGGTGCTGCCCGGACTGGTGCGCGGCTTCACCGGCGGCGATTTCGCCGCGGCGGCCAAGTGGGTCGGCTGGTTCGGCTTCCTGTTCGCCGCGCTGCAGTTCGTCAGTTCGCCGTTGCAGGGCGCGCTGTCCGACCGCTACGGTCGGCGCCCGGTGATCCTGGCCTCGTGCCTGGGCCTGGGCGTGGACTTCGTGGTGATGGCGCTGGCGCAGAGCCTGCCGCTGCTGCTGTTGGCGCGGGTGGTGTCGGGCATCTTCTCGGCCAGCTTCACCAGCGCCAACGCCTACATCGCCGACATCACCGCGCCGGACAAGCGCGCCAAGGCCTACGGCATGATCGGCGCCGCGTTCGGACTCGGCTTCGTGGTCGGCCCGCTGCTCGGCGGCTGGCTCGGCAGCTACCACCTGCGCGCGCCGTTCTGGTTCGCCGCCGGGCTGGCCCTGCTCAACTTCCTCTACGGGCTGTGGGTGCTGCCCGAGTCGCTGGCGCCGGAGCGGCGCACCCCGCGCCTGGACTGGGCGCACGCCAACCCGTTCGGCGCGCTTCGTCTGCTGCGTCGCTACCCGCAGGTGTTCGCGCTGGCCGCGGTGATCTTCCTCGCCAACCTGGCGCACTACGTCTATCCCAGCGTGTTCGTGCTGTTCGCCGAATATCGCTATCAATGGGGTCCCAAGCAGGTGAGCTGGGTGCTGGCCCTGGTCGGGGTGTGCAGCATCGTGGTCAACGCGCTGCTGGTCGCGCGCGTGGTGCGCCGGTTCGGCGAGCGCGGCGCGCTGCTGTTCGGCCTGGGCTGCGGCGTGGCCGGCTTCGCCATCTACAGCGTCGCCGGCAGCGGCGCGATGTTTCTGCTCGGGGTGCCGATCAGCGCGCTGTGGGCGGTGGCCGGGCCGTCGGCGCAGGCGATCGTCACCCGCCACGTCGGCGCCGATGCGCAAGGCCGCGTGCAGGGCGCGCTGATGAGCCTGGTCAGCCTGGCCGGCATCGTCGGGCCGCTGCTGTACACGTGGGTGTTCGCGCTGTTCATCGGCCGCCACGCCCCGGCGCATCTGCCCGGCGCGCCGTGGCTGCTGGCCGCATTGCTGCTGGCGCTCGGCTGGGTCCTGGCCTGGCGCGCCGCGCGCCTGCCCGAGCGTGCCGCCGCAGCCGTGTAGGGCGCCGGACCGCCGACCCAGCGCGCCGGCGGATGAATCGCTCAGGTTGAGGCGCGACAAACCGGCGCATCGCTGCGCGTGTCGCCTGGCGCCGCGCATTCATGATGCTAGGCTGTGTGGCCTATCCGCCGTCGCGGCCTGCCAGGCTGCCTCAGACCGCACGCCGTCATGATGCCGCTTCCCGACGGGGCCGCCGCGCCTCCGCCCGCCACCGTCTCGCGCCTGCTGCGCGAGGCCACCGCGCAGCAGCACCAGGCCGTCGAACGCCTGCCGGCCATGCGCGCGTTGATGCACGCGGCCTTGTCCGTGGACGACTACATCCAGGTGCTGCGCCGCCACCACGCCGTGCTCGCCGGCTGGGAACGGCGCGAGTCCGCCTGGCTGCATGCCAGCGGCGATGCCGACTGGCGCTACCAGCCGCGTGCCGCGCTGCTCGAACAGGATCTGGCCGCGCTGCATGCGCCGCCGCCAGCGTCGGCAGTGCCGCCGCCGGCGCACGGCAATGGCGGCCGCTGGGGCATGCTGTACGTGGTCGAAGGCTCGCGCCTGGGCGGCCGGGTGATCGCCCGGCACCTGCGGCAGACCTTGGTCGAGGCGACGCCGGCACTGACCTACTTCGAGCTCGGCCACGCCGAGCCGGCGAGCTGGCGGCGCTTCCAGCAGCGCCTGGAGCAGGCACTGCCGACCACGGCCCTGCGCCAGGCCGCGGTCGACGGCGCACGCGCGATGTTCGCGCACTTCCACACCCACCTTGCCCTGGAGACCGCCGCATGAGCGCTACCGCCGCCCCGCTGGACATGGAGGCCTGCGCGCGCGAGCCGATCCATATCCCCGGTTCGATCCAGCCGCACGGCGTGCTGCTGGTGATCGAACCCGCCGATGGCCGCATCGTGCAGGCCAGCACCACCGCCGCCGACCTGCTCGACATGCCGCTCACCGACGTGCTCGGGCAGCGCTACGAGGCATTGCTCGCGGTGCAGGCGCCGACCGAGGTGTCCGAGAGCACCCACCTGGCCTACACCGACGTCGACTTCCCCGGCCGGGCCACCCCGCCGCGGCAGCGCTGGGTCGGTGCCTGGCATCTGTATCCGGAGCAGTGGCTGCTGGAACTGGAGCCGCGCGACGCGCCGCTGGCCGACGCCACCTTGCGCGAGGCCTTCCCGATGCTGCGCCGGCTGGAGGCCGACAACAGCATCGACGAGGCCTGCCAGCGCGCGGCCAAGAGCCTGCGCACGCTGATCGGCTACGACCGGGTGATGATCTACCGCTTCGACGACGAGTGGAACGGCGACGTCGTGGCCGAGGCGCGCGCGCCGGAGCTGGAGTCCTACCTCGGCCTGCACTATCCGGCCAGCGACATTCCGGCGCAGGCGCGCGCCCTGTACCTGCGCAACCGGGTGCGCCAGATCGCCGACGTCGGCTACGTGCCCGCACCGATCCAGCCGACCCTGCATCCGCGCCTGCGCACGCCGGCGGACCTGAGCGACGTCAGCCTGCGCAGCGTCTCCCCGGTGCACCTGGAATACCTGGCCAACATGGGCGTCACCGCCACCCTGGTGGCCTCGATCGTGGTCAACGACGCGCTGTGGGGGCTGATCGCCTGCCACCACTATCGCCCGTACTTCTGCAGCCACGAGATGCGCGACGTCACCGATGCGCTCAGCCGCGCGCTGGCCGGGCGTATCGGCGCGCTGACGGCCGTGGCGCGTGCGCGCATCGAATCGGTGCTGCTGACCGTGCGCGAGAAGCTGATCACCAACTTCAACGAAGCCGAGATGCTGACCGCGGACATGCTCGACGACATGGCCTCGGACCTGCTCGACGTGGTCGATGCCGACGGCGTGGCGGTGTTCCACGGCGAGCACGTCACCCGCCACGGCACCGTGCCGGCCGTCGCCGACCTGGCGCGCATCCGCGAGCAGATCGAGTCCAGCCACCACGAAGCGCTGCGCCACGATGCGGTCGGCGCGCTGCACACCGACCAGATCGGCGACACCTTCCCGGATCTGGCCGACCTGGCGCCGCTGGCGGCCGGCTTCATCTTCGTGCCGCTGATGCCGCAAGCGCGCAGCGCGCTGCTGTGGACCCGTCGCGAACAGGTGCGCACGGTCAACTGGGCCGGCAACCCGCAACTGTCCAAGCTGCAGGACATCCCCAATTCGCGCCTGTCGCCGCGCAAGAGCTTCGACCTGTGGCAGGAAACCGTGCGCGGCCGCGCGCGGCCCTGGTCGCCGTTGAGCCTGGAGTCGGCGCGCAGCCTGCGGGTGCTGATCGAACTAATGGAACGCAAGCGCTTCCAGCAGGACTTCGCGCTGCTGGAGGCCTCGTTGTCGCGGCTGCGCGAGCCGGTGGCGATCGTCGAGCGCGGCAACGACGGCCGGCCCAGTCGCCTGGCCTTCGTCAACGAGGCCTTCGCGACGCTGTTCCAGCGCGAGATCGCCGAACTGATCGGCAGCGAGCTGGAGCAGCTGTACGCCAGCGACGCGGTCCCCGCCGAGACCCAGCGCATCGCCACCCTGCTGCGCCAGGGACGCGCCGCCTACGTGACCTTGCCGCTGCGCATCGAGTCCGCCGCCGCGGTGCACCGCCAGTTCGATTTCGAACCGCTGCCCAGTCCGTCCGGCGTCTCCACGCATTGGCTACTGCAGCTGCGCGACCCGCGCTGAGTGCACGGGCGGCGCCTGCTCAACGCGGGCGCCGCCATAGCAGCGAGGTCGCCGCGCCGGCCAGCAGCCCCCAGAACGCCGCGCCGA
>NZ_CP162488.1:527500-607500 GCF_041242975.1 Xanthomonas sp. DAR 35659
CTTCAGCCACCACAGCGCCAGCCCCGCCAGCCACAGGTGGCCGATCGCCCAGGCGCCGAGGTTGAGCAGCGCGAACAGCGGCAGGGTGCACAGCAGCCACGGCTTCCAGATCGCGCCGGCATGGCGGCGCACCAGCGCGTTGCCCAGCTCCATCGCCTCCCAGGCCGAGCGCGCGCGCAGCACCACGTCCAGGCGTTCAATCCGCATCGCCGGCCTCCGCCACGCCCCGCCCGCCGCGCCACAGCCACAGCAGCACCAGCGTCCACAACAAGCCGGACACGCCGTACTTCACCGGTGCCGGCAGCGAACCGATCGAGGACCAGAACGCTTCGATGAAGGCGGCGACCAGCAGCATGAAGGCCACGCCCAGGCACAGCTTGGCGCCGATCAGGCCGCCTTCGACCAGCGCGTCGATGCGCCGGCGCCGGCCCGGCGCCAGCAGCTTCAGGCCCAGTTGCAGGCCGGCGCCGCCGGCGATGACGATCGCGGTCAGCTCGAACGGCGCGTGCCCGGCGACGAAGCGCCAGAAGGTGACGCCGTAGCCGATCTGGTGCAGGTGCCCGGCCACCGCGCCGATGGTGATGCCGTTGAACAGCAGCACCAGCACCGTGCCGAGCCCGGCCAGCAGGCCGCTGGCGAAGGTGCGCAGGCCGATGCTGATGTTGTTCATGATGTAGTGGCCGAACATCTCCCAGTCGCCGCCGCTGTCGCGGCCGAGCTTCTGAAAGGTGGAGGCGGGATCGTACATCCGCTCCATCTGCGCGACCTGCAGCGGATCCATCAGCCCGTTGATCAGCTCCGGACGGTACTGCAGCAGCACGAAGATGGTGACCAGCGGCACCACGAACAGCGCGGTGGCCGCGGCCATGCACCAGGCCTGGCTGCGCACCAGTTGCGGGAAGTCGGCAAACAGGAATTCGACCGCGCGCCGCCAGCGCGGCCGCGGCGGCCGGTACAGCGCGATATGGCCCTGCTGCATCAGTTGCTGCAGGCGCGCGGTGACCAGCGGGCTGTAGCCGCGCTTGCGCGCCAGCGCCAGCTGTTGGCACAGCCGCCGGTAGCGCGCCGGCACGTCCTCGTCGGCGAGCGGCGCCGGGCCGCCGGTGGCGTCGGTCGCGGCGTCGCGCTTGCGGCCGTGGGTCTGCAACCAGGTGTCGAAGGCCTGCCACTCGTGCTCGTAGCGGGCGATGAACTGTTCCTGCTTCATCGCCGCCCCAGCAGCCAGTTGGCCATCGCGTACAGCCGCAGCACGCCGGCCTGGCCGGGCGTCTGGGTCAGCGGCAGCGCCAGCGTGGCCAGTTCCAGCTGCCGCGCCGGAGGCAGCCGCGGCACGCGCTCGGCGAAGGCGATCAGGGCGGCCTGTTCGGCCGGCAGCAGGCCCAGCGGCGGCGCGACCGCGCTGGCGATCGGCGGCAGGGCCGCGTCGTGGCGCGGCGCCTGGTGGATCACCAGGGTGCCGGCGACCATGTCGCCCAGGCGCCGCGCATGCGCGTCGAACAGGCAGGCGATCAGGCCGACGGCGTAGCCGAACGGCAGCATGTCCACGGTGCGCAGCAGGTTGCGGGTGATCGCCGCCATCCAGCCGGCCGGCGCGCCGTCGCGCGCGACCACGCGCAGGCCCAGCGCCTTCTTGCCCAGGGTCTGCCCCAGCCAGCCTTCGAGCACGATCGGGTAGGCCCAGAACACCAGGAACATCGCCACCAGGTACAGGCCCTGGCCGAAGCCGCCGAGCAGGCCGAGCAGCATGCCCATCACGGTGAGCACGCTGAACCGCACCGCCAGGTCGATCAACCAGGCCAGCGCGCGCGGTACCGCGCCGGCGGCCGGCAGGTGCAACGGCACGCCTTCGGGCGTGATCACTTCACGGTAGGTGTCGAGCATGCCGCTCATCGCCGGGTCCCGGCGCGGCGCGCGTGCGCGCCTGCGATGTAAGGAGGCCGTCCTTGCGTCCGGCCGGCTGCCTGTGGCGGCATGCGTGCTCTCGATTGCGTCCTGCTCCGACCCGCGACTTTAGCCGGCGCGGCGGCAA
The DNA here is from genome assembly GCF_041242975.1 of Xanthomonas sp. DAR 35659. Taxonomy (NCBI): domain Bacteria; kingdom Pseudomonadati; phylum Pseudomonadota; class Gammaproteobacteria; order Lysobacterales; family Lysobacteraceae; genus Xanthomonas; species Xanthomonas medicagonis. Next base: position 529,530 of record NZ_CP162488.1, read on the forward strand.
TTGCCCAGCCGCGCGGCCATTGCGCCATCGCCGCGCGCGCAGCGCTGTCGGCGTGGCGGCGGCGCCGGCCGGGGCCGCCGCGGCGGTGGTCAGCGCACCGTGCCGCCGTCGCGCTTGCGCCCGGAGAACAGCTTGCCGATGCCGCCGACCAGCGCCATCAGGCCCAGCGCCACCAGCTTCCAGGCCTTGGCCAGGATCAGGCCGAGCTTGGCGAACAGGCCGGCCTTGGCCGCCAGGCCGCCGCCGATCAGCGTGGCCAGGCCGTAGCTGGCGATCTTGTCGGTGGACGGGTTGTGATCGGCGTAACGCGCGCCGCTGTCGAATTCGGCCATCGGCAGCAAGCGCTGCATGCCCTCGCGCACCTGCGGCAGTTCGTCCATGCCGGCGATCGCGTTGAGGCTCAGGTAGCCGTGGCGGCCGAGCACGCGGATGTCGTAGTTGAGGGTGTGGCCGTCGTTGCCCTGGAACGCCAGTTCGCGCGCCCAGTACAGCTTCTTGCTGGCGGCGTCGTAGCGCGGCGGCACCGCCCAGCCGATCAGGTCCACGGTCTCGTAGCCGGCTTCCTTGCGCTGGGCGTTCTCCTCGCGGGTTTCCTTCTGCATGTCCGCGAGCATGTCCTTGTAGTCGATCTTGCTGGCGTCCTCGTCGGACACGTAGCCGTCGTCGGCATAGGTGACCACCACGGCCCAGCTGCCGTCCTCATCGAGCGCGGGCTGGCGCGGCACGATCAGGCCCAGCACGCTGTCGTCGGGCGGATTGCCCCACATGTCCTCCAGCACGCGGCGCGCGTCGGCCTTGGCCAGAAAGCGGAAATCCTGGGTCAGGTCGAAATGCACCTTGGCCGGCGGGATCTCGATATGCCCGTCCTGGAAATGCAGCGAGGCGACGAACTGTTCGGCGGTCATGCCGTCCTCGCCATCCTCGGCCATGGCCGGGGCGGCGCTGGCGCACAGCGCGAGCAGGAAGGCGGCCAGCAGGCCGCGCAGCGAAAGCGTCTTGATCATGTTCGAGTCCGTTCGGTGGCGTCCCCACGCCAGAGGGCGATAGTTTCGCGCAAAGCGCCACGCGGTGCCAGTCGCCGCGCGCGCGTGGCCGGCGCAGGCTACTGCGGCGCCGGCATGCCCAGGTACTGGTCCTTCAGCCGCACGTAGTGCTGCGCGGAGTAGTGCAGGCTCTCGATCTCCTTGTCGCTGAGCCTGCGCGCCGGCCGCGCCGGATTGCCCAGCCACAGCTCGGCCTCGCCCACCGTCTTGCCCGGCCCGACCACCGCGCCGGCGCCGACGAAGCCGTAGCGCTTGACCGTGGCGCCGTCGAGCACGCGCGAGCCCATGCCGATCATGCACAGGTCCTCGACCGTGCAGGCATGCAGGATCGCGCCGTGGCCGATGGTGACGTCGGTGCCGACCAGGGTCGGATAGCCGGCGTTGTTGTACGGGCTGTGGTGGCTGACGTGGATGATGCTGCCGTCCTGGATGTTGCTGCGCGCGCCGATGCGCACGTGGTTGACGTCGCCGCGGATCACCGTGCCCGGCCATACCGACACGTCGTCGTCCAGCACCACGTCGCCAATGAGCGTGCAGGCCGGGTCCACGTAGACGCGCGCGCCCAGGTGCGGCGTCTTGTCCAGGTACGGGCGGATCGGATGCACGGCGTTTCTCCTGCGAAGCCAGCGGGGCGGCGCCGGATAGCGGCGCGGCTGCCGATGATAGCGCCTGCCTGCCGGAGCCTTCCTGCCACCGCCCGGTGCGCGCCGCGCCACGGGGCGGACGCGCGAGTCCGCGTCCATGCCGAACCCGGGCCGAGCGCCGATGCTGCAATGCAACTTGCCATAATGATTATTGTAAATAACTATTAATACAGGTAACGGATATGCGCGGTGCCCGCTTCGGGCACCGCGCGCGGGGCGAAGCGGACCAGGGCGATGCACCGCCGGTCCGGCGCCACGTCTCCATGGCATGTGGTCGGATCCGGGAGGATGCGGATGCAGCAGCAAGGCAGTGCATGGTGGGTGCCGGCCGTGGGCGTCGTCGCGGCGCGATGCGTCCGTGCGGCGCACGTCGCCGGGGCTCGCCTGCGCCTGCGCTATGCTGTGCGCACCACCTTCCCGTCATGGCGCGACGCCCTTGAGCACCACCGAACTCCCCGACAGCAGCGCCCCGGCCGATGCGATCGACCAGGCCCGGCTGACGCGGCTGCTCGGCTTCCGGCTGACCCGCGGCGAATTGCAGATCCGGCGCATGTTCCTGGAGTGCATGCGCGCCTACGATCTCAAGCCGGTCGACTTCTCGGTGCTGGTGCTGGTGGATGCGAACAGCGGCGCCAACCAGCGCCAGTTGGCCGAAGTGCTGGATGTCTCCCCGCCGAACCTGGCGATCGTGATCGCGCGCCTGATCAAGCGCCGGCTGCTGCGCCAGGTGCGCGGACGCCAGGACCGGCGCATGCAGCATCTGCATCTGACCGCGGCCGGCAAGACGCTGCTGGACGACGCCGAGGCCGCGGTGCAGCGCATGGAGGCGCAGTTGCTGCAGGCGTTGGGCGCACCGGCGGGACGCGCGTTGCTGCGCGCGCTCGACCTGCTCGCCAAGATCGAACCCACCTGATTCCCGCGGCGCTCGCGCGCCGCCTCGCCGCGACCCGTTCCACGCCGCCATCCGCATGGCCGGCGCGGGCGACCATGCGCGGCGTTCGTCTCCCCCCGCGCTCGGCCGTTCCATCCCCGCCAGGAGAACCCTCGCCGTGAGTCGCATGCCCGCCGCTGTCCCCGCCACGCCGCGTCCGCGTCACCTCGCCTTCGCCCTGCTGCTGTCGCTCGCCGCCATCCCGGCCTGGGCGCAGCAGGTGCCGCAGACGGTCCAGCTCACCAATGGACTGAACACCGGCGGCACCAGTTTTCTGGATGGTTTCACCAGTACCGAGCCCGGCTGGGCGATCGTGCAGTACGCGCGCTACTCGCACCTGGATGCGATCAACGATGCGCATGGCGACGACGTGCCCGCCTTCCGCGATCCGCGGATCGACTCCAGCCTGCTGCTGACCCAGTTCGTCTATGCCACCCGCTACAAGCCCTTCGGCGGCGTGCTCGGCTTCACCGCGCTGCTGCCGTTCGTGAACCTGGACGCCTCGTTCGCCGCCGAAAGTCCGGTGCACCTGCGCGACAACGGCTTCGGCCTGGGCGATGTCACCTTCGGCCCGTATCTGCAGATGCTGCCGACGATGCGCGATGGCCGCCCGGTGTTCGTGCAGCGCTTCGAGTTCGACGCGATCGCGCCGGTCGGCAAGTTCGACCGCGACCGCGATCTCAATCAGAGTTCGGGCTATTGGTCGTTGGTGCCGAGCTGGGCGTTCACCGTGCTGCCCACGCCGGAGTGGGAGATCAGCGCGCGCCTGAATTACGTCTACAACTTCCGCGCCGACAAGGCCGCCAACGTGCCGCCGCTGGAGGGCTTCCGCTTCCGCAACGGCCAGGCCGGCGACGCGGCCTGGATCAACTTCGCCACGTCCTATGCGCTGACCCCGGCGTTCCGGTTGGGCGTGAACGGCTACTACCTGACCCAGCTGCGCGACAACCGCACCAACGGCGAGCGCGTGGCCGACAGCAAGCAGAGCCAGTTCTATCTCGGCCCGGGCGTGTCCTGGCGGATCGATGCGCACAACCTGTTCAACGCCAATCTGTACCTGCCGGTGGAGGTGAAGAACGCCGCCTCCGGCAACAACATCAACTTCATGTTCGTCCACGTGTTCTGACTCGGATGCCTCAACCTATGAACCTGCACAACAAGACCCTGGTGGTGACCGGCGTGGCCTCGGGCATCGGCGGCGAGGTGGCGCGGCTGGCGCGCTTCCACGGCGCGCGCGTGATCGGCGTGGACCGCAACCCTGTCAACATGACCCTGGACGGCTTCCACCAGGCCGACCTCGGCGATCCGGCAGCCATCGACGCGCTGGTCGCGCAGCTGCCCGCGCGTATCGATGCGCTGGCCAACATCGCCGGCGTGCCCGGCACCGCGCCGGTGCAGCTGGTGGCGAAGGTCAACTATCTGGGCCTGCGTCATCTCAGTCAGGCGCTGCTGCCACGCATCGCCGCCGGTGGCAGCATCGTCAATGTCGCTTCGATCCTCGGCGCGGAATGGCCGCAACGCGTGGAGCTGCATCGCGCACTGGCGCAAACGCCGGACTATGCAGCCGGCGAACGCTGGCTGCAGGCGCATCCGGTGGCGCAGGCGACCTGCTACCAGTACTTCAAGGAGGCGCTGATCGTGTGGAGCGCGCTGCGCTCGCAGGACTGGTTCGCGCGCCACGACGTGCGCGTCAACAGCGTCGCGCCGGGTCCGGTGTTCACTCCGATCCTGGGCGACTTCGTGACCATGCTCGGACCGGAGCGGGTGCAGGCCGATGCCGGCAAGATGAAGCGCCCGGCCTACGCCGACGAGGTCGCCGAGGCGATCGTGTTCCTCGTCTCCGATGCCGCGCGCTGGATCAATGGTGTCAATCTGCCGGTCGATGGCGGCCTGGCCGCCACCGCGATCTGACACCCCGTTCTCCCGTCCCTCTTTTCGAGACCACGCACCATGAATGTCCCCAGCACTCCCCTGGCCCATGCCGCCACCTGGCAAGGCACGCTGTTCGACGGCGACTGGATCGCCGCGGCCGACACCATCGAGGTGATCGAACCGGGGTCCGGCCAGCCGCTGCACACGGTCGGCAAGGCCGGGCCGGCCGAGGTCGCGACGGCGGTGGCGAAGGCCCGCGCCGCACAGCGCGCCTGGGCGGCGACGCCGCCGCGCGAGCGCGCCGCGGTGTTCCATCGCGCCGCGGCGATCCTGCAGGAGCAGGCGCCCGCCGCGGCGGCGCTGATCGCGCGCGAGACTGGCGGCATCCTCGCCAAGGGCGAGCACGAGGTGCGCGAGGCGATCGTGCTGCTGCAGCGCGCCGCGGCGATGCCGCTGCAGTCCAGCGGGCAGGTGCTGCCGAGCGCGCCGGGCTGCCTGAGCCTTGCGCGGCAATTGCCGCTGGGCGTGATCGGGGTGATCTCGCCGTTCAATTTCCCGCTGGTGCTGTCGTTGCGCTCGGTGGCGCCGGCGCTGGCGGTCGGCAATGCGGTGGTGCTCAAGCCCGATCCGCGCACGCCGTACGCCGGTGGCTTCGTCATCGCCGAGGTGCTGGCCGCCGCGGGCTTGCCCAAGGGCCTGCTGCACGTGCTGCCCGGCGGCGCCGATGCCGGCCAGGCGCTGGTCGAGGCGCCGGGCGTGCCGATGATCGCGTTCACCGGCTCCACCGCCGCGGGCCGCAAGATCGGCGAACTGGCCGGCAGGCACCTGAAGAAGGTGTCGCTGGAACTGGGCGGCAAGAACGCGCTGATCGTGCTGGAGGACGCCGACCTCGACCGCGCGGTGTCGGCGATCGCCTTCGGCGCCTACTTCCACCAGGGCCAGATCTGCATGGCCACCGGCCGCGTGCTGGTCCAGCGCGGCATTGCCGTCGAACTGACGCGGCGCCTGGCCGAGAAGGCGCGGCACCTGCCGGTCGGCGACCCGGCCAGCGGCCAGGTGGCGCTCGGGCCGATCATCGACCAGCGCCAGTTGCAGAACGTGGTGGACATCGTCGACGCATCGGTTGCCGCCGGTGCGGTGGTCGAGGCCGGCGGTCGCCATGACGGCCTGTTCTATGCGCCGACGGTGCTGTCCAACGTGCAGCCGGGCATGCGCGCGTTCGACGAGGAAGTGTTCGGCCCGGTGGCCAACATCATCGTCTTCGACAGCGACGACGAGGCGGTGGAACTGGCCAACCGTACCGAGTACGGGCTGTCGGCCGGCGTGATCTCGGCCTCGGTGGGCCGCGCGCTGGCGATCGGCGAACGCCTGCATACCGGCCTGCTGCACATCAACGACCAGACAGTGGCCGACGAGGTGGTCAACCCGTTCGGCGGCACCGGCGCCTCCGGCAACGGCACCAGCGTCGGCGGCCCGGCCGACTGGGAGCAGTACACCCACTGGCAGTGGGTCACGGTCAAGGATGCGGTGCCGCAGTACCCGTACTGATCTTAAGCCCCTCTCCCTCCGGGAGAGGGGTTGGGGTGAGGGTACGGCGCGAAAGCGACGCGCGGATTCAATTGCACGAGGCTGCGCCCGTACCCTCATCCGCCCCTTCGGGGCACCTTCTCCCGAAGGGAGAAGGGAGCCCCCATTCTTCCCCCACTGAGGTCGATTCCCATGAGCAGCAACCCCGAACACGACACCGTCGCCTACGCCGTCGAGGACGGCGTGGCCTGGGTGAAATTCAACCGCCCGGAGAAGCGCAACGCGATGAGTCCGGCGCTCAACCGCAGGATGATGGAGGTGCTGGACGCGCTGGAGTTCCACGACGACGTGCGCGTGCTGGTGCTGAGCGGCGAAGGCAGCGCCTGGACCGCCGGCATGGACCTGCAGGAATACTTCCGCGACACCGAGGCGCACGGCCTGGCCGGCACGCGCAAGGCGCAGCGCGAGAGCTACGGCTGGTGGCGGCGCCTGCGCTGGTACCAGAAGCCGACCATCGCGATGGTCAACGGCTGGTGCTTCGGCGGCGGCTACGGACCGCTGTTCGCCTGCGACCTGGCCTTCGCCGCCGAGGAGGCCAAGTTCGGCCTGTCGGAGATCAACTGGGGCATCCTGCCCGGCGGCGGCGCCTCCAAGGTGGCGGCCGAACTGCTCTCGTTCCGGCGCGCGATGTACCACGCCATGCTCGGCGAGCCGATCGATGGCCGCACCGCGGCCGAGTGGGGCCTGGTCAACGAGGCGCTGCCCGGCGCCGGCCTGCGCGCGCGCGTGGCGGAGGTGGCGCAGGCGCTGTCGAAGAAGAATCCGGTGGCGCTGAAGGCGACCAAGGACGCGATCCGGCGCGTGCGCGAGATGACCTACGAGAACGCCGAGGACTACCTGGTGCGCGCGCAGGAGGCGGCCAACAGCTACGACAACGAGGGGCGCAAGGAAGGGCTGAAGCAGTTCCTGGACGAGAAGACCTACAAGCCCGGCCTGGGCGCCTACGACCTGTCGCGGCAAGGCCGCGGCGCCTGACGCGCGCGAGGGCACGATGGACATGAGCACGACTTCCGCCGCGCCGACGCCCGGCGCGGTCCGCACGCCGGTGCAGCGCCTGCTGGAACCGGCCTCGATCGCCATCGTCGGCGCCTCGCCGACGCCCGGCGCGCTCGGCGCCTCGGTGCTGCACAACCTGGAGCGCAACCACTATGCCGGGCAGATCCACCTGATCAATCCCAAGCGCGAGGAGATCGGCGGGCGCCCGTGCCTGGCCTCGATCGCGCAGCTGCCCGACGGCGTGGACGTGGCGGTGCTGGCGATTCCGCAAGCGGCGGTGCTCGACGCGGTGCGCGCGCTGGCCGCGCGCGGCGTCGGCGCGGTGGTGATCTTCTCCGCCGGCTTCGCCGAGGCCGGCGCCGAAGGGCAGGCGCAGCAGCGCGAGATCGCACGCATCGCGGCCGCGTCCGGCATGCTGGTGGAAGGGCCGAACTGCCTGGGCTGCATCAATTATCTGGAACGCATCCCGTTGACCTTCATCGCCGCCCAGGTCGGCGTCGAACAGGCCGCGCGCAACCGCGCGACGCCGGCGATCGGCATCCTCTCGCAGAGCGGGGCGATGATGACCGTGCTCAACACGACGCTGGCCAGCCGCGACCTGCCGTTGTCCTACGCGATCTCCACCGGCAACGAGGCCGCCAGCCACATCGAGGACTACGTCGAGTTCATGCTCGACCACGCGGGCACGCGGGTGATCGCGATGATCGCCGAGCAGTTCCGCCAGCCGCGGCGGCTGCTGGCGCTGGCGCGGCGCGCACGCGCCGCCGGCACGCGCCTGGTGCTGCTGCATCCGGGCAAGAGCAGCGCCGCGCGCGCATCGGCGGCCACCCACACCGGCGCGCTCGCCGGCGACTACCAGGTGATGCGCACGCTGGTCGAACGCGCCGGCGTGATCCTGGCCGAGACCCTGGAAGAACTGGGCGACATCGCCGAGATCGCGCTGCGTTGCGCGGCGCCGGCGGCGGCCGGTACCGCGATCCTGGGCGAGTCCGGCGCGTTCAAGGCGCTATGCCTGGACCTGTGCGAGGACCTGGGCCTGGCCCTGCCGCCGATGGACGACGCCGATGCGCCGGCGCTGCGCGCGGCGCTGCCGCCGTTCGTGGCGGTCAGCAATCCGCTCGATCTCACCGCGCAGGGCCTGGTCGATCCGGATCTGTACTACCGCACGCTGGCGGCGCTGTTCGAGGACCCGCGCTGCGCCTCGATCGTGATCGGCATGATCCAGACCGATCCGGGCACCTGCGCGATCAAGCTGCCGCCGGTGCTGCGCGCGGTGCGCGACCTGCGGCCGCGCAAGGCGGTGATCTTCGCCGGGCTGGACGAAGGCGCGCCGCTGCCGGCCGAGTACCTGGCGCAACTGCGCGACCTGGGCGTGCCGTACTTCCCCAGCACCGAGCGCGCGCTGCGCGCGCTCGCGCGCCTGACCGCGCGCACGGCGGGCGACGCCGATGCCAGCGCGGCGACGCCGGTGCCGCTGGCATTGCCGGACCAGGGCGGGGTGATTCCCGAGTACCGCGCCAAGGCGCTGCTGGCCCCGCTGGGGTTGCCGTTCGCGCGCGGCGAGCTGGCCACCACCCTGGCGCAGGCGCAGGACGCCGCGGATCGGATCGGCTACCCGGTGGCGCTGAAGGTGCAGTCGGCCACGCTGGGCCACAAGAGCGATGTCGGTGGCGTGATCCTCGGCCTGGCCGACGCGCAGGCGCTGGCGCAGGGCTGGGAGCGGCTGCACGCCAATCTCGCCGTGCATGCGCCGGACGCGACGCTGGACGGCGTGCTGGTCGAGGCGATGGCCGAGCGCGGCCTGGAGATGATCGTCGGCGCGCGCCACGACCCGCAGTGGGGGCCGGTGCTGCTGGTCGGCTTCGGCGGCGTGACCGCCGAGGTCCTGCGCGACGTGCGCCTGCTCGCGCCGGATCTGTCGGCGGCCGCGGTGATCGACGAACTGGAGCGGCTCAAGGGCGCGGCACTGCTGCACGGCCATCGCGGCGCGCCGGCGCTGGACGTGGCCGCGCTGGCGGATCTGGTGGTGCGGCTGGGCGCGCTGCTGCGCGCGCAACCGCGCATCCGCGAGATCGACCTCAATCCCGTGATCGTCTATCCGCGGGGCCAGGGCGTGCGCGCGCTGGACGCGCTGATGCTGATCGACTGAGCCGGCGCGACGCCGGTGTTCCCACCACGCACGCAGACACGGAGCGCATGATGCAAGCAGACCCCTTCGATCCCACCCGGCTGACGCCCGACGCCCTGCATGCGCTGAGCATCGGCGCCGCCGCGGCCGCCGACGCACCGCCGATGCACACCTTGCCGATGCCGGTGATGCGCCAGGCCTACAAGGAGGCCACCCGCGCGCTCGGCGGCGAGGCATGGCTGATGCGGGACGTGCGCGATTTCCAGGCCGACGGCCCGCTGGGGCCGATCCCGTTGCGGCGCTACGTGCCTGATGGGGCGGCGGCGCCGTACCCGACCATCGTGTACCTGCACGGCGGCGGCTGGAGCCTGGGCGACCTGGACAGCCACGACAAGGTGTGCCGTCGCCTGGCGCAGGCCGCCGGCTGTGCAGTGGTCGCCGTGGACTACCGGCTGGCGCCGGAGCATCCGGCGCCGGCCGGTCCCGACGATGTGCTGGCGGCGATCCGCTGGCTGGCCGCGCACGGCGACACGTTGGAGCTGGACACGGCGCGCCTGGCGGTGGCCGGCGACAGCGCCGGCGGCGGCCTGGCGGCGATGGCCTGCCAGTTGCTGCGCGGCCAGGTGCCGCTGCGCGCGCAGGTGCTGTTCTACCCGGGCACCGACCTGTCGCCGGATGGCGACGCGCTGCCCTCGCGGCGCCGCAATGGCGCGGTGCCGCCGCTGACGCTGGAGCTGATGCAGGCCATGGCCGGGCCCTTCCTGCATCCGGGCGTGGACACGCGCGATCCGCGCCTGTCGCCGCTGCAGGCCACCGATTTCGCCGGACTGCCGCCGGCGCTGATCTTCACCGCCGAATGCGATGCCTTGCTCGACGACGGCCGCCTGTACGCCGAGGCGCTAAGCGGCGCCGGCGTGCCGGTCGACTACGTCGAACTGCCCGGCATGGTGCACGGCTTCATCGAGATGACCGGCGTGATCCCGGCCGCGGCGCAGGCGCTCGAGCGCAGCGGTGCGTTCCTGCGCGCGCACCTGGCATAGCCCGGTGCGCAGCGGTCGCGTCGCCGGCGCGTGCCGGCGATGGCCTGGACCTGCCTAGCCTGGCTGCGGGACACCGCCGCGTCCCTGCTGCGCGCGGCGGAACGCATTCGGCGCGCAGCCGGCGTTGCGGGTGAAGTAGCGGCTGAAGTACGCCGCATCGGCGAAGCCCAGCCAGGTGGCGATCTGCTGCACGCTCATCGAGGTGTAGATCAGGCTGCGCTGCGCTTCCAGCATCACCCGCCGCTGCAGCAGCTGCAGCGGCGCGGCGCCGGCATGCTGCCGGCACAGGGCGCCGAGGTGGCTGGCGCTGAGTCCCAACTGGTCGGCATAGCGCTGCAGTGGCCAGTGATCGCGGTAGTGCCGGTCCACCAGCGCCAGGAACGCGCGGACGTGTTCGCCGCCGCGGTCGTGGCCGCCGTCCGGCGTCGGCACGCGGTGCTGCAGCGCCCGCCGCGCGGTCCACACCAGCAACTGGCCGGCCAACGCGTGCAGCATCGGCACGCGGCCTTCGCGCCGCTGCGCGTGTTCGCTGGCGAGGCTGGCGAAACAGGCATCGAGCATGGCGCGGTCGCGCCCGACGTCCAGGCAAGTCGGCCGTGCCAGCGCCTGCGCCATCTGCGGCCATTGTCCCTGCCAGGCCTGCAGCAGCGCGGCGGACAGGGTGACGATGTGGCCGCGGATGCGCCGGTGGAAGTCGAAGCCGTGCACGCACGGTGGCGGCATCCACACCAGCGTGGCGCGGTCCACGCGTTGGCTGCGGCCGTCGATATGGAGCCCGGCCGGGCCGTTCTGCACGTACAGAAGTTGCGACAGGTCGTGGTGCCGGTGCGGCCGGATCCGCCAGCCGTGCAGGCGGCTGCGCGCGGCGATCGACTCCCAGTGCAGCGCATCGGCGACCGCGCGGTCGCCGGTTTCGCCGTACAGGCGGAACGCGGGGACGGGGTGGGCCTGAACGGTCGGTTCGGTGATCGCAGCCATCGTCGAAAAGTGCAGAAAATCCCGTGGTTAGTCCATTGGCATCGGCGGTTGCCGGCGGAAGACTGGCGGAAAGTACCGTAATCCAGTCCGGGAGGACAGCATGAAGACCACCGTGGCCATCATCGGCGCGGGTCCCGCGGGGCTGCTGCTCGGCCAGTTGTTGCTGCGCCAGGGCATCGACACCCTCGTCATCGAACGGCGCACGCCGGAGCACGTGCTTTCGCGCATTCGCGCCGGGGTGCTGGAGCAGGGCACGGTGGCGTTGCTGCACGCGGCCGGCGCCGGCGCGCGGCTGCAGCGCGAGGGCGTGGTCCACCACGGTTTCGAGCTGCTGCTCGATGGCCGCCGCACGCGCATCGACCTGGCCGAGGCCAGCGCCACGCGCGCGGTCACCATCTATGGCCAGACCGAGGTCACCCGCGACCTGATGCAGGCGCGCGCCGAGGCCGGCGGGGCGAGCGTGTACGCGGCCGAGGACGTGACGCTGCACGGTCTGGACGGCATGCGGCCGTGGGTGGAATACGTGCACGACGGCGCGCGGGTGCGGGTGGACTGCGACTACATCGCCGGCTGCGATGGCTTCCATGGGGTCAGCCGCGCGTCGATTCCGGCCGGGGTGCTGCGCGAGTACGAGCGGGTGTATCCGTTCGGCTGGCTCGGCGTGTTGGCCGAGACCGCGCCGGTCAACGAGGAACTGATCTATGCGCGGCACGCGCGCGGGTTCGCGCTGTGTTCGATGCGTTCGCCCACGCGCAGCCGCTACTACGTGCAGGTGCCGAGCGGGGAGCGGGTCGAGGACTGGTCGGATGCGCGGTTCTGGGACGAGTTGCGGGCGCGCCTGCCGGAGGCGGTGGCGGCGCGGCTGCACACTGGGCCGTCGATCGAGAAGAGCATCGCGCCGCTGCGCAGCTATGTGGCCGAGCCGATGCAGTACGGGCGGCTGTTCCTGGCCGGCGATGCGGCGCATATCGTGCCGCCGACCGGGGCCAAGGGACTGAACCTGGCGGCGGGCGATGTCGGGCTGCTGGCGGCGCTGTTCGCGCAGGCGCGGGAGACGGGGAGTGAAGCGCCGTTGTCGCGGTATTCGGAACTGGCGTTGAAACGGGTGTGGAAGGCGGTGCGCTTCTCGTGGTGGATGACGACGATGTTGCATCGCTTCCCGGACGAGGAGGCGTTCGAGCGGCACCTGCACGATGCGGAGCTGGATTATCTGCTGGGGAGCCCGGAGGGGCGGGCGACGATTGCGGAGAACTACGCTGGCTTGCCGTTGGAGACGGGGGTGGGAGTCGACTAGGGTGGGCGAATGACCAAATGACAGGGGGGGCTTTGGCAGTCCTTCGCAATGTGCACGATCACCGCAGCCAACCCCCTGTAGGAGCGACTTCAGTCGCGACGAACGAAGTCGCATCAAATCAGGTGCCGTTCCCTGTGAGGACGGGGAATCTCTGTGCTGGGGCAGGTATGCCTAGCGTGCTCCGGCGCTATTGCGGCTGCCATTGCGGTTGCAATTTTGAGAGCCAAAGACAGAGCCAAAAGCCAAAAGCCAAAAGCCAAAAGCCAAAAGCCAAAGCTTTCGCCTGGCGGCGAGTTTTCTTTTCTTTGCTTGTGCAAAGACAAAGTAACCAAAAGAAGCGCGTCACCACACGCATGTAGGCGCCAGCCTCTGCGGTTGGTGCTGGGACTACAGTGGCGCTGGAACTATGCCGGAGCACGCGCTTAGCCCCTCTCCCATCGGGAGAGGGGTTGGGGTGAGGGTACGGGCGCAGCGTTCTGTTGCCGATCGAACGAGATCGCACGTCCGCGCGTCCGCGCAAGCATGATGCAATGTGCGCAGATTCCCATCTGCGACGCGATCGCCCCCAACCCGCGTCAGAGCGCGTCAGTGCGATAACCGGTATCGATACTCACGGTGCCGCCCAGGGCGCGCGAGACGCAAGCACAGAGTTTGTGGTTCTCTCGGCGCTGTTCGTCGCTGAAGAACACATCGCGGTGGTCCAGGTCGGCATCGGCGTCCAGCACGTTCACCTGGCACAGGCCGCATTCGCCGCGGCGGCAGTCGGCCATCATCTCCACGCCCGCCGCCTGCAGAGCGTCGAGCATCGATTCGTTCTCCGCCACTGGCACCTCCAACCCCAACGCCGGCAGGCGCACCACGAACGGCTGCGCCGGGGCGCTGCCGCTGTTGCCGAAGGTCTCGAAGTGCAGTCGCGCGCGCGATCGCCCGGCGGCATGCCAGTGGCGGCGCACCGCGTCGAGCATGCCCAGCGGGCCACAGACGTAGATCTCCGCCGCCGGGGAGAGTGCGGCGATTTCCGCTTCCAGGTCGGGTGCGCCGGCTTCGTCGTCGCAGTGCACCTGTAGGCGTGCGCCCAAGGTGTCCTGCAATTGCGGCAGGTAGGCCATCGCGCGGCGCGAGCGGCCCACGTACAGCAGGCGGAACGCCGGGTGACGCTGCGCCAGCCGTTGCGCCATGCCCAGGATCGGGGTGATGCCGATGCCGCCGGCTACCAGCAGGATCTCCGCGGCGCGCTCGTCCAGCGCGAAGTTGTTACTGGGCGCGGATGCCTCCAGCACATCGCCCGGCGCCAGCGTCCACATGTGGCGCGAGCCGCCGCGGCTGTCGGGCATCGCCCGTACCGCGATCAGGTAATGGCCGTCCGCGCGCGGTTCGCCGACCAGCGAGTAGGAGCGGATGTCCTCGCGTCCGTGCAGGCGCAGGCGGAAGTCGAGGTGGCTGCCGACCGCGAACGGGCGCGCGTGCGCGCCGGGGTCGAGCAGGAGTTCGCGCACGCCATCGCAGGCATCGGCGACGGCGGCCACGCGGACGGGGTACCACTGGGTGTCCTTGCGCATGGCGGGGTCCAGGTGTGGAGAAAGGGAAATCGTCGGCGCGGCGCCGCTCAGGCGCTGCCGGTACGTGCCGGTCCTTCGCGCTGGATCAGCGTGCCGCCGTGGACGCGGTCGATCGCGCGCTGGTCGTCCAGGGCGTAGCGGAAATTGCGCTGCGCCAGGTGCGCGTGTTCGCGCATCAGCGCCTCGGCGCGCGCGCCCTGGCGGCGTTCGATGGCGTCCACCACCTGCCGGTGCTGGTCCTGCGCCAGGGTCAGGATCAATCGCGCTTGCGGCAGCGCGGCCTGCGCCATCACGAAGCCGTTGGGCGAGGCGAACGGCAGTTGCACCGTGCGCGCGAACTCGCGCGCGAGCAGGTCGCTGCCGGCCATCGCGATCAACACCGCATGCAGCCGTTCGTTGCACTGCACGTAGTCGGCGAAGTCGTCCTCGCCCAGCTCCGAGGCGAGTACCGTGTCCAGTCGCGCCAGCAGCGCGTGCGCGTGTTGCAGGTCGGCGGCGCTGGCGCCGCGTTCGGCGGCCAGCCGCGCGGCCAGGCCTTCCAGGGTGCCGCGCAGTTCGATGGCGTCGTGCACGTCGCGTTCGCTGAAGGCCTTCACCGCGTAACCGCCGCCGGGCAGGGCGGTGGTCAGGCCTTCCTCGCACAGGCGTTGCAGCGCGGCACGGACCGGCGTGCGCGAGACGCCCAGGCGCTCGACCACGGCCAGTTCGGACAGGCGCTCGCCCGGCGCCAGCGCGCCGCCGAGAATCAGGTCGCGCAGTTCGAGCAGCGCGCGGGTGGTCTGCGCGGCGCTGGAGCGGAAAGGGGGCGTGGCGTTCATGGCGCTCCGGAGAGGAAAGGCGGTGTCAGCCGACCATGCGCAGGTCCAGGTCGCGGCTGCGCTGTTCGCGCGCGATCATGCGCTCGATCAGTCGCCGCGCCCACATCCCGCCGGCATCGACGTTGAGGTTGTAGAACGCGTGGTCCGGATGCGCGTCGATGGCGCGTTGCTGCGCTTCCAGGATCGCCTCGTCCTCGCCGAACACGCCGCTCACCGCCTCGCGCAGCCGCGTGGTCATCGATTGCTCGTGCAAGGAATGGTTGCGTGCGAATGCCCAGAAGTAGTGGCAGGTCGTCTCGGTCTCGGGGGTGATGGTATTGAGCACGTAGCCGTTCACGCCCCGGCTGCGGTCGCCTTCCGGCGCACCGCTGCCGGCGACCGCCACGCCGACGTCGATGGCGATGGTGCACGGCGCCTCGAAGCGGATGATCTGCCAGCGGTCGACCTTGCCGCGATAGCCCAGCGCGTGCTCGATCTGCATCGCCCAGAACGGCGGCGGGTCGATGTCGCGCATCCAGCGCGAGACGGTGACGGTGCGTTCGCCATGCACCACCTCGAACGGCGCCTCGGCCACCGCGTCCTGGCCGATGCTGGAACCGTGCACGAAGGTCTCGTGGGTCAGGTCCATCAGGTTGTCCAGCACCAGCCGGTAATCGCACTTGACCGGGATGGTGCGGCCGTCGCCGGCCCAGGCCGGGTCGCTGTTCCAGTGCAGGTCCGGGATCAGCGTCGGGTCGGCCAATGCCGCATCGCCGGGCCAGATCCACACGTAGCGATGCTTTTCGGCGACCGGGAAACTGCGCACGCAGGCCGATGGGTTGATCGTGTCCTGCGACGGCATGTGCACGCAGCGGCCTTGCGCGTCGTAGACCAGGCCGTGGTAGCCGCAGACCACGTCGTCGCCGCGCAGCCTGCCCATCGACAGCGGCACCAGCCGATGCCAGCAGGCGTCCTCCAGCGCCACCAGGGCGCCGGCGCTGGTGCGATACAGGACCAGGGCGAGATTGCAGGCCTTGCGTGGCAGCAGCGCGTGGCGAACCTCGTGGTCCCAGGCGACGGCGTACCAGGCATTGAGCGGGAAGCGCGGGGCGGAGGCGAACATGACGGACTCCTGTATACCGAGGATGGCGTGCTGTGGCGCGTGCGATCGGAAATCTACGGCTTTTTGGCGTTAATGGGGAGTTGGGGATCCCGCCGAGCCTGCTGTTTGTATACAGCATTTTCCCGGGAGGCCTCCGGCGATGGAGCGAGTTTCGTGCGATTATCGAACTAACTAACCGATAATCGAATTGACCGACCGGGGCGCCGCCCCTAACGTGTGGCGTCGTTGGGTGGAGAGGCGGCTTGGCGCAGCGTCTCGTCGCACCAGCGTTCCGATCCATCAGGCAGCGGCCCCGGCGCCGCTGCGCGTCCCGCGGAGACCGCACCCATGTCGGCACAGCTTCGCCGCCCCGCCACCGAACCGCGTCCGCCATCCGCGAACGGCCGCGCAGGAACGGCGCGATGATCGACAAGACCGTCGCCTCGTACGCGGCTGCCGTGGCCGACATCCACGACGGCGCCACGGTGATGATCGGTGGCTTCGGCAGCGCCGGCATGCCGGACGAATTGATCGATGCGCTGATCGCGCAGGGCGCGCGCGCATTGACCATCGTCAACAACAACGCCGGCAACGGCGAGACCGGGCTGGCCGCGCTGATCAAGCACAAGCGCGTGCGCAAGATCGTCTGCTCGTTCCCGCGGCAGAGCGACTCGCAGCACTTCGACGCCGCCTACCGCGCCGGCGAGATCGAACTGGAGCTGGTGCCGCAGGGCAACCTGGCCGCGCGCATCCACGCCGCCGGCAACGGCCTGGGCGCGATCTTCACCCCCACCGGCTACGGCACGCAGCTGGCGCAGGGCAAGGAAACGCGCGAGATCGACGGCAGGCACTACGTGCTCGAGTATCCGATCCATGCCGATGTCGCGCTGATCAAGGCGCATCGCGGCGATCGTTGGGGCAACCTGGTGTACCGCAAGACCGCGCGCAATTTCGGCCCGCTGATGGCGATGGCGGCCACGCGCACCATCGCCCAGGTCGACGAGGTGGTCGAACTCGGCGCGCTCGATCCCGAAGCGGTCGTCACTCCCGGCATCTTCGTCCAGCGCGTGGTCGCGGCCGGCCACGGGGAGGCGCGCGCATGAGCGGCCACCAGCGCATGACCCGCGAGCAGATGGCCGCGCGCGTCGCGCGTGACATTCCCGAAGGCGCCTACGTCAACCTGGGCATCGGCCTGCCCACGCAGGTCGCCAACTACCTGCCCGGGGACAAGGAGATCTTCCTGCATTCGGAGAACGGCGTGCTCGGCATGGGGCCGGCGCCGGCGCCCGGCGCGGAGGATCCGGACCTGATCAACGCCGGCAAGCAGCCGGTGACGCTGCTGCCCGGCGGCTGCTACTTCCACCATGCCGACTCGTTCGCGATGATGCGCAGCGGCCGCCTGGACGTGTGCGTGCTCGGCGCGTTTCAGGTCTCGGTGCAGGGCGACCTGGCCAACTGGAGCACCGGCGAACCCGACGCGATCCCGGCAGTCGGCGGCGCGATGGACCTGGCGATCGGCGCCAGGGACGTGTTCGTGATGATGGACCTGCTGACCAAGCGCGGCGACAGCAAGCTGGTCGCAGAGTGCACGTATCCGCTGACAGGCCTGCGCTGCGTGTCGCGCGTGTACACCGACCTGGGCGTGTTCGCGGTCGGCAAGGATGGCGCCTCGGTCATCGAACTCGTCGACGGCGTGTCGCTGGACGAACTGCAACGCCTGACCGGCCTGCCGCTGGCCTGACCTGGAGATCGCGCAATGAGCGACGTGTACATCATCGACGGCATCCGCACCCCGATCGGCCGCTACGGCGGCGCGCTCGCCGGCGTGCGCGCCGACGATCTCGGCGCGCTGCCGATCAAGGCGCTGCTGGCGCGGCATCCGCAAATGGATCCGGCCTTGATCGACGATGTCTATCTCGGCTGCGCCAACCAGGCCGGCGAGGACAACCGCAACGTGGCGCGGATGAGCCTGCTGCTGGCCGGCCTGCCGGCGACGGTGCCAGGCAGCACCGTCAACCGCCTGTGCGGCTCGGGATTGGACGCGGTCGGCACCGTCGCGCGCGGCATCCGCGCGGGCGAGCTGGGGCTGGCGATCGCCGGCGGCGTGGAGTCGATGTCGCGCGCGCCCTACGTGATGGGCAAGGCCGCCGCGCCGTTCGCGCGCGAGCAGCGCATCGAGGACACCACCATGGGCTGGCGTTTCGTCAATCCCGAGATGGAACGCCGCTACGGCGTGGAGCCGATGGGCGAGACCGCCGAGAACGTCGCCGCGCGCTACGGCGTATCGCGCGAGGACCAGGATGCGTTCGCGCTGCGCAGCCAGCAACGCGCCGCCGCGGCGCAGCGGCGCGGCTTCTTCGACGGCGAGATCGCGCCGGTGACGGTGGCCGGCCGCAAGCGCGGGGAGACGGCCGAGGTCGCCCGCGACGAGCATCCGCGCGCGGACACCACGGCCGAAGCGCTGGCCACGCTCAAGCCGATCTTCCGCCAGCCCGGCACGGTCACCGCCGGCAACGCCTCGGGCATCAACGATGGCGCCGCGGCGCTGCTGCTGGCCTCGGCCGCGCAGGCGCAGGCCCTGGGCCTGACCCCGCGTGCGCGCGTGCTTGGCTTCGCCGCCGCCGGCGTGGAGCCGGCCTACATGGGCATCGGCCCGGTGCCGGCCACGCGTGCCTTGCTGGCGCGGCTTGGCCTGGGCATCCACGATTTCGATGCGATCGAACTCAACGAGGCCTTCGCCGCGCAGGGGCTGGCCTGCCTGCGCGAGCTGGGCCTGGCCGACGATGCCGCGCACGTCAACGCCAATGGCGGGGCGATCGCGCTCGGCCATCCGCTGGGCATGAGCGGCGCGCGCCTGGCGCTGACCCTGCTGCGCCAGCTCGAGGCCGGCGGCGGTCGTCGCGGCCTGGCGACGATGTGCATCGGCGTCGGCCAGGGCGTGGCGCTGGCGATCGAGCGGGTCTGAGCGATGATCGCGCAGGCGCGGCGTCTCGTCCCGGCCATCGAGGCCGGTGCGTCCGCAGGCCACCGAACACCAACCGGCTCCGGTGCGGAGCCAGCGGAAGGAACACGATGAACGAGTCCACCCCCCCGCCCTTGCTCGGCTATCGCAAGCCCTATCCGGGCACGCAGCCGCCGTACCTGCATCCGGTCTACGCCTCGACCGTGCGCCGCGGCCCCAGCCGCGATCCGATCGCGATCCCGGCGACGCTGTCGGAAGTCACCGGTCCGACCCTGGACCGCATCACCCTGGGCGCGCATGCCGCCGACCTCACCGCCGGCTTCCCCGGCGAGCCGCTGGGCGAGCGCATCGTCGTCTCCGGCCGCGTGCTCGACGAGAACGGCCAGCCGGTGCGCGACAGCGTGGTCGAGGTGTGGCAATGCAATGCCGCCGGCCGCTACCTGCACGCCGGCGACCAGCACGACGCGCCGCTGGACCCCAACTTCACCGGCACCGGCCAGGTGTTGACCGACGCGCACGGCCGCTACCGCTTCAAGACCATCAAGCCCGGTGCCTACCCGTGGCGCAACCACTACAACGCCTGGCGCCCGGCGCACATCCATTTCTCGCTGCATGGCGACGGCATCGGCCAGCGCCTGGTCACGCAGATGTACTTTCCGGGCGATCCGTTGCTGGCCCACGACCCGATCTTCAACTGCGTGGACGACGACAAGGCCAAGGCGCGGATGGTGTCGGCGTTCGACTGGGAGAACGCGATCAGCGAATACGCGCTGGCCTACCGCTTCGACATCGTGTTGCGTGGCCGCAAGCAGACCGTCTGGGAGTGAGCGCATGAGTCTTCAGGCAACCCCTTCGCAAACCGTCGGCCCGTACTACCGCCTGGGCCTGGAACCGCTGTACCGGACCGAGGTCGCGCCAGCCGCGGCGCGCGGCACGCACGTGCAGGTGAGCGGCAGCGTGTTCGATGGCGCCGGCGTGCCGGTCGCCGACGCCGTGCTGGAGATCTGGCAGGCCGATGCGGCCGGCATCTACGCCCATCGCGAGGATCCCCGCCACGACGCCCACGATCCGGCCTTCCACGGCTGGGGCCGCGTGCCCACCGATGCGCAGGGCCGGTTCGCCTTCGGCACGGTCGTGCCGGGCCGGGTGCCCGGGCCCTTGGCTACGCCGCAGGCGCCGCACCTGGTGGTGCTGGTGTTCATGCGCGGGCTGTTGCGCGCCGCCTGCACCCGGCTGTACTTCGCCGATGCCGTGGGCAACGACGCCGATCCGATCCTGGCGCTGGTGCCGCCGGAGCGCCGCGGCACGCTGCTGGCGCGGCCTGCCGCGCCGGGCCGGTATGCGTGGGACGTCCATATGCAGGGCGAGCAGGAGACGGTGTTCTTCAGTTATTGAGCGGCCGGCGCTTTTTTGTAGGAGCGGCTTCAGCCGCGACAGGCCTTACCGAGAGATCCTGTCGCGGCTGAAGCCGCTCCTACGGCCCGGCGTTGGCGACCATCCGGCGCAGCCCGCATCCGTCGTGGCGTAGGCGCTACCCTTGCCTGGCCCGCCGCGCCGGCGCGGCCTGCACAGAGATCCCGCATGCATTCCAGCTTCTCCCTGCTCAACCCCCTGTTCGGCGACCCGGAGATCGACGCGCTGTTCGACGACGCCGCGCGCGTGCAGGCCATGCTCGATGTCGAGGCCGCGCTGGCGCTGGCCGAGGTGCGCTGCGGGGTGATTCCGGAAGCGGCGCTGGCCGCGATCCAGGCGGCCTGCCAGGTGCGCCACTACGACCTGACCGCGCTCGGCCAGGGCGCCGCGCTGGCCGGCAACCCGGCCATCCCGCTGATCAAGGCGTTGACCGCGCAGGTCGAGGCCGCAGATGCGGACGCGGCGCGCTGGGTGCACTGGGGCGCGACCAGCCAGGACGTGATCGACAGCGGCAGCATGCTGCAACTGCGCGCGGCGCTGGACCTGCTGCAGCCGAAGCTGGCGGCGCTGTGCGCTGCGCTGCGCGCGCTCGCCCAGCGCGAGCGCGATACCGGGCTGCCCGGCCGCACCTTGCTGCAGCAGGCGGTGCCGGTGACCTTCGGGCTGAAGGCGGCCGGCTGGCTGGACGCGCTGCAGCGCGCGCAGCGCCGGTTGCAGGCATTGCGCGAGGACGCGCTGGTGCTGCAGTTCGGCGGCGCCGCCGGCACCCTGGCCGCGCTGCAGTCGCAGGGCCTGGCGGTGGCGCAGGCGCTGGCGCAGGCGCTGCGCCTGCCGCTGCCGGCGCTGCCGTGGCATGCCGCGCGCGACCGCATCGTCGAGATCGGCAGCGCGTTCGCGCTGTTGGCCGGTACGCTGGGCAAGATCGCCACCGACATCGTGCTGCTGATGCAGTCGGAGGTGGCCGAGGCGTTCGAGCCGGCCGCGGCCGGCAAGGGCGGTTCCTCGGCCATGCCGCACAAGCGCAATCCGGTGGGCTGCGTGGCCGCCATCGCCGCGGCCACGCGCGTCCCCGGCCTGGTGTCCACGCTGTACGCGGCGCTGCCGCAGGCGCACGAGCGCGCCGCCGGGCAGTGGCATGCCGAGTGGGACACGCTGCCGCAGATCGTGCGCCTGACCGCCGGCAGCCTGGCGCAACTGCGCGGGGTCATCGACGGCCTGGAACTGGATCGCGCGCGCATGCGCGCGCACCTCGATAGCCACGGCGGCCTGCTCTACGCCGAAGCGGCGGCGGTCGCGCTCGCCGCGCACCTGGGCAAGCCCATCGCGCACGCGCTGGTGGAAGACGCCGCGCGCCAGGCGCTGCAGCAGGGCCGGCATCTGCGCGACGTGCTGGGCGCCGACCCGCGGGTGAGCGCGGTGCTGGACGCCACGCAGCTGCAGGCCTTGTTCGCCGCCGACAGCTGGCGCGGCATGGCCGCGACCTGGATCGACCGGGTCCTCGCCGACGCCTGACCTCGCCTCGCTGCGCGCCGCCGCCATGCTGTCGCGCGCGGACCTGGCGGCATCCCCCATTCTCAACTCGGAGTCCCCATGGACGAGAAACAACGCTACGAGGCCGGACTGCAGGTCCGCAAGGCCGTGCTCGGCGAGGACCACGTGCAACGTGCGCTGGACGCACGCACGGACTTCACCGGCGAGTTCCAGGAGTTCATCACCCGCACGGCCTGGGGCACGGTGTGGACCCGCGACGGGCTGTCGCGGCACACCCGCTCGTTGCTGACCCTGGCGATGATGGTGGCGCTGGGCCACGACGAGGAATTCAAGCTGCACGTGCGCGCCGCGCGCAACAACGGGGTCAGCGCGGACGAGATCAAGGAAGTGCTGCTGCAGGCGGCGATCTATTGCGGCGTGCCCGCGGCCAACCACGCCTTCGCGCTGGCCAAGCCGATCCTGGAAGAGCAGGCGGCCGAGGGCTGAGGCGCCACGCCGTTGGCGCGACGCCGCGGGGAAGATCCGGCGCGAATCGACACGCTGGTGGCGGCTTAGCGGCCAGCGCCGCCCCACGGCTTCGTACGGCGGCCCAGACGCCTGGGGCCGGCCGTCAGGTTCATCGCCGCTGGATGCGGATCACCAGCGTGTCGTCCTGCAGCATCGACACCGCGCGGGTGGGCGTGTCGGCGACGCGCAGGCAGGCGGGGGCGTGTGCCGAGATCCTGGAGGACAGCTCGGGAACCTGCGCCAGCACCTGCTCGCGCTCCATCATGTGCCCGCCGCGTTGCTCGCAGCTGCGCAGCAGCGTGTCCGCCAGCGACGCCGGCAACCGATACCCCTGGGTCACGACGGTGCGCTCTCCCAACAGTCCCCTGTCGCGGGTCTGCCAGGCCGGGTGCAGGGTGTCGGGCATATCGAAGCCGGCGATGGCCTCGGCGCGGGCGCGTAGCGCACTGGAGGCGCGGCTACCGCTGACGACCATGGCCAGCAGCAGCGCCGCCAGCGCGCCGAACACGATCCAGCGCGCACGCCGCGTCCGGGGATTCACCCGAAACCCGAAAAATTCAATGCCGCCTTCTTCCCGCATGTACGCTCCCTGCCTGGATGCATGACGCCGCGCACGAACGGCGTGGCACGGGCGCCTTGCCCGCAGCGGGGAGGATACGCGACCCGCCCATGCCGTCGCCGGCATACGCGCCTTGCTCAGCCGAGCAGGGCGCCCAGGCGTTGCGCCGCGTCGCGCAGCGGCGGCAGCAGCTGCGTCTGCATCGTCTGCAGGTTGACGCGACCGGCCTGGGTGCCGATGTTGAGCGCGGCGACCACCTCGCCGCGGCGGTTGCGGACCGGTACCGCGATGGAGCGCAGGCCGATTTCCAGTTCCTGGTCGGTGAGCGAGGCGCCCTCGCGGCGTACCCGCGCCAGCAGTTCCAGGAACGCGCGCTGGTCGGTGACGGTGCGCCCGGTACGCGGACGCAGCGGATTGCGCTCCAGGTAGCTCTCCAGCGTGTCGTGCGGCAGCGCCGCCAGCAGCACCCGGCCCATCGAGGTGCAATAGGCCGGCAGCCGGCTGCCGGCGCGCAGCCCGATCGACATGATGCGCACGGTTTCGGCGCGGGCGATGTAGAGCAGGTCGTCGCCGTCGAGCACGCCCATCGAGCAGGATTCGTGCACGGCGTCGCGCAGCGCGTCCAGCACCGGCTGCGCCGCGGCGGTCATCGACGAGGCGGCCACGTAGGCGCCGCCCATGCCCAGCACGCGCGGCAGCAGCACGTAGCCGCGGCCCTGCTCGCCGACGTAGCCGAGCCGGGTCAGGGTGTAGAGCACGCGTCGCACCGCCGCGCGCGAGATGCCGGTCGCGGCGCTGATCTGCGACATGGTGACCTCGCGCGGATGCTGCGCGAACACGCTGAGCACGGCCAGGCCGCGCGCCAGCGAGGTCATGAAGTCGGGATCGCCCTGCAGTCCGTCGATCTGCTGCATCAGCTCGTGGGTGAGCCCGCGCTCGGCGCGCGGCGTGCGCGGGCCTGCGGGTGCGGGGGAGTCGGCCATCGGCGGATCGGGCGCCCTGCGTGCGCGGCGTTGGAAACCCCGCCATGGTAAGCGCTGCGCGTGGCCTGCGTGGGCCATGGCGGGGCAGGTGCCGGCCGATGCCGCCATGGCGGACAGCGGCCGGCTGGATGGCGACGGACCGGCGCTCGCGCCGCTTGCCTGAACCCGTCCGTGCCGGGGCAACGGCAGTCCGGCGCGCCCGCGGCGCGGCACGCCGACGCCTACTTCTTCTTCTTTTCCTGCTTGGCCGCGCGCTTTTCCTTCAGCGTCTTGGTCGGCTGCTTCTTTTCGCTCTTCTTCTGATCCATGCCCTTGCTCATGACACCCTCTGGACGATTTACACGTGAATGGCCGGCGGCGACCGCCGTGGCGGCGATCGCCGCCGCCACCTTACTCCGTTGGCGGACGCGCATCCCGCAATTTGTCGCCTGGCATCGATCCAGGCATGGGCCATAATCCGGTTTTCCCCAGAAGGTCACCCGCGTCCGATGAAAACCCCCCAGGGCCTGCAGCCCTTGCTCGAGGACGGCGTCATCGACAGCGTGCTGCGCCCGCTCAAGAGCGGCAAGGAGGCCGCCGTGTACGTGGTCCAGGCCGGCGACGAGGTGCTGTGCGCCAAGGTCTACAAGGACATGGCGCAGCGCAGTTTCCAGGCGCGCGTGCAGTACCAGGAAGGGCGCAAGGTGCGTGGCAGCCGCCAGGCGCGGGCGATGGGCAAGGCGACCAAGTTCGGCCGCCGCGAACAGGAAGCGGCCTGGAAGGACACCGAGGCCAACACCCTGTATCAGCTGGTGGACGCCGGCGTGCATGTGCCGCAGCCGCGCGGCTACTTCCACGGCGTGCTGCTGATGGACCTGGTCACCGATGCCGACGGGCAGAGCGCGCCGCGGCTGGGCGAGGTGGAGCTGGAGCCGGAGCAGGCGCGCGCGTTCCATGCGCAGTTGGTCGGCGATGTGGTGAAGATGCTGTGCCTGGGCCTGGTGCACGGCGACCTGTCCGAATACAACGTGCTGGTCGCCGCCGACGGCCCGGTCGTGATCGACTTCCCGCAGGTGGTCAGCGCCGGCGGCAACAACGCCGCGCGCGCCATGCTGCTGCGCGACGTGCACAACCTGCGCGATTGCCTGGGCCGCTTCGCCCCCGAGCTCAACCAGACCTACTATGGCGAGGAGATGTGGGCGCTGTACGAGAAGGGCGAGCTGCGCCCGGACAGCGCGCTCACCGGCCGCTTCGTGTTCGACACCCACCGTGCCGACGTGCGCGCGGTGCGCGAGTCGATCGAGGACGCGCGCCAGGAAGCGATCATCCGCCAGCAGGGGCGCGAGGCCGCGGCCGAGGACTGAGGTCGCGCGGCGGCGCGCGTCGCTGCGGCGTGGAGGGATGCCGCGTGGGATGCGCCGAGGCGCAGGCGTGGTGACGCAGGCGGGTGGTTGTCCTGGTTTCGACAGATCGGGTGCGTGCGGGGTTTCTCGCTTCGATCGTCGCGGCTGAAGCCGCTCCTACAGGGGTGGGGAAGTGGGTGTGCAGGCCTCTGGCTGTTTGCGAGAGGCTTCCTTCCCGAAACATCGAAACGTCGAAACATGCATCGGCCGCGCTGCGGAGAGGCATCGTTGCGGCCATTTGCAACGCGATGAAGATACCGCGGCGCTGGCACAGCACAGGACCGGTCGGCGCTCGACGGCCGTGCGCGAAAGCGCCCGAGGCAGCGAAAAATTCCTCCGGCGATCCCCCTCCGATACCGCCTCGTTGCAGCGCAGCAATGCCTATCTTTCGTCAATCTTTCTGCGCGCCGACAAAATTTGAAGCGGCAGCTGACTGGCATTTCGCAGCGGATATATCGCGGGAATATGTTTCATGTAGCGTTGCGCGCTTCGATCTTCCACGCCCTCGATTCGACGCTCATGTTCGACGCCTTCGCCGCGCCTCGCTGTTTCATTTTCTATGGTTCCCTGCTGGTTCTGGCGATGGCGGCGGGCTGTTCGTCCACCGCGCCGGCGCCGGCGCCGGTCAAGGTCGGCGTGCTGACGGTGCGCGCGCGGACCCTGCCGGTGGAACAGACCCTGCCTGGCCGCACCGTCGCCTACGAAGTGGCCGACGTGCGTCCGCAGGTCAACGGCCTGGTGCGGCAGCGGCTGTTCACCGAGGGCCAGGAGGTGCATGCCGGACAGGTGCTCTACCAGATCGATCCGGCGCCGTACCAGGCGGCGTACGACACCGCGCGCGGACAACTGGCGCAGGCGCAGGCCGCGGTGCGCGCGGCGCGTCCCAAGGCCGAGCGCTACCGCACCCTGGTCGGCCTGGACGCGGCCAGCAAACAGGACGCCGACGACGCGACGGCCGCGCTGGAGGAGGCGCAGGCCAACCTGGTGGCGGCGCAGGCCGCGCTGCAGGCGGCGCGGATCAATCTCGACTACACGCGGATCGCCGCGCCGATCTCCGGCACCATCGGCACCTCGGCCTACACCGCCGGCGCGCTGGTGACCGCGCAGCAGGACGCGGCGCTGACCCGGATCCAGCGGCTGGATCCGATCTACCTGGACGTGAGCCAGTCCAGCACGCAGCTGCTGGCCTTGCGCGAGCAACTCGACGCCGGCCGGATCCGGGCCGCCGACGGCAAGATCTCGGTGCAGGTGCGCTTGGAGGACGGCCGCCTCTATCCGCAGCCGGGCACGCTCGCCTTCGTCGGCAGCGCGGTCGATCCCGGCACGGGTGGCGTCACCCTGCGCGTGGTCGTGCCCAATCCGCAGCATCTGCTGCTGCCCGGCATGTACCTGCGCGCGGTGCTGCCGATGGCCACCGACGCGGGCGCGATCCTGGTGCCGCAACAGGCGGTGACCCGCGACAGCAAGGGCGAGCCGGTGGTCAAGCTGCTCGATGCGCACGACCGGGTGGTGGAGCGCCACATCCGCACCGGCGACGCGATCGGCCACGACTGGGTGGTGGAGGACGGGCTCAAGCCGGGCGAGCGGCTGATCGTGGTCAACGGCAGCCGCGCCGAGATCGGCAAGCCGGCGCTGCCGCATGCGATCGATGCCGCCCAGCTCGCCGCCGCGCCGGCGGTGCCGGGCGACGCCCAGGCCGACTGAGGACGCCCGCATGTCGCGTTTCTTCGTCAACCACCCGGTGGTGGCCTGGGTCCTGGCCATCGTCGTCGTCCTGGTCGGCATGCTCGCCATCCACGCGCTGCCGATCGAGCGCTATCCGCAGATGGCGCCGCCGACCATCACCGTGCGCGCCACCTACACCGGCGCCTCGGCGCAGACCGTGGAGAACACCGTCACCCAGCTGATCGAGCAGTCGCAGCAGAGCCTGGACCACCTGCTGTACATGACCTCGACCAGCGCCTCGGACGGCACCGCGCAGGTCAACCTGGTGTTCGAGACCGGCACCAACGCCGACACCGCGCAGGTGCAGGTGCAGAACCAGTTGCAGTCGGTGATGTCGGTGCTGCCGCAGGCGGTGCAGCAGAACGGGCTGGTCATCACCAAGTCCAGCGGCTCGCTGTTCGAGGTGGTCGCGTTCACCTCCGACGACGGCAGCATGGACAACTTCGATGTCGCCAACTACATGGAATCGAACATCGACGACCAGATCAGCCGGGTCAGCGGCGTCGGCAACATCCAGCCGATGGGCTCGGAGTACGCCATGCGCATCTGGCTGGATCCGGAGAAGCTGCGCCAGTACGCGCTGATGCCCTCGGACGTGGAGAACGCGCTCCAGGCGCAGAACACCGACGTGTCGGCCGGCGAGATCGGCGGCCAGCCGGCGCTGCGCGGGCAGCGCCTGGACGCCACCGTGACCACCCGCAGCCGCCTGCACACGCCGGCGCAGTTCGGCGCGATCGTGCTCAAGAGCGATGCCGGCGGCGCGGTCGTGCGCCTGTCCGACGTGGCCCGGATCGGCCTGGGCCCGGAGACCTACGACAGCATCACCCGCTTCAACGGCAAGCCCTCCGCCTCGCTCGGCATCGAGCTCAACGCCGACGCCAACGCGGTGGAAACCTCCAAGGCGATCGATGCGCGCCTGCAGGAACTCAAGCAGTACTGGCCGCACGGCTTCAACTACCACATCGCCTTCAGCACCACCCCGTTCGTCACCACCTCGATCAAGGAGGTGGTCATCACCCTGATCGAGGCGGTGCTGCTGGTGGTCGCGGTGATGTACCTGTTCCTGCAGAACTGGCGCGCCACGCTGATCCCGACCATCGCCGTGCCGGTGGTGCTGATGGGCACCTTCGGCGTGCTCGCCGCGTTCGGCTATTCGATCAACACCCTGAGCATGTTCGCGATGGTGCTGGCGATCGGTCTGCTGGTCGACGACGCCATCGTGGTGGTGGAGAACGTGGAGCGGGTGATGGGCCAGGAAGGCCTGCCGCCGAAGGAGGCCACGCTGCGCTCGATGCAGCAGATCGGCGGCGCGCTGGTCGGCATCGTGCTGGTGCTGACCGCGGTGTTCGTGCCGATGGCGTTCTTCAACGGCGTCACCGGCGTGATCTATCGGCAGTTCTCCATCACCATCGCCGCGTCGATGATCCTGTCGGTGCTGGTGGCGATGACCCTGACCCCGGCGTTGTGCGTGACCATCCTCAAGCCGCTGCACCAGGGCGAGGCGCCGATCGGCTCGCATGGCCGCCTGGGCTGGTTCTTCATCTGGTTCAACACCCGCTTCCGGCACCTGTCCGAGCGCTACCGCGCGCTGGTCGAGCGGGTGCTGGGCAGGCGCGCGCCCAGCGTGATCGCCTATGCGCTGCTGATCGCGGTCACCGGCGTGCTGCTGTGGCGCCTGCCCGGCGCGTTCCTGCCCGACGAGGACGAAGGCATGCTCAACGTGCTGGTCAAGTTGCCGGCCGGCGCCACCCTGGAGCAGACCCTGGCGGTGACCGATCGGCTGACCAAGGCCGCGCTGCACGAGCCGGGCGTGGGCTCGGTGCTGTCCTCGGCCGGCTTCAGCGTCACCGGCGCCGGCCAGAACGTCGGCATGGCGTTCGTGCGTTTGAAGGACTGGGACGAGCGCGACGACGATGCCACGACCATCGCCGACCACCTCAACAAGGCGCTGGCCGACGTGCCCGACGCGGAACTGTTCGTGACCTCGCCGCCGGCGATCACCGGCCTCGGCGACGCCTCCGGCTTCACCTTCGAGCTGATGGACTACGAAGGCGCCGGCCACGCCGCGCTGGTGGCGGCGCGCGACCGTTTGCTGCAACTGGCCGCGCACGACCCCAAGCTGCGCGACGTGCGCTACGCCAGCCTGGAGGACGCGCCGGTGTACGCGGTCAAGATCGACGACGCCAAGGCGCAGGCCCTGGGTGTGGATCCGGGCGACATCAACGCCACGCTCAACAGCGCGCTCGGCGGCGACTTCGTCAACAACTTCATCTACAAGGGCCGCATCAAGAAGGTCTACGTGCAGGGCGACGCGCAGGCGCGCATGGCGCCGCAGGACCTGCCGCGCTGGACGGTGCGCAACGCCGCCGGCGGCATGGTGCCGATGTCCGCCTTCACCACCGCGCACTGGACCAGCGCGCCGGCGGCGCTGGAGCGCTACAACGGCGTGTCGGCGATGGAGCTCACCGGCCAGGCGGTGCCCGGGGTCAGTTCCGGCGCGGCGATGGACGCGATGGCCGAACTGAGCAAGCAACTGCCGCACGGCTTCGGCTTCGCCTGGTCGGACATGGCCTATCAGGAGAAACTGTCGGCCAACCAGGCACCGGCGCTGTACGCGATCTCGCTGCTGTTCGTGTTCCTGTGCCTGGTGGCGTTGTACGAGAGCTGGTCGATCCCGTTCGCGGTGATGCTGGCGGTACCGGTGGGCGTGTTCGGCGCGGCGCTGCTGATGACCGCGCGCGGGCTGGAGAACGACGTCTACTTCCAGGTGGGCCTGCTGACCACGGTCGGCCTGTCGGCCAAGAACGCCATCCTGATCGTGGAGTTCGCGCGCGACCTGGAGCGTCGCGGCGAAGCGCTGCTGGCGGCCACCCTGCACGCGGTGCAGATGCGCCTGCGGCCGATCCTGATGACCTCGCTGGCGTTCCTGCTCGGCGTGCTGCCGCTGGTGTTCAGTCACGGCGCCGGCTCGGCCGCGCGCCGTTCGCTGGGCACCGGCGTGACCGGCGGCACGCTGGCGTCGATCACCCTGGGGCTGTTCTTCGTGCCGTTGTTCTACGTGCTGGTGCGGCGCCTGTTTCCGGGGCCTGCGCGCGTGCCGCAGGAGGCCACGCCATGAGTTCTCGCGCGCACCGCCTGCTCGGCCTGGCCTGTGCCGTGGCGATGACCGGCTGCAGCCTGGCCCCGTCCTACGTGCGCCCGGCCACGCCGGTGCCGGCGCGCTTCGACAATGCGGCCGTCGCCACGCCCGCCGCGGACGACACGCTGCCGGCGTTGCCGGACTGGCGCGCGGTGTTTCTGGATCCGCGCCTGCGCCAGGTCATCGCCCAGGGCCTGGAGCACAATCGCGACCTGCGTGTGGCCATGCTCAGCATCGACAAGGCGCGGGCGCAGTACCGGATCCAGCGCGCCGCGCTGGCGCCGTCGCTGGATGCCACCGCCAGCAGCGGTCGCCAGCGCACCAGCGCCAGCGCCAGCGACAGCGGCAGTGCGCAGGTCGACAGCAGCGACACCCTGCAGGTCGGCATCAGCAGTTGGGAGCTGGATTTGTTCGGGCGCCTGCGCAGCCTCAACAACGAGGCGCTGGAGACCTGGCTGGCCAGCGCCGAGACCCAGCGTGGCGTGCGCCTGAGCCTGATCGGCCAGATCGCCGATGCCTGGCTGACGGTGGGCGCCGACCAGCAACTGCTTAACCTCGCGCGGCAGACCCTGGACAGCCAGGAGCAGACGCTGCGGCGCAGCCGCGACCAGCACGCCAACGGCATCGGCTCGGGCCTGGACCTGGCGCAGATCGAGAGCAGCGTGGACGCGGCACGGGTCGCCGTGGCGCGCGATGCCGCGCAACTCGCGCAAGACCGCAACGCCTTGCAGTTGCTGGTCGGCGTGCCGGTAGACGCGGCCTTGGTGCCGTCTGCCGACGTGATCGACGACGGCGTCGCGCTGGCACCGGTCCCGGCGCGCCTGCCGGCCGCCGTGCTGCTGCAGCGCCCGGACGTGCTCGCCGCCGAGCATGCGCTGAAGGCGGCCAACGCCGACATCGGCGCGGCGCGCGCGGCGTTCTTCCCGAGCCTGACCTTGACCGCATCGAGCGGACGCGGCAGCGATGTGCTGTCCACGCTGTTCTCGGCCGGATCGCGGACCTGGTCGTTCGTGCCCAGCATCACCGCGCCGATCTTCCATGCCGGCGCGCTGAAGGCCTCGCTGGACGCATCGAAGATCGGCAAGGACATCGCCGTGGCCCAATACGAGAAGGCGATCCAGAGCGCCTTCGCCGACGTCGCCGATACGCTGGCGCAGCGCGACCAGCTCGACGCGCAACTGGCCGCGCAACAGGCGCTGGTCGAGGCGACGCGGCGCAGCCACGACCTGGCCGAGGCGCGTTATCGCGTCGGCGCCGACGGCTATTTGCAGGTGCTGGACGCGCAGCGTTCGCTGTTCGCCGCACAGCAGGACCTGATCGCCCTGCGGCTGCAGGACGACAGCAACCGAGTCGCGCTGTACACGGCGCTGGGCGGCGGCGCGGACGCGACGGCGCGATGAGCGCCGAGCCAATGCCAATGCCGCGCACCGTTCCGATCTGGCCGTCCTGGCCGGCGCGGCGCTGCCTGCTGTAGGAGCGGCTTCAGCCGCGACAGGCCTTGCCGATACCCCCTGTCGCGGCTGAAGCCGCTCCTACAGGGAGCGGCGCGGGCACTCGCAAAAACGCACGCGGCATCTGCCCCGCGCTCACGCTACCCGGCTGCGCCGCGCCCGCTCCAGGTGCACCAGCAGCAGCGAGATCGCCGCCGGGGTCATGCCGGGGATGCGCTGCGCCTGGCCCACGCTCTGCGGGCGCACGCGCTCGAGCTTCTGCTGCACTTCGGCCGACAGCCCGCGCACCTGCGCGTAGTCGAACGTCGCGGGAATCGGCGTGTCCTCATGGCGCTGCTGGCGGGCGATCTCCTCGCGCTGACGCTCCAGATAGCCGGCGTACTTGATGCCGATCTCCACCTGCTCGGCCACCTGCGTATCGGCCACGCCCGGACCCAGCGACGGCACCCGCATCAGCGCGGCGTAGTCCAGCTCCGGGCGCTTGATCAGGTCCAGCACATTCGTTTCGCGGCTCACCGCCACGCCCAGCGTGGCCGCGACCTCGCGGCCCAGCGCGTTGCCCGGCGTGGCCCACAGCGCGCGCAGGCGCGCGTTCTCGCGTGCCACCGCGTCCTGCTTGGCCTGGAAGCGCGCCCAGCGGGTGTCGTCGACGATGCCCAGGTCGTGGCCGATGCCGGTCAGGCGCGCGTCGGCGTTGTCCTCGCGCAGCTGCAGCCGGTACTCGGCGCGGCTGGTGAACATGCGGTACGGCTCGCTGGTGCCGTGGGTGATCAGGTCGTCGATCAGTACACCGATGTAGGCCTGGTCGCGGCGCGGCGACCACGGTTCCAGCCCGCGCACCTGGCGCGCGGCGTTGAGGCCGGCGATCAGGCCCTGCGCGGCGGCTTCCTCGTAGCCGGTGGTGCCGTTGATCTGCCCGGCGAAGAACAGCCCCGGCATCGCCTTGGTCTCCAGCGAGGCCTTGAGCCCGCGCGGGTCGAAGAAGTCGTATTCGATGGCGTAGCCGGGGCGGGTGATGTGCGCGCGCTCGAAGCCGCGGATCGAGCGCACCAGCTCCAGCTGCACGTCGAACGGCAGCGAGGTGGAGATGCCGTTGGGGTAGATCTCGACCACGTCCAGGCCTTCCGGCTCGACGAAGATCTGATGGCTGGCCTTATCGGCGAAGCGCACCACCTTGTCCTCGATCGAGGGGCAGTAGCGCGGGCCGATGCCCTCGATCTGCCCGGTGTACAGCGGTGAGCGATCGAGCGCGCCGCGGATGATGGCGTGGGTGCGCTCGGTGGTGTGGGTGATCCAGCACGAGACCTGGCGCGGATGCTGGGCGACCTCGCCCAGGAAGGACATCACCGGTAGCGGATCGTCGCCGGGCTGTTCTTCCATCGCCGCGTAGTCCAGGCCGCGCCCGTCGATGCGCGGCGGGGTGCCGGTCTTGAGCCGGTCCACGCCGAAGCGGCCGTCGCGCAGCGCCTGCGCCAGCGCGGTGGCTGGCGGATCGCCGGCGCGGCCGCCGGCGTACTGGGTCTGGCCGATATGGATCTTGCCGGCCAGGAAGGTGCCGGCGGTCAGCACCACCGCCGCCGCCTCGAAGCGCAGCCCGGTCTGGGTGACCACCCCGCGCACGCGCTCGCCGGCCACGATCAGGTCGTCCACCGCGGCCTGGAACAGGGTCAGGTTCGGCTGTGCCTCGACGATGCGCCGGATCGCGCCGCGGTACAGGTTGCGGTCGGCCTGGCAGCGGGTCGCGCGCACCGCCGGACCCTTGGAGGCGTTGAGCGTGCGCCACTGGATGCCGGCCAGGTCCGCGGCGTGCGCCATCGCTCCGCCCAGCGCGTCGATCTCCTTGACCAGGTGGCCCTTGCCGATGCCGCCGATGGCCGGGTTGCAGCTCATCGCGCCCACCGTCTCCACGTTGTGGGTCAGCAGCAGGGTGCGCGCGCCGGCGCGGGCGGACGCCAGCGCCGCCTCGGTGCCGGCATGGCCGCCGCCGATCACGATGACGTCGTAGCGGTAGAAGGAATCGCTCATCTGAGACTCGTCAGCCGGGTCGTGGGGACCGGAATGGGCGCGCCCACGGATGGCGGACGCCGGAAAGAAGAAATTTTAGCGGTTGCATCACAGTTTGCGGATCCCGCCCTAAAGTTGGCACGCCATCTGCAGATATCCACATTGCACCCGAGGTGGCATTGCGTCAGGGGCGTACGACTGGAATTGGAACAGGGGCCAGTCACGCGCACCTCGGGGGAGCTGGGGGCCGGTAGTCGGGGGACTGCCGGCCCTTTTTTATGCCTGCGTTGCGGCCACGCGCCAGCAAGCGCAAGGCCCGAACGCGAAAAGCCCCGGCGGACCGGGGCTTTTCGTTTTAGGCGCCGACGCCCGACAGGGCCGGAACAGGGGGGATCCAGATTTCCCTGTCGGACATCGACATAGACGGTGGGGCGATCCCTTGCGGGTCATAAAGCGACGCAGTGGGTCACCCCGTACGACGTAGAGTGCGTCCTGTGCCCGTGTGAAAGCAAGCGATTTCTTAGGGCTCTAGTGTGCGGCGCGTCCCATTGCCGCGACCCAGATTGCCGGGACGGGGCGCGGCCGGGCGTGGCGCCGCCGCCGGCCGCGGCGCGGCGGCGGGGCGCGGCATGGCCGCCGGGCGGGCCGGCTGCATCGCCTGCGGGCGCGGCCCGGCATTGGCCGCGTCCGGACGCCGCAGCCGGTCCATGTCGCGCCATGGCGACTTGACCCGGTCGCGGTCGCCGATCGCCGGCGGTGGCGGCCGGTCCGGCGGGCGGCCATTGTCCGGGCGCGGGCGCGGCGGCGGACGATGCCGCGGCGGGCCGTAGTAGTCGCGGTAGTAGTACGGACCGCCGTAACCGTAGTAGCCGTACCCGTAGTAACCGGCGCCGTAGCCGTAGGGCACGGCGCCATAGGGGCCGTACGGGTAGTAGCCATCGGAATAGCCCGCCGGATAGCGGTATTCCACCGACGGCGAGCCGCGGTAGTAGCCGCCGCCGTTGTCGGCGTAGTCGTACGTGGCGCAACCACCCAGCGTGGCCAGCAGTCCGGCGGCCAGTAGCAGGCGCATGTTCATGGCGAATCCTCTCCCTGAGGCTGACCGACAGGTTCGGCGCGTTGCATTGAATGCCCCCTTAACTCGCTTGGTCGTGAATTGAACGCTTAAGTCGCGCGCAACGGCCGCCTCGCGCCGGTCGCCGGCGGCGCTGCGAATCCATGGCGATACGTTAACCTTTTGCGCATGGTCTCATCTTCACTGCCCACGTTCGCCGATGTCGCCGCCGCCGCCGCGCGCCTGGCGCCGCATGCCCAGGTCACCCCGGTGCTGCGCTCGCGGACATTGGACGCGCTGACCGGCGCGACCCTCCACTTCAAGGCCGAGCACCTGCAGCGCGGCGGCGCATTCAAGTTCCGTGGCGCCTGCAATGCGGTCTGGTCCCTGGACGCGGCGCAGGCCGCGCGCGGCGTGGTCACCCATTCCTCCGGCAACCACGGCGCGGCGCTGGCCCTGGCCGCGCGTACCCGCGGCATCGGCTGCCACGTGGTGGTGCCGGACGGGGCGGTGGCGGCCAAGCTGGCCAACATCGTCCGCCAGGGCGCCACCCTGTGGCAGTGCGAGGCCAGCATCGCCGCGCGCGAGGCGATGTGCGCGCAGGTTCAGGAGCGGACCGGGGCGACCCTGGTGCATCCCTACGCCGACCCGGCGGTGATCGCCGGGCAGGGCACCGCGACGCTGGAACTGCTCGGCGCCAGCGGCCCGCTGGACCTGCTGGTGGTGCCGGTCGGCGGCGGCGGCCTGGCCGCCGGCAGCCGCCTGGCACTGTCGGCGCTGGCGCCGCAGGCGCAGCTGGTGCTGGCCGAGCCGGCTGGCGCCGCCGACACCGCGCGCTCGCTGGCCGCGGGCGAGCGGCGTGTGGACTTCGTTCCCGACACCCTGTGCGACGGCCTGCGCGGCACCCTGGGCGTGCCCAACTTCGCGCTGCTGCGCGGCCAGGCCGAGACCATCGTGGTCGACGACGCCGCCACCGTGGCGGCGATGCGGCTGCTGTGGCAGGTGCTCAAGCAACTGGTGGAACCCTCGTCGGCGATCGCCCTGGCGGCGGTGCTGGCGCAGCCGCAGCGTTTCGCCGGACGCCGGGTCGGGCTGATCCTGTCCGGCGGCAACGTCGACCTGGACGCCCTGCCGTGGGGCGCGGCTTGAAGCCGCGGCGACGGCGCGGCTGGCTGGGCTGGATCGGCCGGCTGGGCGCCTTGCTGGTGCTGTGGCTGCTGGGCGTGGCGATCTACATCGTGTGGGTCGGCGACCGCGACCAGGCGGCGCCGGCGGACGCGATCATCGTGCTCGGCGCGGCCGCCTACGACGCCAAGCCCTCGCCGGTGTTCGAGGAGCGCATCCGCCACGGCCTGGACCTGTACCAGCGTGGCTACGCGCCGACCCTGATCTTCACCGGCGGCTTCGGCGGCAACGGCGCGCGCTTCGCCGAATCGCAGGTGGCGCGCCGCTACGCGCTGCGCCACGACGTGCCGGCCGACGCGATCCTGATCGAGACGGTCTCGCGCACCACCCGGCAGAACCTGATCCAGGCGCGCGCGCTGATGCGCGCGCACGGCCTGCACCGGGCGATCGTGGTCAGCGATCCGCTGCACATGGCGCGCGCGCTGCGCCTGTGCCGCGAACTGCAGATCGACGCGCTGGCGTCCTCGACGCCCAGCACCCGCTTCCGCAGCTTCCAGACCCGCTGGCGCTTCCTGGTGCAGGAGGTCTACTTCTTCCACCGCGACCTGATCGCGCCGGGCGCCTGAGCGCGGCCGGGCCGCCGTATCATGGGCCTCCCCGCAGCGCAGGAGGTGGTGGCGATGAAGATCGACGGAACCCGTGAGCAAGACCGCGCCATCGAACTGGTGCTGTCGTACTACGACGCGTTCAACCGTGGCGACTGGGCGGCCATGCTCGACAAGCTCAGCGACGACGTGGCGCACGACCTCAACCAGGGCGCGCGCGAGACCGGCAAGGACGCCTTCGCCGCGTTCCTGCAGCGGATGAACGCCAGCTACCGCGAGCAGCTGCGCGACATCGTCGTGCTGGGCGGGGAAGACGGCCGCCGCGCCGCCGCCGAATACGTCGTGCACGGCGAGTACCACCACACCGACGAAGGCCTGCCGCCGGCGCGCGGGCAGACGTATGTACTGCCGGGCGGCGCGTTCTTCGACATCCGCGATGGCAAGATCGCCCGCGTCAGCAACTACTACAACCTGCAGGACTGGATCGCGCAGGTGTCGGCCTGAGCGGTGCCGTGCATCCTGTAGGAGCGGCTTCAGCCGCGACGGGCATCCCCGGGAACGCCTGTCGCGGCTGAAGCCGCTCCTACAGAAGGCATTGCATCACGCGCCGCGGCGGCGGATCGGGATCGCCGACACCGGCACCGCGGCGATCTCGCCGCCGCCGTCGCGGATCGGCGCGCCCGGCGGCGGCGCCCAGGCGTGGGCATAGATCACTTCCCAACTGCTCGGCAGCGCGCCGTCGGCGGTGCGCAGCGGTTCGTAGGCGGCGCTGGCGGTGGCGAAGCGGCCGCGGCCGGTCAGGGTGTGGCGGCGCGCGTGCAACGCGTTGGTCGCGCCGATCGCGCGCAGCTCGCGCATCAGCGCGGCCAGGTCCGGATAGGTGAGGGTGAACAGGTCGCGGTCCAGCACCGGGTCGCGGAAGCCGGCGTGCATCAGCGCATCGCCGAACTGCGCGATCGGCGCGAAGCGGCTGACATGCGGCGCCTCGCGGTCGGCCTGCGCGAACGCTTCGCGCAGTTCGATCAGGGTCTCCGGCCCGAAGCTGGAGCACAGCAGCAGCCCGCCGGGCTTGAGTACGCGGCGGAAACCGGCGAACACCGCCGGCAGGTCCTCGACCCACTGCAGGCACAGGTTGCTGAAGATCACGTCGACGCTGTGCTCGGCCAGCGGCAGCGCGCGCGCGTCGGCGCAGACGCGGCCGAACGGCTTCCACCAGCCGGCCTGGCGCTTGGCCTGCTGCAGCATCGGCAGCGCCTGGTCGAGCGCGATCACCTGCGCGCGCGGCCAGCGCTTCTTCATCGTCGCGGCGGCATGCGCGGGGCCGCTGCCCACGTCCAGCACCACCTGCGGCACGCGGTCGCCGAGGTAGTCCAGCGATTCCAGCAGGCGCTTCTCCACCTCGTGCTGCAGGGCCGCGGCGGCGTCGTAGCTGGCCGCGGCGCGCGAGAACGCGCGGCGGATGTGGTGGGGGTCGAACGAGGAGGGATCCATCGGCGCATTATCGCTGGCGGGAGGCCGGGAATGGAGAATGGGGAAACGGGAATCGGAACGGCCGCGTCGGCGAGATGGCCGCCTGCCTTGCCCATTCCCGTTTCCCCATTCCCCATTCCCCATTCCCGGCCCTTCAGAACGTCCCGGGATAGGCGCCGCCATCGAGCAACAGGTTCTGCCCGGTGAGGTAGCCGGCCTGCGCACTGCACAGGAAGGCGCAGGCCGCGCCGAATTCGTCGGCGCTGCCGAAGCGGCCGGCGGGGATCTGCTGGCGTTTCTGCGCGGCGAGCGCGTCCACGTCGGTGCCGCTGCGTTGCGCGGCATGGGCGAAGTTGCTGCGCAGCCGGTCGGTGTCGAACTGCCCCGGCAGCAGGTTGTTGATGGTGACGTTGTACGCGACGGTGCGCCGCGCCAGGCCGGCGACGAAGCCGGTCAGCCCGGCGCGCGCGCCGTTGGACAGACCCAGGCTGTCGATCGGTGCCTTCACCGCGGCGGAGGTGATGTTGACGATGCGGCCGAAGCCGCGCGCCTGCATGGCATCGACTGTGGCTCGGATCAGCGCGATCGGCGCCAGCATGTTGGCGTCGAGCGCGCGTAGCCAGTCCTCGCGCTCCCAGTCGCGGAAATCGCCGGGCGGCGGGCCGCCGGCGTTGTTGATCAGGATGTCGATCTGCGGGCAGGCGGCCAGCGCGGCGGCGCGCCCGGCGTCGGTGGCGATGTCGGCGGCCACCGCGATCACCTCGCCGGCGCCGGGCAGCGCGCGCAGCCCGGCCGCCGCCGCATCCAGCGCGGGTTGGCCGCGCGCCACGATGACCACGTTGACGCCCTCGTTGGCCAGCGCTCGCGCGCAACCGAGTCCCAGGCCCTTGCTCGCGGCGCAGACCAGCGCCCATTTGCCGGCGATGCCCAGATCCATGCGTGCGCTCCGTTCGTCTCGAAACCGCGATGATCGTGCATCACCGTCGGCGCTGCCAGCCGCGTTGCGCTGCGCGCGATGTTCTGCGATGCGCGCGGGGTGGGCGCCGAGCGCGCGCTACTCCGCGCGGCTGTCGTCGATGCGCCGCGCGAGCGCGGTGTAGTAGTCGGCCGACGCCCGATTGCCTTGCTGGCGCAGGCGTGCGGAGGTCTCCAGCGCCGCAGCGCGTGCCTGCGCGAACACGTGGTCGTCCTCGTCGGGGCGCAGGCCGTCGCTGGCCACGGCGCGCAAGGTCGCATCGAAGCGCACGGCCGCCATCAATCCTCCTGCGTGCAGCAGGAGTAGGCCCTGCGCCGGGCGGCCATCCTGCATGCGGCCGGCGAAGAAGGCATAGGGCTCGGCGGTGCCGGCGCGGACGATGCCGAGCCCATCGGCTGCCCCGTTCCGGCACTCGCCGAGCCAGCGCGCGGGAGCGGCGTCCAGGTCCGCGGGCGCCTCGAACCGACACGGCGCCGCTGGCGGCGCCGCCAGGGCGGGAAGGGCGGCGCATGCCGCGATCAGGCACGCCATCACCCTGGCGGTGTTGCTACGCATCACGGTCACGGATCGGTTCTCCTCGGTGCTGCGCCATAGCGCGGTTAGCGCGCCATCGTAGCGCGACGGACGGCGACGCCTGTGGCGACAGCGTGGCGGCCGCGACGGCCTGCGCTTCGCGAAGCGCGGCGCGCAGTCGGTCCAGGTCAAGGGAAGAGAGGTGTGGGCTTCGGACGGCGTCGGCGAGCAGCGACGCGCGTGCTGCAGGAGGCGCCTGTCGGCACACCTTGCCTTGGTGACGCGGCATCGTCGGGTTTGCGTTCAGCGCGATTGCATCGCCGGCGGGTACCTGCGGGCCGGCAACGTGTGGCAGCGAGTAGCGTCCGCCCTCCGGCATGCGTGGCAAGGGCGCGGCGCCGCCGCGAAGATGCATCGCACTGCGCAGCCTTCCGCGACGAGCGCAGCTTCCGCGACGAGCGCAGCTTCCGCGACGAGCGCAGCTGGCGCGACGAAGCGCGACGCGGATTGCGCGACACGTTTTGGTGCGGCGGCCGGCTTCGGGCCTGCCACGCCTGCGAATGCGCAGCGCGCGGCGGCACGCGGACGTGTTACGGCAATGCGGCCAGGAATGCCTGCAGCGCGATGGCGACCTCGTCCGCATGGCCGAGAAACGGGGCGTGCCCGCCGCCGGCGACGATGTGCAGTTGGGCCTGCGGCGCCAGGGCGGACGCGGCCTGCATCCCGGCGTCCGACACCAGTCGATCGCGTTGGCCGCCGATCCATAGGCTGGGCACGCGCAGCGTCGGCAACGCGCGGCGCAGGTCGGTGCGTTCGAGCAGCGCCAGGCCGTCCTGCAGCGCGCGCGCGTCCGGCTCGCCGCGTGCGATCAGCGTCTCGCGCAACATGCGCAGCTCCGCGCGCGCATGCGCCGAGCCGAGCGTGTCCAGCGCCAGGAAGCGGTCCAGCGTGCCGCGGTAGTCCTCGCCCAGGTCGCGGCCGAACTGGGCGAAGACCTGCGGTTCCACCGCGTGCGGCCAGTCGCCGCCGCGCACGAACCGCGGCGTCGCCGCGAGCATCGCCAGGCCGCGCACCTGCGGTTGGGTCGCCGCGGCATGCAGCGCGAACAGCCCGCCCAGCGACCAGCCCAGCCATGCCGCCGGCGGCGTCGCCGCGGCGATCGCGCTGACCACGTGCGGCAGCGCCAGCGGGGTGTCGTCGTCGCGGCTGTGACCATGTCCGGGCAGGTCCACCAGGTGCATGCGGTAGTGCGCCGACAGGCGCGCGACGAGCGGCGCGAAGATGCCGCCGTGCAGCGCCCAGCCGTGGATCAGGACCAGATCGGGGCCTTGCCCCACCGTTTCGATATGCATCGTCGATCGCGTGCCAATGGAAGGGAATCGGGCGAGGCGGCGGTCAGCGCGCCGCGCGCAGCGCCAGCAGCCGTGGCAGCAGCACGCGCCATTGCTGCCGCGGATAGCGCCATGTCAGCCACGCCGACCAGCGCTGCACGCCCTCGCCGCGCTGGATCGCCGCGCTCAACCAGTCGATGTCGAAGCCCTCCCAGACCCCGGCCACGCTCGACAGGTTCGGTGCCAGGCGCGGATGCACGTCGCGCAGCAGCATCTCCCGCAGCGTGTCCGGCCTGTAGGGCGAGGCGGCGAGCACCGCGGCGATGTGCGGGTGGCGCAAGGCGACATCGGTGTCCAGGTACAACTCCGACAGCGCTTCCCACACCTCGCGGCGCGCCGCGAGGTCGTCGCCGCTCATGCGGGCAGGCCGACCGGATGCGCGGCGAGGCGGTCGCGGGCCAGCGCCAGCGCATCGAGCAGCGCCTGCACCTGCGCCGGCGTGTGCAACGCCGACAGCGTCACCCGCAGGCGCGACTTGCCGTCCGGCACGGTCGGCGGGCGGATCGCCGAGACCAGGAAGCCGGCCTGCTCCAGCGCCGCCGACAGCGCCAGCGCGCTGGCCTCGTCGCCGCACAGCAGCGGCTGGATCGGGGTGTCGGAGGACATCAGTTCCAGGCCATGGCGGCGCGCGCCGCCGCGGAACGCGGCGATCGTCTCGGCCAGGCGCTCGCGCCGCCACTGGTCGCGCCGCGCCAGCTTGACCGCGGCCAGCGAGGCGGCGGCCTGCGCCGGCGGCAGCGCGGTGGTGTACAGGTAGGGCCGCGCGGTTTCGGCCAGATGCCGGATCAGCGCCTCGTCGCCGACGACGAGCGCGCCGTAGCCGCCCAGCGCCTTGCCCAGGGTCACCAGTTGCAACGGCACGTCGGCCACGCCGAGCCCGGCCTCGGCCACGCAGCCGCGGCCCTGCGGTCCGAGCACGCCGACGCCGTGCGCGTCGTCCACGTACATCAGCGCCTGCTGCGTGCGCGCGACCAGGGTCAGCGAGCGCAGCGGAGCGATGTCGCCGTCCATGCTGAACACGCCATCGGTGGCCAGCATCGCCGCGCCGTCGGCGGCGTGCTTGAGCTGGCGCATCGCGCCTTCGGCATCCAGGTGCGGATAGCGGCGCAGGCGGCAGCCGGCCAGGCGGGTGGCGTCGAGCAGGCTGGCGTGGTTGAGCCGATCCTGCACGCACACGTCCTCTTCCTCGCTCAGCAGCGCCTGCTGCACCGCCAGGTTGGCGATGAAGCCGCTGCCGAACAGCAGCGCCTGCGAGTAGCCGAGCCAGTCGGCGACCTCGCGTTCCAACTGCTCGTGCAGCGCGTGGTGGCCGCACACCAGGTGCGAGGCGGTCGCGCCGGCGCCCTCGCGCGCGGCGGCG
This sequence comes from Xanthomonas sp. DAR 35659, assembly GCF_041242975.1. Lineage (NCBI taxonomy): Bacteria > Pseudomonadati > Pseudomonadota > Gammaproteobacteria > Lysobacterales > Lysobacteraceae > Xanthomonas > Xanthomonas medicagonis. The sequence continues at coordinate 571,611 of NZ_CP162488.1, forward strand.
TCCTGCAGCGCGGCCACCACTTCGAACTGTTGCGCCAGGCCGAGGTAGTCGTTGCTGCAGAAGCCGGTCAGCCAGCGGCCGTCGACTTCCAGGCGCACGCCGTCGCGGCGGCCGACGCTGCGGCGCACGCGGATGCGGCCCTGCGCTTGGCGCAGCGCGCGCTGGGACTGGATGCGGTCGTACAGATCGGGGCGGGCCATGGGCGGCGAGGGCATGGGGTGGCTGGCTAGCGTAGCGCGTCCCCGGCCGCGCCGGGCGCGCGGGCCCGGTGCGGCGGCGGGACGCGCGCTGGGACGGCGCGCCGGGGCGAGGGCCAGGCCGGGATCAGGCCAGCGCGGCGTCGATGGTGCGCCCGCGCGACGGCGCCGCGGTGATGTCCGCGTGCACGGTGCCGGGATGGTCGTGCGCGTCGGCGTCCACCGTCACCTGCATCGGCCGCAGCCCCAGCCGCGCGAACAGCGCCTGGTCGCGCTCGGTGTCCGGGTTGCCGGTGGTCAGCAGCTTCTCGCCGTAGAAGATCGAGTTGGCGCCGGCGCAGAAGCACAGCGCCTGCAGTTCGTCGCTCATGCTCTCGCGCCCGGCCGACAGCCGCACCATCGCCTGCGGCATCGCGATGCGGGCCACAGCGATCGTGCGCACGAACTCGAACGGGTCCAGCTCGACCGTGCCGTGCAAGGGGGTGCCGGCCACCTGCACCAGGCGGTTGATCGGCACCGAATCCGGATGCACCGGCAGGTTGGCCAGCGCCTGCAGCAGGCCGGCGCGCTGGTCGCGCGACTCGCCCATGCCGACGATGCCGCCGCAGCAGGTCTTCAGCCCGGCGTCGCGCACGTGGGTCAGGGTATCCAGGCGGTCCTGGTACTGGCGGGTGTGGATGATCGAATCGTAGAAATCCGGCGCGGTGTCCAGATTGTGGTTGTAGTAGTCCAGCCCGGCGGACTTCAGCGCCTGCGCCTGCGCGCCGTCGAGCATGCCCAGGGTGGCGCAGGTTTCCAGGCCCAACGCCTTCACCTCGCGGATCATCTCCGCCACCTTCGGGATGTCGCGGTCCTTGGGCGAGCGCCACGCCGCGCCCATGCAGAAGCGCGAGGCGCCGGCGGCCTTGGCCTGGCGCGCCTTGTCCAGCACCGCCGCGGTGCTCATCAGCTTCTGCGCGTCCACGCCGGTGTCGTAGCGCTGCGCCTGCGGGCAGTACGCGCAGTCCTCCGGACAGCCGCCGGTCTTGACCGAGAGCAGGGTGGACACCTGCACCTGCGCCGGATCGAAGTGCTCGCGGTGCACGGCGGCGGCGCGGTGCAGCAGTTCCGGGAACGGCAGGTCGAACAGGGCGAGCAGTTCCTGGCGTTGCCAGTCGTGTCGGACGACAGCGGACATGGGGGTTTCCTGACGGTCAGCGGCTGGGAAAGCGGGCAGTCTGGTGAGCATGGATATCCCTGTCAACTTCGCCAGTGACTTTCAGGTTGACGGAAGCTGGCGGCGCCTGCAGCGCTGGCTGCTGCCGGAGCGCTGCCTGGTCTGCGGCGAACGCGGTGCCGCCGGGCTGGACCTGTGCCCGGCCTGCCGCGTCGCGCTGCCCTGGAACGTCGGCGCCTGCATGACCTGCGCGTTGCCGCTGCCGGCGCTGGATGCCGGCCAGGTCTGCGGCGCCTGCCAGCGCAAGCCGCCGCCGCTGACGCTGGTCGCCAGCGCCTGCGTGTACGCCGCGCCGGTGGACGGGCTGCTGCGCCGCTTCAAGTTCCACCAGGATCTGGCCGCCGGGCGCCTGCTGACGGCGCTGCTGCGCGCGCGCTGCGGCGATCTGGCGCGCCCGCAAGCCTTGCTGCCGGTGCCGCTGCATGCGGCGCGACTGCGCCAGCGTGGCTACGACCAGGCGCTGGAACTGGCGCGGCCATTGGCGCGCGCGCTGGGCCTGCGCTTGTGCGACGGACTGCAGCGCGTGCGCGCGACGGCGCCGCAATCCGAACTCGATGCGCGCGCGCGTCGGCGCAACCTGCGCCATGCGTTCGCGGTCCGCGCGCCGTTGCCGCAGCACGTGACCCTGATCGACGACGTGATGACCACCGGCGCGACCCTGCACGCCGCCGCGCAGGCGCTGCGCCGCGCCGGTGTGGCGCGGGTCGATGCGTGGGTGGTGGCGCGCGTGCCGTGAGCGTGGGGGTCTATCGTGTGGGGACCCTGGTGGCTGGTAATACCTTCGGAAAGTGTCCTGTAGGAGCGGCTTTAGCCGCGACGGGCTTTACAAGGAACGCCTCGTCGCGGCTAAAGCCGCTCCTTGTATCTGGACATGAGGCCCACGTGGCCTTATGTCTTCCGACTGATCATCGGAGCAGTGCGGGAAGCCCAGTCGCTCCTAAAGCCACGAGCTTGCATTGTAGATTGGCTCCCGCATTGCATATGCTGGCCCATCGGTGTCCGTACGGTATCCAGAGTCCGCCGCAGGCGTGAACTCGCATCCACAAGGCAGGACCGGGCGCAGCGGTGATCGTGTTCACCCTACGATGGAGGAATTCCCCATGTCCCCAGTCGTCGGTATCGACGTCGCCAAACACCGTTTCGACCTGGCCATCGACCTGGCCAACGGCAAGTACCGCACCAAGGCCAAGCTTTCCAACGATCCGAAGGGGTTCCAGGCCCTACGGACGTGGCTGCAGAGCCATGCGCAGGCGGACAGCTGGATCGTGATGGAAGCCACCGGCACCTACCACGAGGCCCTGGCTGAGTTCGTGCACGCCTTGGGCTACCGCGTATGCGTCCTCAACCCGGCGCAGACGGCGCTGTATGCCCGCAGCCAGCTGACTCGGGTCAAGACCGATCGCAGCGATGCCAAGCTGATCGCCAGCTACGGCCTGCGCCATGCGTCGCAATTGCGGCCGTGGCAGCCCGATCCGCCGGCGCTCAAGCACCTCAAGGCGCTGGTGCGTCGGCGCGAGGACCTGCTGCAGATGCTGCAGATGGAGCGCAACCGCCTGGACGTCGCCGCGCCGGTGGTGCGCGCCTCGCTGCTAGAGACTATCGGCCAGCTGCAAGCGAACATCGCCCAGATCGAACGGGCCATCGACGACCAGATCGACCAGGATCCTACCCTGCGCGGGCAGCGCGAGCTGCTGGTCAGCATCGACGACATCGCCGAGAGGAGCGCGGCGCTGTTGCTGGCCGAGCTCGGCGACGTGGAGCGCTTCTCCCAGGCCTCGGCGGTGACCGCCTTCGCCGGGTTGAATCCACGGCTGCAGGAGTCCGGCAAGCGCAAGGGGCAGGCCTGCATCTCCCGTACCGGCTCCCCACGCCTGCGCGCCGGCCTGTTCCTGCCGGCCTTGGTCGCCATGACCCACAACCCGGTCGTGCGTGCGCTGAAACAACGCCTGCGCGAACGCGGCAAGGCCAACAAGCAGATCATCTGCGCCGCCATGCGCAAGCTGCTGCATATCGCCTACGGCGTGCTCAAATCGCGCACGCCCTTCGACCCTCAAAAGGCCCTTGCCTGTTAGAGGGGAAGACGGTATCTACAGGGCAAACCGCATCTGACGGGATTGTGGCGAAAGCAGATTGTTGGAGGTGCCCTGGAAGCGCGCGCATGGGCGGTGCGCTTGCCTGTCGCGAGAAAACGCCGGTGCGTGCTGCGGTGCGCGCGCGTCGGCCGACATGCCGCGGCGGCGCTATGCGCCAGCGGGACGATGGGGGCCGCCATGCAGAGAAGCGCCTGCGTTCATGGCGACCTCGGCTGGCGCCCGGGTCTGTGCGCATGAACGATGTGCAGACGTGCGCGGCTTTATGATCGTCACTCGGGCAACAACGACAGGAGTTTGCGATGCGCTGGAAGGCTTTGGGTCTGTCGATGGCGCTGTGTGTCTTCGGTGTCACCGGCTGCGGGTACTACGATGCGCCGGACGCCGCCGCCGCCAGCCCGGTGAAGGCGAAGATCGAATGGCGCCTGGCCAGCCATGCGCCCACCCCCGACTATGTCCAGGCCGACTACCACGGGAAGCCGGTGTACCTGGCACCGCAGGCGTTGCTGGTCGTCGAAGAGGCCGCGACCGTGGCGCCCGCCGACAACGACGATGGCCAGCCAGCGCTGGATCTGCGGTTTCCTGGACACGGCCAACGCCTGACCCAGGCCACCGAGCAGAACGTCGGCAAGCCGATCGCGCTGCTGGCCGACGGCCAGGTGGTGACCGTGGCCACGGTCATGGCGCCGTTGCCGGGCGACAGCCTGCGCATCAGCGGGCTGCAGGACGTGCAGGAACAGCAGCGGGTGTTCGCGCTGTTGACCCACGCGCCGGCCGCGCCAGCACAGGACGCTAAGCGCTAGAAGGTGTCGGTGCGATGAGGAGCGGCGGCTGCCGCATTCTCTTCAGACCCTGCGTAACCCTGCGTGGGGCGAGCCGGTGGCCCGGTGGGCGACGGGCGCGCGCCTGGGGTGCGTGCCTTGGCGTCACGATGTCAGCTTGCGCGCCGGCGAGGCAGCCTTTTGCGCGGTCTTGCATGGTGCTGCGCATCGGCGATGACTACGCGACTGTCTGGCACGAGGGCCGGCCCGCGCAGGATCGAGTTTCCGAACACGGCGCGCGCCGCGGGTGATCGGCAACAGACGCTAGGCCGCGCGCAGCGCCAATGTCGAGGCGATGCCGGCGAAGATCGCCAGGCCCACCCAGTTGTTGTGCAGGAAGGCGCGAAAGCAGGGCCCGCGTTCGCGGTTGCGGGCGATGCGGAATTCGTAGGCGACCAGCAGCACCGCGATGCCCAGGCCCGCCCAGTACCAGACCCCCAGCGCGGCGCGAAGGCCGACGAAGGTCAGGGCGACGAACATCAACGCGTACAGGATGCCCTGCGCGACCAGGTCCAGGTCGCCGAACAGGATCGCGGTGGACTTGGAGCCGGCGCGCAGGTCGTCCTCGCGATCGACCATCGCGTACCAGGTGTCGTAGGCGGTGGCCCACAGGATGTTGGCCGCGTACAGCAGCCAGCCCAGCGCCGGCACCTCGCCGCGGATCGCCGCGAACGCCATCGGGATGCCCCAGCCGAAGGCCATGCCCAGATAGACCTGCGGCAGGTAGGTGTAGCGCTTCAGGTAGGGGTAGCTGGCGGCCAGGAACAAGCCGACCACGCTGAGGCCGATGGTCAGCGCGTTCATCGTCAGCACCAGCGCGAAGGCGGCCAGCATCAGCAGCGCGAACACCACCAGCGCCTCGCGCCCGTTGACCGCGCCGGTGGCCAGCGGCCGCGTGCGGGTACGTTCGACCTGCGGATCCAGCCAGCGGTCGGCGTAGTCGTTGATCACGCAGCCGGCCGAGCGGGTCAGCCACACGCCGGCGGTGAACACGCACAGCGTCCACAGCGGCGGCAGGCCGTCGGCGGCCAGCCACAGCGCCCACCAGGTCGGCCACAGCAGCAGCAGCACGCCGATCGGGCGGTCGCCGCGCAGCAGCTTCCAGTACTGGCCCAGGCGCGCGCGTGGCGGCAGCGCGGCGGGCGTGTCGTAGCGTTCGTAACCCATCGCGCAAGGGTAGCAGTCGCGTCGGTCCGGCGGCAGCGCGATGCGGTCGGCCGAGCCCGGTGCAAGGGCGATTGCGCGCGGCAGTGCGGCGTCGCGCCGCCGCCGAGGCGTCCCGATACCGTGCCAGGACACGTCGCCGCACCGGTGTCGATGCGGCGCGGTCGGGGTTGGCGACCCATCCGCGTCGCCACGACAATCGGGCGCTGACGTGCGAAATGTGACGGACCAAGGCCAAGACCATCGCCAGGTGGGAGACCGACGTCCCCAAGGCCGGGCAACCAGTGGTGCGCAGCGAGGTCAAGCAGATCCACTGGAATGCAATGGTCGAATGGCGGCGCGCCTGCTCTTGCCGAAGCCGAAGCCAGGAACGACCAGCAGGCGGCGGACGCCGCGCGTCCGGCCGGATCTCAGTCCATGGCCGCCGCAGACCAGGGTGAGCGGCGGCTGGGGCCGGCCATCGCGGCCTGCGATCGCCATGGGGGAGACGCGGCGCGCGGTTTGCCGTTAGAATGCGCGTCCGTTGCGCCCGTAGCTCAGCCGGATAGAGTAGTGGCTTCCGAAGCCATTGGTCGGGGGTTCGAATCCCTCCGGGCGCGCCACCCAGTACTACGCTTTTTTTCCGCATCGTCTTTCCGACGATCGCGTGCTCGGCAATCAGCCCGCTGAAGCCGGGCCGCCGGAACGCGCGGCGGCGCTGGTCAAAGCCTCGCTGCAGGGATGCTGGAGCAGCACCCGGAACTGAAGCCGCACCGCGCACGGCAGCGACGCGGCTATCGTATGCGGATGCCTGCGCTCATCTTCCCCGTTTTCGCTCTTGTGCTTGCCCGCCCCGCCGCCTGCTGCGCCGCAGATGCCGGCACAACCGGCCCGCGCCTGCGCATCGGGTGCGCTGCGCAGATCCGCACACGGGTATGACCATTCAACGTATCGCCAGTCCACGCACGGCCTTGCCCAAGCCCGCGGTGCGCCGGCTCGGCGCGGACGATGCGCTGGCCTATCTGCGAGTGGGCGAGGGCGCACCGGTGCTGCTGGTGCACGGCGCCCTGTGCGACTACCGCTACTGGGCGCCGCAGTTGCGCGGCCTGGCCGATCGCTTCCAGCTCAGCGCGCTGAGCCTGGGCCAGTACTACCCACGGCTGCCCTCGGCGTCGCGGCATGCGTTCGGCTGGCGCTGGCATGCGCGGCAGCTTGCCGCCTTCATCGCCGAGGAAGCGCGACCCGTGCATCTGGTCGGGCATTCACGCGGCGCCGCCGTGGCCTGGCAGGCGGCGCTGCTGCGGCCGGACGCCATCGCCAGCCTGACCTTGTTCGATCCCGGCGGTCCGCAGCCGCATGGCCTGGCGCCAGAGGTGCAGGCGATCCGCGCGCAGACGCTGGCGTTGCTGCACGGCGGCCAGGTCGAGGCGGGCCTGGAGTGCTTCGTCGATTCGGTCAGCCAGCCCGGCGCCTGGACGCGCAGCAGCGCCAGTTTCCGGCAGATGGTGCGCGACAACGCGCAGACCCTGGCGCCGCAGATCGCCGATGCGCTGCCGGCGTACCAAGCCGAGCAGGCCGCCACCCTGGCGATGCCGGTGTTGCTCGTCGCCGGCGAGCACAGCCCGGCCCAGTACCGCGACAACGCCGCCGCGCTGGCGGCATGGCTGCCGCGTGCTTCCCACCAGTTGCTTGCCGGTGCCTTGCACGGCATGACCTTCACGCATGCGCGGCGCTGCAACGCCCTGCTGGCCGATTGGGTGGCCGCGGCGAGCGATTGAGCGCGGACGACAGTGTCTGAGTCCATGCGCGTTTGATCGCGCCGAGTGCCGAAGCGCCGGCAAGCATTGCCTCGCGTCGGCATCACCCCGCTAGGCGGGGTGCTCCCGGGGCGGGCGGTCCAACGGCGGTCGCCGTCGCCTGGCCACGGTCCAGTTGCCGGTAGGCGATGGCCTCGGTCAGATGTGCGGTGCCGATGCGCTCGCTGCCGTCCAGGTCGGCGATGGTGCGCGCCACGCGCAGGATGCGGTGCAGCGAGCGCGCCGACAGCCGCAGGCGGTCGATGGCCTGTTCCAGCAGCGCCTCGTCGCGCGCTTGCAGGCGGCAGTCGCGCAGCGTCTCGCTGTGGCCGAGCTGGCCGTTAGGCCGGCCTGCGCGTGCCTGCTGGCGTTGCCGCGCCTGTTCCACGCGCTCGCGCACGGCCGCACTGGTTTCGCCGGGCGGCGCGTCGGCGCGCAACGCTTGCGGCGGCAGCCGCGCCACCTCCACGTGCAGGTCGATGCGGTCCAGCAGCGGCCCGGAAATGCGCGCGCGGTAGCGGCGGATGCTCTCGTCGCTGCAGCGGCAACGGCCGCTGGGATCGCCCGCCCAGCCGCAGGGACAGGGATTCATCGCCGCCACCAACTGGAAGCGCGCGGGAAACTCGGCGCTACGCGCCGCGCGCGACACGGTGACCTGTCCCGATTCCAGCGGTTCGCGCAGCACTTCCAGCGCGTGCCGGTTCCACTCCGGCAGTTCGTCCAGGAACAGCACGCCGTGGTGCGCCAGCGAGATCTCGCCGGGGCGCGGGTGCGTCCCGCCGCCAACCAGCGAGACCGCGCTGGCGGTGTGATGCGGGGCGCGATAAGGGCGTTGCCGCCAACGCGATGGGTCCAGGCCGCGGCCGCTGACCGAGGCGATCGCCGCCGTTTCCAGCGCCTCGGCCTCGCTGGCCTCGGGCAGGATGCCGGGCAGGCGCGAGGCCAGCAGGGTCTTGCCGCAGCCGGGGCTGCCGATCAACAGCAGGTGGTGATGGCCGGCGGCGGCGATCTCCAGCGCGCGCCGTGCCTGTGCTTGCCCGCGCACGTCGCTCAAGTCGGGAAACGGCATGGCCGCGGCGGGCGGGGCTTCGGCGGCCGGCAGCGTCTTGGTGCCGTTCAACAGCGCGCACACCTCGAGCAGGGTGCGCGCGGTGAAAGCCTGCACATGGCCCGCCAGCGCGGCCTCGGCACCGTTGCCGGCCGGCACGATCAGCGTGCGCCCGGCCTGGGCCGCTGCCAGTGCCGCCGGCAGCACGCCGTCGACCGGGCGCAACTCGCCCGTCAGCGCCAGTTCGCCGAGGAACTCGTACTGCCCCAGTGCCTGCGGGTCGAGCTGCCCGGCGGCGGCGAGGATGCCCAGGGCGATCGGCAGGTCGAAGCGCCCGCCCTCCTTGGGCAGGTCGGCGGGAGCCAGGTTCACGGTGATGCGGCGCGCGGGGAATTCGTATTGCGCGCACAGCAGGGCGGCGCGGACGCGGTCGCGGGATTCGCGTACCGCCGCCTCGGGCAGGCCCACGATCTGCGTGGCCGGCAATCCGCCGGACAGATGGACCTCGACCCGAACCGGAGGCGCAAGCACCCCCGCGCGGGCACGGCTGTGCACCAGCGCCAGGCTCATGATGGCGGGTGGATCAGGCGTGCGCGGAGGGCGCGTCGCCGCTGCGCGCGGCTTCCAGCGCGGCCACGCTGCGTTCCAGCGCGTCCAGCTTCTCGCGCGTGCGCAGCAGTACCGCGCGCTGCACTTCGAATTCCTCGCGGGTGACCAAGTCGAGCTTGCCCAGCCCGGCCTGCAGCGCGCTCTTGAAGGTGCTCTGCAGTTCGTCGCGGGATTCGCGCAGGCCCGGCGGTACCAGGTCGCTGAGGCGGCGGGCGAGGTCGTCGAGGTGGTTGAGGTCGATCATGGCTGTACTCCGGCAGGTGACGCCAGACTGCGGCACCCGGCGGGTCGGGACCATCGGTGTCCGGCGTGGCGCGCTGTCGGAAAATTCCGGCGGTGGGGCGCGCGGCCATTTGAACCCGGCGGCCGGGCATCGCGCAACCGCGTTATCCTGAGGCCATTGTGATTGGAGAAAGCCGCATGAAGATGATCATGGCCGTGATCAAGCCGTTCAAACTCGACGACGTGCGCGAAGCGCTCGCCGCGCAGGGCGTGGCCGGCATCACCGTCACCGAGGTCAAGGGTTTCGGCCGGCAGAAGGGCCACACCGAGCTGTACCGCGGCGCCGAGTACGTGGTCGATTTCCTGCCCAAGGTGAAGCTGGAAGTGGCGGTCAGCGAGGAGCAGGTCGAGCGCGTGCTCGAGGCGATCGTCCAGGCGGCCGGCACCGGCAAGATCGGCGACGGCAAGGTGTTCGTCTACGACCTGGGGACGGTGGTGCGGATCCGCACCGGCGAACTGGATGCGGACGCGCTGTAGCCGGCGCTGATCCCGCGTTTGCAGGGATTGGGTGAGCCGCTACAGGCTTTGCCGGGAACGTCCGTCGCGGCTGAAGCCGCTCCTACAGCGGGTTGGCCGCTGCGCCTTCGCATCCCTGCCACGGTGTGGCTGGCTGGTCGAACGGAGCCGATGATGCCAGTGGCGACTGCGCGTGCGATTGGCGCCAGAGCACGATCCCGGCCGCCGAGATGGCGCCAGCAGGCCGCCATCTCGACGCTGCACCGGCGCATGCCCGAAAGCGCGCGCCGATGCCGACCAAGCGTCAGCCGCCCAGCGCCTCGGCCACGAACGGCGGCAGCACCTGGGTGCCGGTGTGCAGGTGCGCGCTGTAGTAACGGGTGGCGAAGGGCTTGGCCGCGGCGTCGGCCTGGCGGAAGTCGAAGCCGCCGGACTTGCGCGCCAGGGTCACGCTCCACCAGCCGGTCGGATAGCACGGCTGCGGGAACGGCACGGTGTGGAAGCTGGCGAAGCCGGCCTTGCCCATCTCCGCGCGCATTTCCTTGATCAGGTCCAGCAGCGCCAGCGGCGATTCGGACTGCTGCACCAGGATGCCGTCGTCCTTCAGCGCCTTGAAGCAGCTCTCGTAGAAGGCCTTGTTGAACAGCCCTTTGGCCGGGCCGACCGGGTCGGTGGAGTCGACGATGACGATGTCCACGCTGCCGGCCGGGCAGTTGGCCATGTAGGCGATGCCGTCGTCGAACAGCAGTTCGGCGCGCGGATCGCCATTGGATTCGCACAGTTCCGGGAAGTACTTCTCGGCCATGCGCGTGACCTGCTCGTCGATGTCGCACTGGGTGGCACTCTCCACGCCCGGGTGCTTGAGCACTTCGCGCAGGGTGCCGCAGTCGCCGCCGCCGATGATCACCACGCGCTTGGGCGCGGCGTGGGTGAACAGCGCCGGGTGGCTGATCATCTCGTGGTAGAAGAAGTTGTCGCGCGTGGTCAGCATCACCGCGCCGTCGATCACCATCAACTTGCCCCAGTCGGTGGTGTCGTAGATCTCGATCTTCTGGAACGGCGACTGCACTTCGTCCAGCTTGCCGGTGATGCGGTAGCCGATGGCCGAGCCGGTGGGCTGGAAGTGTTCGATGTACCAGTTGTCGTTGGCGGTCATGCGGATGTCCTAGGAAAGCAAAAAGAATGCAGCGTTTCCTTCTCCCACCGGGAGAAGGTGGCGCGAAGCGCCGGATGAGGGTCGGGCGCAGCCTCGTGCAGCCAGACTGCGCCAGGCGCCCCCGAACCCGGCCCGGCTCCGGCAGGAGCGAGGCGTCGGAACGGCGCGGATTGTAACGGACCCCACGCGTAGCAGGGGTTACAATCCACGCCCTTTTTCCGTCAGCCGAGCCGCCACGATGAGCGATTGGTCCCTCGACCAGGCCCGCAAGACCTACTCGATCCCGCACTGGGCCGACGGGTATTTCGACGTGGACGCGGCGGGCAGGGTGGTGGTTCGCCCGCAAGGCGCCGACGGCGTGGCGATCGCGCTGCCGGAGGTGGTGGACGCCGCGCGCGCGGCCGGGGCCAAGCTGCCGATGCTGGTGCGCTTCCCGGACATCCTCGGCGAGCGCCTGGGCAAGCTGCAGGCCGCCTTCGCCCAGGCCCAGGCCGACTGGGACTACGCCGGCGGCTACACCGCGGTGTACCCGATCAAGGTCAACCAGCACCGTGGCGTGGCCGGCACCCTGGCCAGCCACCAGGGCGAGGGCTTCGGCCTGGAGGCGGGCAGCAAGCCGGAGCTGATGGCGGTGCTGGCGCTGTCGCGGCCGGGCGGGCTGATCGTGTGCAACGGCTACAAGGACCGCGAGTACATCCGCCTGGCGCTGATCGGGCGCAAGCTCGGCCTGCAGACCTTCATCGTCATCGAGAAGCCGTCGGAGCTGAAACTGGTGCTGGAGGAGGCGCGCGCGCTGGACGTGAAGCCGGGCCTGGGCGTGCGCATGCGCCTGGCCTCGCTGGGCGCCGGCAAGTGGCAGAACAGCGGTGGCGACAAGGCCAAGTTCGGGCTGTCGCCGCGGCAGGTGCTGGACCTGTGGAAGACCCTGCGCGACACAGAATACGCCGACGCGTTGAATCTGTTGCACTTCCATATGGGCTCGCAGATCTCCAACGTGCGCGACATCGCCAACGGCATGCGCGAGGCCACCCGCTATTTCGTCGAGCTGTCCAAGCTGGGCGCCAGGATCAGCCACGTCGACGTCGGCGGCGGCCTGGGCATCGACTACGAAGGCACCCGTTCGCGCAGCTACTGCTCGATCAACTACGGCCTGCATTCCTATGCCAGCAACATCGTGCAGCCGCTGGCCAACGCCTGCGAGGAACACGGCCTGCCGCCGCCGCGCATCGTCACCGAGTGCGGGCGCGCCATGACCGCGCACCACGCGGTGCTGATCGCCAACGTGTCGGAAGTGGAGCAGGCGCCGGAAGGCCGCGTGCCCGACGCGCACGCCGACGAGCCGGCGGCGATCCGCCACCTGCGCGAGATCCACGACGAACTGGACGTGCGCCCGGCGGTGGAATTGTTCCAGGAAGCGCAGCATTTCCATGCCGAGGGCCTGTCCAGCTACGCGCTGGGCCAGATCGACCTGCCGCAGCGCGCGCGCATCGACGACTTGTTCTATGCGATCGCCCACGGCGTGCGCGCACGCCTGAGCCACGAGGAAAAGAGCCACCGCCCGGTGCTGGACGAACTCAACGAGCGGCTGGTGGACAAGTACTTCGTCAACTTCAGCGTGTTCGAGTCGATCCCCGACGTGTGGGCGATCGACCAGGTGTTCCCGATCGTGCCGATCGAGCGGCTGAACGAGGCGCCGGCGCGGCGCGGCGTGATCTGCGACATGACCTGCGACTCCGACGGCATGGTCAAGACCTACGTCGAGAACGAGAGCCTGGACAGCTCGCTGCCGCTGCACGCGCTGCGCGCGGGCGAGAGCTACCGGATCGGCTTCTTCCTGGTCGGTGCCTACCAGGAAATCCTCGGCGACATCCACAACCTGTTCGGCGACACCGATGCGATCGAGGTCAGCGCCGACGGCGACGGCTACCGCATCGCGCAGCAGCGCCGCGGCGACACCACAGACGTGATGCTGGACTACGTGGGCTATGCACTGTCCGACCTGCGCGCGGCCTACGCCGAGCGCGTGGCCGCCGCGCAGCTGCCGGCGGCGCAGGCGCAGGCGCTGTCCGCGGCGCTGGAGGCGGGGCTGACCGGCTATACCTACCTGTCCGACGAGCCGCTGGGCTGAGCGCCGGCGCGGCGGCCGCGATGGCGGTCCGTCGCGGCGATGGCACGGCCTGCCGCGGACCCGCCCCGGCGCACTGGCGCGGCGCGGCGGGCTGGGGCATGAAGGGCGAACGTTTTCTTCGGATCGATGCCATGCGCCGTCGCTTGCTACCGCTGTTCGTCCTGCTCGGGGCGTGCCCGTGCGCCATGGCCGCCGCCGCGGCGGACGCTTCCCCCGACACCCAGGCCATTGCGCAGGTCGTGCAGGCCTTCGGCCAGGCGATCCGCGCGCGCGACGCGGCCGGTTTCCGCGCGCTGTTCCTGCCCGACGCGGTCACCTGGCGCCAGGTGTACGCGGACGACAGCCTGCGCCGCCTGCGCCAGCGGCGAACGCTGGAGAAGGTGCCGCCGCTGGACGGCGATTCGCCCGGGGCGATGATCGACGGCATCGTGCGGGCGGGGGCGGCGGTCGACGAACCGGTCGCCGGCCTGCGGATCCTCAGCGATGGCGACGTGGCCACGGTGTTCTTCCGCTACAGCTACTGCGTCGACGGTGCGCCGACCAACTACGGCAGCGAATCCTGGCAACTGCTGCGCACCGAGGCCGGCTGGCGGATCGCCTCGGTGGTCTGGTCGGTGCGGTTGCCGCCCGTGCCGGGGACGGCGCCAGCATGTCGATGAGGCTGTCGCCGCCGCGTGCCGAGCCCGTGCAGGCGCCGGAATGGCGGCTGGCGCTGGTGGCCGGCGTCCCGGTGGCGATCTGTCTGCTGGTGATGGGCGTGCCGGCGCTGGCATCGCCCAGCCATGCGCTGGCGCTGCGCAGCCTGTATTTCCTGGCCTGTGCGCTATGGGTGCCGTGCCTGGTGCTGCTGCAGCGCTGGCTGTGGCGCCGCCGCGTCGGGCCGCTGGCGACGGCCGCGGCGCTGCTGCTGGCCACCTATGCGATGGCCGTGGTCAACAACGGGCTCGGCGCGTTGCTGGTCGCGCGGATGGGATGGTCGGCCGGCGACCGGTTCCATTGGGCGAACCTGGTGTCCGGACTGGACGGATGCTGGCTCGCCTTGATCGCCTACTGCACCGCGCATGCCGCGCTGGCGCACGCGCTGTCGCTGCGCGACGAACGGCAGCGGCGCCGCGCGGCGGTGCTGCTCGCGCGCCAGGCCGAACTGCGCGCGCTGCGCTACCAAATGCAGCCGCATTTTCTGTTCAATACGCTCAACGGCATTTCCACCCTGGTCGGCGAAGGGCGCGGCGAGCAGGCGCGCAGCATGATCGCGCAACTGGGCGACTTGCTGCGCGCCATCCTGGAAAACCCATCGCACGAGGTCGCGCTGGCCGAGGAACTGGCGCTGACCGAAACCTATCTGGCGATCGAGCAACTGCGCCTGGACGCGCGGCTGCGCGTGCAGTGGCAGGTGGGACCGGGCACGCTGGAGGCGCAGGTGCCGTTCCTGCTGCTGCAGCCGCTGGCCGAGAACGCGATCCGTCACGGCATCGCCTTGCGCAGCGATCCCGGGCTGCTGCGCATCTCGGCGCAGCGGCGCGGCGAGCGCCTGTGCCTGCAGGTGGTTAACGACGTGCCGGCACCGGGCACGCGCGAACCCGCCGGCCAGCGGATGGGGCAGCACAACGTCGCCGAGCGCCTGGCGACGCTGTATCCGGGCGAGGCCACATTCGCCGCGGGCATCGCCGGCGACGGCACCTACGCGGTGGCGATGGAACTGCCGTTCCGTCGCGCGGCCGGCGCCGACGCGTGATCCGCGTGGCGATCATCGACGACGAGCCGCTCGCGCGGCGCGGCCTGGCGGCCCGGTTGGCCGCGCATCCCGATCTGCAACTGGTGGGCGATTACGCCGACGCCGCGGCTGCGGCGGAAGGACTGTCCCGGTACCCGGCCGATCTGGTGCTGCTGGACGTGCAGATGCCGGGCATGTCCGGCCTGGACCTGTTGCGCAGCCTGGCCGGCGCGCGGCCGCCGCTGGCGATCCTGTTCACCGCGCACGCGCACTACGCGGTGGATGCCTTCGCGCTGGATGTCGTCGATTACCTGCTCAAGCCGCTGGACGACGCGCGCCTGGACGCGGCGTTGCGGCGCGCCCGGCAGCGGCTGCGCGCGCTGGCGGCGCCGCCCGCCGCCGAGGCCGCTCCCGCCGCCTGGGTGCGCAGCTTCGAGGTCCGGGTCGGGCGTTGCACGCGCCTGGTGCGGGTCGAGGAGCTGGAATGGCTGCAGGCCGAGGGGGACTACGTCGCGCTGCATACCCGCAGCGGCAGCCACCTGCTGCGGCAGACGTTGGCGCGCATGCAGGAGCAACTGGATCCGGCGCTGTTCCTGCGCGTGCACCGCTCCTCGATCGTGCGCCTGGACGCGGTGGCCGAACTGCGCGCGCTGTCCAACCGCGACGCGCTGCTGCGCCTGCACAGCGGCACGCTGGTCCGCGCCAGCCGCGGCTACGTGGACGCGCTCCGCGCGCGCCTGCGCGGCACCGGCTAGCGGCGCGCGGCCAGCGACCGCAGCGCGCGCACGGATGGCCGCAGCGCGCTGGCGTGGGGCGACGCCACGGCGCATCATCCATTCCCGACGTCCTGCCCGATCCTCCTGCGCATGCGCTACCCCGGTCTCGATCTGCTGCGTGCCCTCGCCATCGTCTGGGTGATGCTGTTCCATTCGTTCGTGGTCGGTGGCCTGGGGCCGGACTGGGCCTGGCTGTCGCGCTACGGCTGGATGGGCGTGGACCTGTTCTTCGTCCTCAGCGGCTTCCTGATCGGCGGCCAGGTGCTGGCGCCGCTGGCGCGCGGCGCGCCGCTGCGCTACGGCGATTTCTACCTGCGCCGTGCCTTCCGCATCCTGCCCGCGTTCGCCGTGGTGCTGGCGCTGTACCTGGCGTGGCCGGGGTTCCGCGAGGCGCCGGGGATCGCGCCGTGGTGGATGTTCGCCACCTTCACGGTGAACCTGGGCATCGACTACGCCACCCAGCAGGCGTTCTCGCACGCCTGGTCGCTGTGCGTGGAGGAGCACTTCTACCTGGTGTTCCCGCTGCTGGCGGCGCTGTCGATGCGGCGGCCGTCGGCGCGGCGTTTCGTCGTGCTGTGCATCGCCGTGGTGCTGGCCGGGATCGCGTTGCGCACCGCGACCTGGTTGCACGACAGCGCGCTCGACCGCATCGGCGACGGACTGCAGCGCAACTGGTTCATCGAGGACATCTACTACCCGACCTGGAACCGGCTCGACGGCTTGCTGGCCGGGGTGGTGCTGGCCGCGATCAAGGTGTTCCGGCCGCAGCGCTGGCAGTGGCTGCAGGCACGTGCCAATGCACTGCTGCTGGCCGGGGTGGCGGTGTGTGCGCTGGCGATGTGGCTGTTCCGCGACCGCACCGGCCTGCTCGGCAACGCGATCGGCTGGCCGGTGTTGTCGCTGGGGCTGGCGCTGCTGGCGATCGCCGGCGCCTCCACGCGCAGCTGGATCGGTCGGCGCGCATTGCCTGGGGCGGGGTGGCTGGCGGCGGTTTCGTACAGCCTGTATCTGTCGCACAAGGCCGTGTTCCATCTCACCGAGGATTGGTTCGGCGCCGCGATCGACGGACGCGGGGCGCTCGCATTCGCGGTCTACGCGGTCATGGCGTTGCTGGCCGCCGCGCTGTTGCACTACGCGGTGGAACGGCCGTTCCTGCGGCTGCGCGAGCGCCTGCAGCGCCCGCCCGCCGAAGCGCCCGTGGCTGCCTAGGCCGCCCCTGCCGAAACGCATCGGCGCGGCGCGCCGCGCGCGGTTTTCTTCACTCTGGTCGCCTCATTCCGAATCGACGCATGCCATGCGCGCCTCGTGCAGGCGCTGCTGCAGGATCTCCGCCAGGCGCGCCACCGCCGGCGCCGGTTCCGCCTCGGCACGATGCAGGTTCAAGCCCAGCGCCGGCATCGGCGGCAGGCCGCCGGCTGCTGGCGGCAGCAGGGCCAGCGTGTCGGGCAGGCCGGCCGGCGTGCGCAAGGTCAGGCCCAGGCCGGCGCGCACCGCGGCCCAGACGCCGCCCAGGCTGGCGCTGGTGAAGGCGATGCGCCACGGAATGCCGGCGCGGTCCAGCGCCGTGGTCGCCGCCGTGCGCAGCAGGCAAGGCGCCTCCAGCACCACCAGCGGCAAGGGCGCATCGCCGTGCCAGCCGCTCGGGTCGGGAAGCGGCGCCTGGGCCGCGGCGATCCACCGCATCGGCCAGGCCGCCTGCGGCGCGCGATGCGCCGTCGCGGTTCCTGCATCCCAGACCAGCGCCAGATCCAACTGGCCCGCGTCGACCCGGGCCAGCAGTTCCTGATGGCGCGCGATGCGCGCTTCGATGCGCACCTTGGGATGGGCGCGGGCGAAGCGCCCCAGCACGTCGGGCAACATGTGCTCGCCGAAATCCTCCTGCAGTCCGAGCCGGACCCAACCCTGCAGGGCGGATCCGTGCAACGCGCCGGCGGCTTCGTCGTTGAGTTCCAGCAGGCGCCTTGCGTAAGCCAGCAACACCTCGCCGGCATCGGTCAGCGCCAGTCCGCGGCCGCTGCGGCGGAGCAGCGCGTGGCCGGCCTGCGCTTCCAGTTTCTTCAGCTGCGCGCTGATCGCCGAGGTGGAGCGCCCGTGGCGGTCCGCCGCCTTGGCGAAGCTGCCCAGTTCGACGCCGGCGACGAAGCTGCGCAGCGCATCGAGATCGAAGGTGACGCGCCGCATGGCCGTGGATCCTGTTTTATCGAATGATTGATGTTGAATTTCCCGATTTTCAGGAACATCTTCGGTGGCTAGGCTGTGCGCAGTCAATCCAGTGCGAGCTGCCCATGTCCCACCTGCCTCCATCTGCTGCTTCCGCGTTCGGCGACATCGCGCCGAAATTCGCGCAACTGACCGATGACGTGCTGTTCGCCGACCTGTGGCAGCGCCCGCTGCTGTCGCCGCGCGAGCGCAGCCTGGTCACGGTGTCGGCGCTTGTCGCGCTGTACCGGCCGCAGCAGCTGCCGTTCCACCTGAGCCGCGCGCTGGACAACGGCCTGGGCCGCGACGAGCTGGCCGAAGCGATCACCCATCTGGCGTTCTACGCCGGCTGGCCATGCGCCGCCTCGGCGCTGCCGCTGCTGCGCGCCGCCACCGCGCCGGCCGCCTGATTCCCAAGCAGGAGACGTCCCATGCCCTACGCCCGTATCTCGCTGCATCGCGGCGCCACCCCCGACTATCTGCGCGCCTTGTCCGCCAGCGTCTACCAGGCCATGCACGACGCATTCGAGGTGCCGGCCGGCGATTGCTTCCAGGTCATCCACCAGCACGATCCGGGCGAACTGGTGTTCGATCGCCACTATCTCGGCGGACCGCGCTCGGATGCCTTCGTGCTGATCGCGATCACCGCCGGGCGGCCGCGCAGCGATGAATGCAAGCGCGCGTTCTACCGGCGCCTGGTGGAGCTGCTGGCGATCGCGCCGGGCATCGCGCCGGAAGACGTGATGGTGAACATCGTCACCACGCAGGCGCAGGACTGGTCCTTCGGCGGCGGCCGCGCCGGGATCGTGGCCGCGGAGGCCGACGCATGATCGCCATGCAGTACAGCATCGCGTTGCCGGCCGATTACGACATGGCCATCATCCAGCGCCGCATCGCCGACAAGGGACCGTTGCTGGACGAGTTGCCGGGGCTGGTGTTCAAGGCCTATCTCAGCGCCGATCGCGGCGATCGCACGCTGTCCAGCCGCACCAATCTGTATGCGCCGTTCTATCTGTGGCGCGACGCCGAGGCGATGCGCGATTTCCTCGCCGGCGCCGCGTTCCGCGCGCTGACCGCGTCGTTCGGGCGGCCTGCGGTGCAACTGTGGACGGTGTGCGCGGCGCATCTGCGCGCGGACCTGCGCGACGCCCGCTACGCTTGGCGCGAGATCGTCGCGATCGCGGATGCCGACCCGCTCGAAACGCTGGGCGAACGCGAGACCGCGCGGGCGAGGGACGACCTTGCCGCGGGCGCGCTGGGCACGGTGAGCGCCTACGAGCCGAACGGCTGGAACCTGCTGCGCCTGCGACTCTGGCGCGATCTGCCGCCGCCCTCGCCGGACGCCGGTCAAGCCTATGCCTTGGGCCACGTGTCGATGCCGGCAAGCGATCGCTGAGCCAACGGGTCCCGGCGTTGCCCGTTTGCTTTTACCATTCCCGATTCCCCCACTCCCCATTCCCGGCCTCCCAATGACCAAGACCGCCCTGATCACCGGTGCCACCTCCGGTTTCGGCGCCGCCGCCGTGCGCCGCTTCGTCGACGCCGGCTGGCGCGTGATCGCCACCGGCCGCCGCGCCGAGCGGCTGCAGCCGCTGCTGGCCGAGTTCGGCGCCGAGCGCGTGCACGTGGCGGCGTTCGACATCCGCGACGAAGCCGCGCTGGATGCGATGCTGGCGGAACTGCCGGATGCGTTCCGCGGCATCGACCTGCTGGTCAACAACGCCGGCCTGGCGCAGGGCACCGCACCGGCGCAGGCCGCGTCGCTGGACGACTGGCGCACGATGATCGACACCAACATCACCGCGCTGGTGACCCTGACCCATCGCCTGCTGCCCACGCTGATCCAGCGCCGTGGCGCGATCGTCAACATCAGTTCGGTGGCCGCGCTGTACCCGTATCCGGGCGGCAATGCCTACGGCGGCACCAAGGCCTTCGTCAGCCAGTTCTCGCTGGGCCTGCGCTCGGACCTGCACGGCACCGGCGTGCGCGTGACCGCGATCGAACCGGGCATGGCCGAAACCGAGTTCACCCTGGTGCGCACCCACGGCGACCAGGGCGCGTCGGACACGCTCTACCACGGCGCGCAGCCGATGACCGCCGAGGATATCGCCGAGCAGATCTTCTGGGTCGCCACGCTGCCGCCGCATCTGAACATCAATCGGCTGGAAATCATGCCGGTGACGCAGTCCTTCGCCGGCTTCCAGGTGGCTCGGAGCCGGGAATAGGGAGTGGGGAATCGGGAATAGGAAAAGCGACAGCGAAAGCGGGCGCCGATGCGCTCCGCTTGCTGCAGGGCACAGTAGCCAGCCAGGCTGCCATGAGTCGCGCTCGCGCGACTGACGAGGCGATGAAGCGACTGGCCTACGCAGGCCGGTCGCAAGCAATGCAGGAGACGCCGCTTCTCCCCATTCCCGATTCTCGACTCCCGATTCCCAGCCTCACTGCGCCTTTATCGCGATCGCCGGCAGGCCGCTGCCGGTGAGCTTCTGCTTGGCCTCGGCCAGTTCGCTGGCGGTGCCGTAGGGCCCCATGCGCACGCGGTAGACGGTCTTGCCGCTGATCTGCGCCGATTCCACGCGTGCCGTCAGGCCCAGCATCGCCAGCTTGGCCTTGGTCGATTCGGCATCGCCGGAAGCGCCGAACGAGCCGGCCTGCAGGATGTAGCGGACGTTGTCGGGTGCGGCGGCGGCCGCCGCGGTGGTGGCCGGCGCCGGCTTGGCCGGGGTGGCGGTCGGCGCGCTCGCTGCCGCGGTTTCCGGCAACGGGGTCGGATTGGCGGCCGCTGCCGTCGCTGCCGTCGCTGCCGGCGCCGTGGCGGCGGCGGTCGTCGCGGGGCTGGCCGTGGCCGTAGCCGCGGTCGCCTGTTGCGCGCGCGCCTGGCGGTTGGCCTCGGCGCGCGCGCTGGCGGCCAGTTCGGCGTCGGACATCTGCACTTCCTTGCCCGGCAGCAGGGTGTAGAAGTCGTACTGGGTCTGCGCGTCCTTCTTGGCGTCCTTGGCATCGGGCTTGGTGCTGCCGGCCGCCGTGGCCGCCGGCTTGGGCAGTTCCGGCGCCGCGTCCACGTCGGCATCGGCCACCGGCGCCGGCTGCGCGTCCGGGTTGGCGCGTGGGCCGCCCACGCGCAGGAAGCCGTCGCCGTCCTTCTTGAACAGGCCGGGTGCCGCCAGGAACACCACGGCCGCAATCGCCACGCCGGCGATCAGCCACACCCATCCGGGCGTGCCGTTGCCGGTGTTGCGCCGGGCCTGCGTCTTACCGCGTCGTGCTGCCATCTACCGCTTCTCCACTCACATTTTTTCCGGGGCGGAAACGCCCAGGAGATTCAGGCCATTGGCCAAGACCTGCTGCGCCGCCACCGCCAGGGTCAACTTGGCGTTGCGCTCGCCCGCATCGTCCACCAGCACCGGGGTGCCGTGGTACCAGGTGTGGAACGCCGTGGCCAGTTCGCGCAGGTACTGCGCGATCAGGTGCGGCTCCAGTGCATGCCCCGCATTCTCCACCACTTCCGGGTAGCGCGAGAGTTCCTGCATCAATTCCAGCGAGGTCGCGTCGTTCAGCCGGTTCAGTTGCGCCTGGCCGTCGGCCTGGTCGTAGTCCAGCTTCTTCTCCTGCGCCTGGCGCAGCAGGCTGCACACGCGGGCGTGCGCGTACTGCACGTAGAACACCGGGTTGTCGTTGCTCTGCTGGCGCGCCAGGTCGATGTCGAAGGTGAGCTGCGAATCGGGCTTGCGCGCGATCAGGAACCAGCGCGTGGCGTCGCGACCGGCTTCCTCGATCAGGTCCCGCAGGGTCAGGTAGCTGCCGGCGCGCTTGGACAGCTTCACTTCCTCGCCGCCGCGCATCACCGTGACCATCTGGTGCAGCACGTATTCGGGCCAGCCCTTGGGGATGCCCAGGTCCATCGCCTGCAGGCCGGCGCGCACCCGCGCCAGCGAGCCGTGGTGGTCGGCGCCCAGCTCGGTGATGGCGCGCACGTAGCCGCGTTGCCACTTGCTCAGGTGGTAGGCCACGTCCGGCACGAAGTAGGTGTAGCTGCCGTCGGACTTGCGCATCACGCGGTCCTTGTCGTCGCCGAAATCGGTGGATTTCAGCCACAGCGCGCCGCCGTCCTCGTAGGTGTGGCCGGAGGCGACCAGCTTCTGCACCGCCTCCTCGACCTTGCCGTCGCGGTACAGCGAGCTTTCCAGGAAGTAGATGTCGAAATCCACGCCGAACGCGGCCAGGTCGTGGTTCTGCTCGTTGCGCAGGTAGGCCACGGCGAAGCGGCGGATCGCGTCCAGATCCTGCGGATCCTTGGCGCCGGTGACCACGTGGCCCTCCAGGTCGACCGCGGCGCCGGCCATGTAGGCGTCGGCCACGTCCTGGATGTAGTCGCCGCGGTAGCCTTCTTCCGGCCAGTCGGGGCTGTCCGGGGTCTTGCCCTGGGCGCGCGCTTGAACCGAGCGGGCCAGGTTCTCGATCTGGTTGCCGCCGTCGTTGTAGTAGAACTCGCGCTTGGCGTTCCAGCCGTTGGCCTCGAGCAGGCGTGCGAGGCAGTCGCCGATCGCCGCGGCGCGGCCATGGCCGACGTGCAGCGGCCCGGTCGGATTGGCCGAGACGTACTCCACGCCCACGGTACGGCCGTTGCCGACCAGGCTGCGGCCGTAGTCCTCGCCCTGCTTGAGCACCGCCAGCACCTCGCGCTGGTAGGCGCCGGGGCCGAGGTGGAAATTGATGAAGCCGGGGCCGGCGATCTCGACCTTGCTGACATCGTCGTTGGCCGGCAGCGCGTCCACCAGCTGCTGGGCGAGGGCACGCGGATTGGTGCGCGCGGCCTTGGCCAGCAGCATCGCCGCGTTGGTGGCGAAGTCGCCGTGCTCGCGGGTCTTGGGCCGCTCGACCACGAAGTCCGGCGGTAGGGTGTCGGCCGGCAGGGTGCCATTGGCGCGCAAGGCTTCGATGCCTTGACCGATCAGGGCGCGGAGTTGGGATTTCACGAGATCTCTGCTTGAAGCGCGGAACCGGCGATTTTACCCGACCCGCCGCCTCCCGGCCCGTCCCGGGTTCAGCCCGACCTCAGCCCTGTGCCCGCACCGGCGGGGACGGGACGCCTCCGCGCCCCGCGCCCACCGCGCCTGCCGCGACCGCCCCGGCCTCCCGATCAGGCCCAGCCGCGCGCCGCCATCGACACCGGGGCGCCGTCGCCGATGACGAAATGGTCCAGCAGGCGGATGTCCACCAATCCCAGCGCCTGCTTCAGCCGTTGGGTGACGGCGCGGTCGGCGGGCGAGGGTTCCGGGTTCCCGGACGGATGGTTGTGGCCGATGATCACCGCCGCCGCGTTGTGCGCCAGCGCGCGCCGCACCACCTCGCGCGGATGCACCTCGGCACCATCGAGGGTGCCATGGAACAGTTCCTCGAACGCCAGCGAACGGTGCTTGGTGTCCAGGAACAGCACCGCGAACACCTCGTGCGGCCACGCCCGCAGGCGCCGCGCGAAATAGCGGCCGGCCGTGCTCGGGTCGGTCAGGGTGGTGCCGCGTTCCAGTTCCGCGGCCAGGTGGCGCTGGCCCAGCTCCAGCGCGGCCGCCAGCTTGCAGGCGCGCGCCGGGCCGAGCCCCGGCAGGTGGACCAGGTCGCCCGGCGGGCGGTCGAGCAGCGTGCGCAGCGGGCCGTAACGGTGCAGCAGGTCGCGCGAGGTGCGCACCGCGTCGCTGCCGGGCAGGCCGGAACCGAGGAAGATCGCCAGCAGTTCGGCATCGGAAAGGGCGCCGGGGCCGCGTGCCAGCAGCTTTTCGCGGGGGCGTTCGTCGTCGGGCCAGTCGGAGATGTGCATATCGCCAGATTGGCGGGCGATATGGCGCAACGATATCAGGGCGGCCGAGGGCCATCGGGTAAGCTAATCGTTCTTGCATGGGTAGGACATTCCCGACGTGACCGGTACTTTCGAGGGGCCCCTGCAGGGGAGACGTGTGCTGTTGTGCGTGGGCGGCGGCATCGCCGCCTACAAGGCGCTGGAACTGGTGCGGCGGCTGCGCGAGGCGGGTGCCGAGGTGCAGGTGGCGATGACCGCCGGCGCGCAGCAGTTCGTGACCCCGCTGAGCTTCCAGGCGCTGTCCGCGCACCCGGCCCGCACCAGCCTGTGGGACAGTGCCGCCGAGCAGGCCATGGGCCACCTGGAACTGGCGCGCTGGGCCGACCACGTGGTGGTGGCGCCGGCCACCGCCGACCTGCTGGCGCGGCTGGCGCATGGCCTGGCCGACGATCTGGTCAGCACCCTGTGCCTGGCGAGCACCGCGCCGCTCACCGTGTGTCCGGCGATGAACCATCGCATGTGGCTGCATCCGGCCACCCAGGCCAATGCCGCCACGCTGCGCCAGCGCGGCGCCAGCGTGGTCGGGCCGAACGACGGCCCGCTGGCCGAGGGCGAGTCCGGTCCCGGGCGCCTGGCCGAGCCGGAAGAGATCGTGGCCGCGCTGGTCGCCGCGGGCGGCGCGGTCCAGTCCGCCGGCGTCGTGGCGGCACCGGCGCCCGCCGCCGCCGTCGCCGTCGCCACCAGCGGCGCGCTGCGCGGCCTGCGCCTGCTGATCAGCGCCGGCCCGACCTACGAAGACCTGGATCCGGTGCGCTACCTCGGCAACCGCAGCAGCGGCAAGATGGGCTACGCCCTGGCCGCGGCCGCCGCGCGCCAGGGCGCCGACGTGGTGCTGGTCAGCGGTCCGGTGCATTTGTCTACGCCCGACGGCGTGCGGCGCATCGACGTGCGCTCGGCGGCGCAGATGCGCGAGGCGGTCCTGGGCGCGCTGCCGGCCGACATCTACATCGGCACCGCCGCGGTCGCCGACTACACGCCCAGGCAGGTGGCGGCGCAGAAGATCAAGAAGAGCGGCGAGAGCCTGACCCTGGAACTGGTGCGCACCCCGGACATCCTGGCCGAGGTCGCCGCGCAGACCCAGGCGCTGAAACTGGTGGTCGGCTTCGCCGCCGAGACCCACGACATCGAGCGCTATGCCCGTGGCAAACTCACCGACAAGCACCTGGACCTGATCATCGCCAACCAGGTGGGGGTGGCCGGCAACGGCTTCGAGAGCGACCACAACGCCGCCACCGCCTACTGGCAGGACGGCGCCCGCAGTTTCCCGGCGGTGTCCAAGGCGCAACTGGCCGAGCAATTGCTGGCCCTGATCGCGGAGCGACTGCACGCATGACCACCCCGACGCCGTACCCGCTGCAGGTCAAGCTGCTCGATCCGCGCTTCGGCGACGACTGGCCGTTGCCGGACTATGCCACCGAGGCCAGCGCCGGCCTGGACCTGCGCGCGGCGACCGAGGCGCCGCTGACCCTGGAACCGGGCGATACCGCGCTGATCCCCAGCGGGCTGTCCATCTACATCGCCGATCCGCAGCTGTGCGCGGTGGTGCTGCCGCGCTCCGGGCTGGGCCATCGCCACGGCATCGTGCTCGGCAACGGCACCGGCCTGATCGATGCCGATTACCAGGGGCCGCTGCTGATCAGCGTCTGGAACCGCGGCCGCGCGCCCTTCACCATCGCTCCCGGCGATCGCATCGCGCAGCTGGTCGTGATGCCGGTCGTGCGCGTGGCCCTGCAGGTAGTGGATACTTTCGCCGACAGCGCCAGGGGAACGGGTGGATTCGGCCATACCGGGGTGCGCTGACGGGGGATCGTCTGCATGAGCGAGGCAACACACCGGCGCCCGGCGCCGGACGGTTTGCGCAAGGCGGCGCCGCTGCTGGCGCTGCTGCTGGCCATCGTGGCCGCGTGGTTCGGCTGGAGCGGCGTGCAGCAATGGCAGCATGAGCGCAGCGCGGCGGCACTGGAGCAGGCGCGCGATGCGGCCGTGGCGGAGATCTCGCGGCTGCTGGCGGCCACCAGCAAGCGCCTGGCCACGCAACTGCAACAGCCCGCGGTGCAGGCCGCGCTGGCCCGCGGCGACGCCGCGGCCGCCGCGCAGACGCTGCGCGCCGGCTGGAAGGAGGCCGAGGACGCGCAGGTGCTGCCCGCCGACCTGAGCGCCGGCTATGCCGACGCCGCCGGTTTCGGTTACGGCCGCCTGGCGTTGCTGGAGAAGGCCTTGCTGACCGACGCGGTCGCCAGCGCGGTGGTGCGCGACGGCGGCGCGGCGCGGCTGGGGCTGGCCGCGCCGGTGACCCTGGACACCGGCATGGGCGTGGCCTACCTGCGCCTGCCCTTGCGCCTGCTGACCGCGCCGGTGGCGCAGGCCGCGGTACCGGCCAGCGGCTACCTCGCCCTGCGCCAAGGTGGCTACGACGTCGTCGGCGCCGGTGATGCCGCGCTGGCCGACCATGGCGACGCGCTATCGCGCCCGATCGGCAGCAGCGGCTTGCGCATGGTCGCGGCGCTGCCCGACGCCGAGGCCGGCCCGCTCGGCCTGGATGCGCTGCCGTGCCTGATCGTCGCCGGCCTATTCGGCTTCCTGACCGTGGCGGTGTTGCTGGCCGCGCGCGGGCGCCTGCCGCGGCCGCGCCGCGCCAAGGCCGCCGCCGTGGCGACCGAGCAGGAACCCACGTTGCGGCAGAGCCTGCAGCAGCAGGGACCGCCGCCGACGCCCGAGGGCGAGACGCCGCCGCCGCCACCGCGGCCGGCGGCGACGCCGACGGTGCCGGCCGGCATCTTCCGCGCCTACGACATCCGCGGCGTGGTCGGCCGCGATCTCAGTCCGCAGGTCGCCGCGCTGATCGGCCAGGCGATCGGCGCGGTCATGCAGGAGCAGGGACTGAACGAAGTGGTGGTCGGCCGCGACGGCCGCCTGTCGGGGCCGGAGCTGTCGGCGGCGCTGATCGAGGGCCTGCGCCGCGCCGGCTGCCACGTCACCGACATCGGCCTGGCGCCGACCCCGGTGGTGTATTTCGCCAGCTTCCACCTGCGCGCCGGCAGCTGCGTGGCGGTGACCGGCAGCCACAACCCGCCGGACTACAACGGCTTCAAGATCGTGGTCGGCGGCGAGACGCTGTCCGGCGCGTCGATCACCGACCTGTACACGCGCATCAGCGAAGGCCGCCTGCCGAGCGCGGCCGAGCCGGGGCGGCTGGAGCAGCGCGACGTCGGCGACGACTACATCCAGCGCATCGCCGACGACGTGCAGCTGGACCGGCCGCTCAAGGTGGTCGCCGATGCCGGCAACGGCGTCGGTGGCGAACTGGCGCCGCGGCTGCTGGAGGCGATCGGCGCCGAGGTGGTGCCGCTGTACTGCGACGTCGACGGCACCTTCCCCAACCACCACCCCGATCCCAGCGAGCCGCACAACCTCGAGGACCTGATCCAGACGGTGAAGCGGTTCGACGCCGACCTGGGCATCGCCTTCGACGGCGACGCCGACCGGCTGGGCGTGGTCACCAAGGAAGGCAAGGTGATCTACGCCGACCGGTTGCTGATGCTGTTCGCGGCCGACGTGCTGCAGCGCAATCCCGGCGCGTTGGTCATCTACGACGTCAAGTGCACCGGCAAGCTGTCGGACTACGTGCTGCGCAACGGCGGCAGCCCACTGGTGTGGAAGACCGGGCACTCGCTGATCAAGGCGAAGATGCGCGAGACCGACGCCGAACTGGCCGGCGAGATGAGCGGGCACTTCTTCTTCAAGGAGCGCTGGTACGGCTTCGACGACGGCCTGTACGCGGCGGCGCGGCTGCTGGAGATCCTGGCGCAGCGCGAGGAAAGCCCCTCGGAGGTGCTGGCGGAGCTGCCGGACAGCGTGTCCACGCCGGAGATCAAGCTACCGTTGGACGGGCAGGACGCGCCGGCGCTGATCGCGCAACTGGTGGCCGCGGCGCAGGAGGAGAATTCGCCGTTCGCCGGCGCGCGGCTGCTCACCATCGACGGCCTGCGCGCCGACTTCCCCGACGGCTGGGGGCTGGTGCGCGCATCGAATACCACGCCGGTGCTGGTGCTGCGGTTCGAAGCCGACAGCAGCGCCGCGCTGGAGCGGATCAAGGATCTGTTCCGCAGCCAGTTGCAGGCGGTGTTGCCGTCGCTGCCGCCGGGTTTCTGAGGTCGCGGTGCGAGTCCGGAGCCGTCTGGCTTCCGGCCTTCGCGCGTCGCGACCGAAGTCGCTCCCACAAGGCGCTCGCGCGCAGCCGGCCGGGTGCACTGTAGGAGGGGCTTCAGCCCCGACTGCTTCCGGAGCCGTGTGATTTCCGGCCTTCGCGCGTCGCGACTGAAGTTACTCCCATAAGACGCTCCCATGTAGCCGGATGGGTGCACTGTGGGCGGGACTTCAGCCCCGACTGCCTCCGGAGCCGCATGCCTTCCAGCCTTCGCTCGTCGCGACTGAAGTCGCTCCCCCAAGACGCTTGCGCGCAGCCGGCCGGGTGCATTGCGGGAGAGGCTTCGGCCCCATCTTTCCCGCCGTTTTATGCCCCGACCACCGCCACACCGGCCCAGCCCCTTGCGGCGCTCAGCCGCCGGCCGTCGCTGCCGCCGCCGGTCGCTTCGCCGCGCGATAGCGCTGCAAGGTGTCTTCGATTTCCTGGTTCAGGCCGAGCCGCTGCTGCTCGAAGTTCTGCTGCATGCGCAGTTGCCACAGCAAGGCGCGATGCCGCTGCTGCACATCCTCCACGATCTTGCCCGTCACCTTCTGCCCGGCCAGCTCGCGCGCGCCGGCAGTGCCGAGCAGCGCGACCAGGCCCTCGCGCAGGCTGTTGACGTTGTAGCGCGCGGTGTTGATGTTGTTGTCGACGATGCCGATGCGTTCGGAAAACACCCGGCGCAGCTCTTCCTCGGTCTGGAACGATAGCAGCAGCGCCTGGTCAGTGCGCTTGCGCGTCTCCAGCGCGGCTTGATCGGCGCGCTGTTGCGCGGCGTCGGCCGCGGCCGCGGCGCGCTCCTCCGGGCTCAGTGCGCGGCCGACCGCGCCACTGCGCAGCCCGCTCTTGGCATTGAATTCGTCGCGCGCCTGGTTCACCGCTTCCGGCGGCAGCGCATCGCTGCACACACGCTGCCCGCCCTGGTTCCAGCAGTACAGCTTTTTCGACGCCGCCGGCTGCGCGGCCGCCGGCAGCGCCAGCAAGGCGAGCAGGGCCGGCAAGGCGCAGGCCCGGAGTCGTTGGATCGGCATGTGGCAGCCCCCTGCTGTCAGCCTGTCGGATCGTTGCCGTAGCGTGCCCGGTAGGCCAGCAGCGGTTCGCGGAAGCCGACAAGGTCTGCGTTTCCGTCGATGAATGCAAGCAGGTCGCCCAGATGCGCGACCGACACCACAGGAACGCCGGCCTCGGCCGCCACCGCCTGCGCCGCCGAGCGCCGGTCGTGCTCGCCGGCGATCTCCTGTCGGTCCAGCGCGACCAGGATGCCCGCGGGGAGGCCGCCGGCCTCGCGGATGATCGCCAGCGCCTCGCGGATCGCGGTGCCGGCGGTGATCACGTCGTCCACGATCAGCACCCGGCGCCCGGCCAGCGGCGCGCCGATCAGGCTGCCGCCCTCGCCATGCGCCTTGGCCTCCTTGCGGTTGAACGCCAGCGGCAGGTTGCGGTCGCGCTGCGCGTACTCGCAGGCCAGCGCGGTCGCCAGCGGGATGCCCTTGTAGGCCGGGCCGAACAGCAGGTCGAAGTCGAGCCCGGCCGCGTCGGCCGCATCGGCGTAGCACGCCGCCAGGCGCACCATCGCCGCGCCGGCATCGAAGCGCCCGGCATTGAAGAAGTACGGGCTCAGGCGCCCGGACTTGAGCGTGAATTCGCCGAAGCGCAGCGCCTGCGCGTCCAGGGCCAGTTGCAGGAAGCGTTGCCGGTAGTCGGTCATTGGGGAGCCGGGAATGGGGAAAGGGGAATCGGGAATGGTGAAAAGCATAGCGGTTGTTCCGTCTTACCGGTCCCACTGGAGTACGCTTTGCCGATTCCCTATTCCCCTTTCCCCATTCCCGGCTCCCATGCGCATCATCAGCTTCAACGCCAACGGCCTGCGTTCGGCCGCGACCAAGGGCTTCTTCGAGTGGTTTTCCGGCCAGCACGCCGACGTGCTGTGCGTGCAGGAGACCAAGGCGCAGGAGCATCAGCTCGCCGGGCCGGCGTTCCTGCCGGACGGCTATCGCGCCTGGTTCCGCGACGCCAGCACCAAGAAGGGCTACAGCGGCGTGGCCATCTACAGCAAGCGCGAGCCCGACGAGGTGCGCACCGCGCTGGGCTGGCCCGAGTTCGACGAGGAGGGCCGCTACCTGGAGGCGCGCTTCGGCAACCTCAGCGTGGTCTCGTTCTACATTCCCTCCGGCTCCTCGGGCGAGCTGCGCCAGGGCTACAAGTTCCAGGTCATGGACTGGCTGCGGCCGATCCTGGTGGAGTGGCTGCATAGCGGCCGCGACTACGTGCTGTGCGGCGACTGGAACATCGTGCGCTCGGCGCTGGACATCAAGAACTGGAAGTCCAACCAGAAGAACTCCGGCTGCCTGCCGGCCGAGCGCGACTGGCTCAACGGCCTGTGCGCCGATCGCGCCGAGGACGCCGACCCGGCCAGCGGCCGCGGCTGGGTCGACGCCTATCGCGCGCTGCACCCCGATGGCCAGGACTACACCTGGTGGAGCAACCGCGGCGCGGCGCGCGCCAACGACGTCGGTTGGCGCATCGACTACCAGTTCGTCACTCCGTCGCTGCGCGAGCGCCTGCAGGGCTGTTCGATCTACACCGCGCAGCGCTTCTCCGACCATGCGCCGTTCGTGGTGGACTACGCGCCATGAGCGAGGCCGCCAAGCCGCGCCGCTCCTGGCAACAGGTGCTGGCCAATCTGCGCGAGCCCAAGGTACTGGCGATGCTGCTGCTGGGCTTCAGTTCCGGCCTGCCGCTGTACCTGGTCGGCAACACGCTCGGCTTCTGGATGCGCAAGGAAGGCGCCGAACTGAGCACCATCGGCTTCCTGTCCTGGGCGGGCCTGGCCTACTCGATGAAGTTCCTGTGGGCGCCGATCGTCGACAAGACCGACGTGCCGCTGCTGGGCCGGCTCGGCCGCCGCCGCGGCTGGATGCTGCTGTCGCAGGTGGTGGTAGCGGTGGGCCTGGTCGGCATGGCGCTGATCCAGCCCAAGGGCGGCAGCGTGCTGATCTTCGGCGTGGCCTGGGAACACATCGCCGTGTTCGGGGCGATGGCGGTCGTGGTCGCCTTCGCTTCCTCGACCCAGGACATCGTGATCGACGCCTGGCGCATCGAGATCGCCGACAACAGCGAACAGCTCGGCCTGCTGACCTCGTCCTCGGCGCTGGGCTATCGCTCCGCGCTGCTGGTCACCGACGCCCTGATCCTGATGATCGCCGCGCGGGTCGGCTGGCAGGTCTCCTACGAGGCGATGGCGGTGCTGATGGCGGTGGGCGTGGTCGCGGTGCTGATGGCGCGCGAGCCGGCGCGCGAGGTGCTCGCGGTGCAGGCCCAGGCGGCGCGGCTATGGACGCCGCGCGGCCTGTTCGACGCGGTGATCGGACCGTTCGTGGCCTTCTTTCGCGAACACCGCAGCGCCGCGATCCTGATCCTGCTGGCGATCAGCGTCTATCGCCTGGCGGATTTCGTGATGGGCCCGATGGCCAACCCGTTCTACGTCGACCTCGGCCTGTCCGAGGACACCGTCGGCGCCGTGCGCGGGTCGGTGGGCCTGGTGGCCACCTTCGTCGGCATCGCCGCCGCCGGCCTGGTGTCGGTGCGCTGGGGCGTGCTGGTGGCGTTGCTGGTCGGCGCGGTCCTGGGCCCGTGTTCGAACCTCGCGTTCGCCTGGCTGGCGTACGACGGCGCCGACCTGCCGCGCTTCGCAACCGCGATGGCGATCGACAACTTCGCCAGCGGCTTCGCCGGCACGGCCCTGATCGCCTACATGTCCAGCCTGACCAGCATCGGCTACACCGCCACCCAGTACGCGCTGCTCAGTTCGTTCTACGCCATGCCCGGCAAGGCGCTGAAAGGCTTTTCCGGCTGGTGGGTGCAGACCCTGGCGCAGGGGCGCACGCTGCTGGACGGGTATGCGCTGTTCTTCATCGGCACCGCGCTGATGGCGATCCCGGTGGTGATCCTGTGTGTCTTGCTGATCGTGCAGCAGCGCCGTCGCGCCGTCGCCGCCCCGTCCTGATCGGGGCCGGTGGCCTTGCCGGAGGGGCGAGGTCGCGTCCCCGCCATCCACCGCCATGGCCGACGCCTCGATTGAAAGCCCGCCACGAGTTGCGGATGATGGGCGGCGGCGCATGGGGTGCGCCGCCGTCCGAGCCGGGAGTGCGCATGACCGATCTGCTGTTGCGCGACATCGACCCCATCCTGGTCGATCGCATCCGACGCATTGCTGTGGCGCGCGGCTGGACCCAGCACCAGACCGTGCTCAGCCTGATCGAGCAGGGCCTGTTCGCCAGCGAGCACGAAGTGCGCAGCGGCTTCGAGAACCCGGAAGTGGACGCCTTGTCCGAAGCGATCGCGGCGCTGCGCGAACTGCCGGCCGGCGCCGGTTTCTGAGCCGCGTGCAGCGTCCCGCGGCCGCGGCGAACCGGCCCAGGCCGCGTGGCGGCCCCATCACGCCAGGTGGATCGCGCCCAGGATGCGCGGCCCGCGCGCGCCGCTGACCGAGGGCAGATTGCCGGGCAGGCCGGCCAGGGTCTGCCGCGCCAGCCAGGCGAAGCCCATCGCCTCCACGTAGTCCGGATCCAGGCCCATCGCCTGGGTCGACAGCACCTGCACCCCGGGCAGCCGTGCCTGCAGCCGCGCCAGCAGCACCGGGTTGTGCACGCCGCCGCCGCACACCAGCAGTTGTCGGGTCGCCGGCTGCTGCGCCAGCAACGCATCGGCGACGGTGGCTGCGGTCAGTTCCAGCAAGGTCGCCTGCACGGACGCGGCCGGACGCGCGGTCGGTTCCAGCAGCGTGTCCACCCAGCGCAGGTGGAACTGCTCGCGGCCGGTGCTCTTGGGCGGGGCCAGCGCGAACCAGGGATCGGCCAGCAGGCGCTGCAGCAGGCCATCGTCGACCTGGCCGCTGGCGGCGAAAGCGCCGCCGGCGTCGTAGGGCTGGCCCAGGTGGCGCTGGCACCAGGCATCGAGCAGGGCGTTGGCCGGTCCGGTATCGAAGCCGCGCACGGGGCCGTGCGCCGGCAATAGGGTCAGGTTGCCGATCCCGCCCAGGTTCAACACCGCGCGATCCTCGTGCGCCGCGCCGAGCATGGCCGCATGGAAGGCCGGCATCAGCGGCGCGCCGTGCCCGCCGGCGGCGACGTCGCGGCGGCGGAAGTCGCACACGGTGGCGATGCCGGTCAGCTCGGCGATGCGGTTGCCGTCGCCCAGTTGCCAGGTGAAGGCCGGGTCGGCCAGCGGCCGGTGGCGCACGGTCTGGCCGTGCGAGCCGATCGCGCGCACCGCCGCGGGTGCGACCCCGGCCTCCTCGAGCAGGCGCAGCGCGGCCTCGGCGAAGGCGATCGCCACCTCCGCGTCGAGCCGGCCCAGCGTGTCCAGCGAATCGATGTCGCCGCCTTCGCCCAGCGCGATCAGCGCCTCGCGCTGCGGCGCCGGCCAGGCGTAGGTGCGGCCCAGCTGCAGATGCGCGCCGCCATCGGCCGCAAAGCGCACCAACGCCGCGTCGATGCCGTCGGCGCTGGTGCCGGACATCAGGCCCAGGAACAGGGCGGTGTCGTCGTGGGTGGTCGGGTCGGGCATGCGGCGGGCCTTGGCAGCGGTCAGCGCCGCAGCGTGGGCGAGGGGCGACGGCGCGTCAATCCGCGCCGCCGCACCGAATGCGGCATGCGCCTCAGCCGGCGTCGCTGGACTGCGCCGGCTTGGCCGAGGCGACGGTCTTCTTCTTTTTCGCCGTCTCGTTCTTCGCCGGCGCGGCGTCGGCGTAGATCAGCTTCTCCACGCGCTGGATGCGCGCCAGCGCCGGCGAGGTCTGCGCGCGGAACGCGGCCAGCTCGGCGCCGGCCAGCGGGGTCGGCGGCGGCATCGTCACCGAGGCCGGGTTGCGTTGCGCGCCGTCCACGCGGAATTCGTAGTGCAGGTGCGGGCCGGTGGCCATGCCGGTCATGCCGACGTAGCCGATCACGGTGCCCTGGTTGATGCGCTGGCCGGCCTTGATGCCGCCGAACCGCGACATGTGCCCGTACAGCGTGCTGTAGCCCTTGCCGTGATCGAGGATCACCACGTTGCCGTAGCCGCGCTGGGTGCCGACGAATTGCACCTTCGCATCGCCGGCGGCCATGATCGGCGTGCCCGACGGCGCCGCGTAGTCGATGCCCTTGTGCATGCGCATGGTGCCCAGCACCGGATGCTTGCGCGCGCCGAAGGTCGAACTGATGCGGCTGTAGGACACCGGCATGCGGATGAAGCTCTTCTTCAGCGGCCGCCCGGTGACGTCGAAGTACTCGGCCGGCTTGCCGTTCTGTTCGAAGCGGAACCCGCTGTAGGTCTTGCCGCGGGTGGTGAAGGTCGCCGCCAGGATCTTGCTGGTGTCGATGCGCTCGCCTTCGCGCCAGGTCTCGTCCATCACCACGCTGAAGCGGTCGCCCGGCTGCAGGTCCTTGTCGAAGTCGATGTCGTACTTGAAGATCTCGTCGGTCATCGTCGCGATCGCCGACGGCGACAGCCCGGCCTTGCGCGCGGCCACGTACAGCGAACTGGTGATCTCGCCGCTGATGACCGCGGTGCGGGTGCTGGTCTCGCGCTCGGTCACCTTCTCGCGGATGTCGTCGCCGAGCAACGACAGTTCCACGCGGTGGGTAGCGTCGCGGTCGAAGCGGATGCCGCGCAGGCTGCCGGCCACCGGCAGATCGAAGGCGATTTCGGCGCCGGGGCGCAGCTTGGTCAGCGCCTCGCGCGTGCCCGGGTGGTCGAGTACCTGGTGCATCACCGTGGCCGGGATGTTCAGCTGCTCGAACACCGCGCCCAGGGTCTGCCCGGGCTGGATGCGCACCACCTGCCAGCTGTCGCCGGCCACGCCCTGCTGCTGGGCCAGCGAGATCGGCGGCAACGGCAGCGCCAGCGTCGCGTGCGTGGTCTGCAGCGGCACGTCGATGGCATTGGAGAAGCCGGGCACGATCGTCGCCACCAGTGCGCCGATGGTGGCGAACAGGCTGGCGTGGATCCAGTGGCGGCGCGTCCAGCGGCCGGCCGGGAGATGTTGCGTCAACTGCCGATGCAGTGCGGTGTCGTGAAGGACATGGAGCCGTTCCTGGAAGCGCTGCTTGCGTGCGCGTTCCTGTTCGCTTTCGCTGTTCTGCATCAAGTCGTCCTCGCGAGCCCGAAGCGCGAGCTCAAAACTCGGCTACCATAAACATCGATCAACAGCGCGTCAAACCATTGAACCGGCTCGGGTTTTCGCCGGACGCACGGTTAACTTGCACTTAACGCCATTCATGTTGCTTGACCGCAACCCGTCGGAGTTCCGTCTTTGTCCACGATTGAAGAGTCTCTTGCCCTGATCGGCCGCGGTGCCGACGAAATCCTCAAGCGCGAAGAACTGGAGGCGCGCCTGCGCAGCGGCCGCCCATTGCGCGTGAAAGCCGGTTTCGACCCGACCGCGCCGGACTTGCACATCGGCCACACCGTGCTGCTCAACAAGATGCGCCAGTTCCAGCAACTGGGCCACCAGGTGATCTTCCTGATCGGCGACTTCACCGGGATGATCGGCGATCCCACCGGCAAGAACGTCACCCGCAAGCCGCTGACCCGCGAGGACGTGCTCGCCAATGCGCGCACCTACGAGGAGCAGGTGTTCAAGGTGCTGGATCGCGAGCGCACCGAAGTACGCTTCAATTCCGAGTGGTTCGGACAGATGAATGCGGCCGACATGATCCGCCTGGCCGGCCAGCACACCGTCGCGCGCATGCTCGAGCGCGACGACTTCGCCAAGCGCTACGCCGCGCAGCAGTCCATCGCCATCCACGAGTTCCTGTACCCGCTGGTCCAGGGCTACGACTCGGTGGCGCTGAAGGCCGACGTCGAACTCGGCGGCACCGACCAGAAGTTCAATCTGCTGATGGGGCGCGGCCTGCAGGAGCACTACGGGCAACCGGCGCAGATCGTGCTGACCATGCCGCTGCTGGAGGGTCTGGACGGGGTCAACAAGATGTCCAAGTCGCTGGGCAACTACATCGGCATCAGCGAGCCGGCGATCGATATCGTCACCAAGACCATGAAGATCGGCGACGACCTCATGTGGCGCTGGATCGAACTGCTCTCCTTCGACATCGGCGTGAACGAGGCGCAGGAGCTGCGGCGGCAGGTGCAGGCGGGCAGCCTGCACCCGCGCGAGGTGAAGCTGCGCCTGGCGCGCGAACTGACCACGCGCTTCCACGACGCGGCGGCCGCCGAGC